>CALCTH010000034.1 GCA_937893795.1 uncultured Myxococcales bacterium | reverse complement strand
GTCCGTGAGCGGGTCCGGCGCGCCGGCGGCGGGCTCCGTGGAGCCATCGGGGCCTGCGTCGCTGCCTGCGTCGGGGCCGTCCGGTGCCGCGTCACCCCCGGCGTCCGTGGGGGCGGCGCCGTCCGGCGCGTCGGCGTCGGGGCCGGCGTCCGGGGTGGATCCCGGGTCCATGTCCGGCGTCCGGGTCGGCACCGCCGAGGTGTCGCCGCAGGCCACGAGGCCCAGGGCAACGAGAAGCAAAGAAGAACGAAGCATCCATCGATGCTAGTCCCCCGCGTCGCTCAGATCAGCTTGCCGGGGTTCAGCACGTCCTCGGGGTCAAGGGAGGCCTTCGCGGCGCGGAGCATGGCGACGGCCAACGGGCCCTTCTCTTCGTCGAACCAGCGCTTGTGGTCCCGGCCGACGCCATGGTGGTGGCTGATGGTGCCGCCCGCCGCGAGGATGGCCTCGCTCGCCGCGTCCTTGACCCGCTGCCACTGCGCCAGCTCGTCGCCCCGCTCCTGCGCGAAGAGAAAGGTGAAGTAGAGGCTCGCGCCGTCGGGATACGAGTGGGAGATGTGCGCCAGGATGGCCGCGCGGGGCCCCAGGGCGCCGCGCAGCGCCGTCCGCACCGCCTCGTAGAGGCGGCGGAGGTTGGACCAGCTCGTGGCCGTCTCGAGGGTGTCGATGCCGACCCCGCGGTCGAGGAGCGGGTCGCGCAGATAGGGCGTCGTGAAGCGCCGCACCTCCCAGCTCTCTCCGGGCCCCGTGCCCACGGGGAGGCCCCCTTCGCGGGCGCAGAGCCACGCCGTCATGCGCTTCGCGTGACGCACGTTCGGCGCGTCGCCCTCGAGGCCCAGCAGCAGCGCGCAGCGGCCTTCGCCGAAGCCGGCGACGGCGAGGCCCCGTTCCGCGGCCGCCCGTGTGGCTCCAGGCGGCTCGAGGAGCGCACGGAAGGTCCCGAAGAACTGCGATTCGTCCGCGTCGCTCAGGCGCATCATGGCCACGGGCAGCTCGGCCTGGACGATGCGCCGGATGGCCGCGGCGCCGGCCGCGAAGCTGCGGAAGAGGTAGGCGCGAACGTCCCGGGCCTCCGGCGTCTCGTGTACGCGGACCGTCGCCTCCGTGATCACGCCGAGGGTCCCCTCGCTCCCGGCCACGAGCTCGTTCAGATTCGGGCCCGCCGCCGAGTGCGGTACGGCGAGGGTGCGCCAGGCGCCGCTGGGCGCGACGAGCTCTGCGGCCACCAGCCAATGGTCGGCCGCGCCGTAGCGGTTCGACTGCTGCCCGGCGCCGCGGGCGGCAATCCAGCCCCCGAGCGTCGAGAACTCGAAGCTCTGGGGGAAATGCCCGAGGGTGTAGCCGCGCTTGCCGAGGGCGCGCTCGAGGTCGGGGCCATAGACGCCCGCCTGGAAGGTTGCGGTTCGGCTCGTCGTGTCCAGCTGGAGCAGCTGGTTCATGCGCGTCAGATCTAGGCTCACGCAGCCCGTGTGCCCCTCGCCCGGGCGGCCTTCGACGCCGCCCACGACGCTCGAGCCGCCCCCGTAGGGCACCACGGCCACCCGCCGCTCTGCGCACGCCTGGAGCACGGCCAGTACCTCGCCGCTCGCCTCCGGGTACACGACGGCGTCCGGCGCGCTCGAGAGGTCGCCGCTCCGGAGCCGTACGAGATCCGGGTAGCTCTTTCCGAGCGCGTGAAAGGCGCGCTCGTAGTCGTCGGTGCGCACTCGCTCGCTTCCGACGACCTCCCGCAGCGTCGCGAGGAGCGAGGCCTCGAGGCGCGAGGTCGGCAAGGTGATCTCCGCGAGGCGCCTCGGCGGCGTCTCGGGCAGCGCGTCCAGGCCGAGGGTCTCGGCGACGAAGGACCAGACGGCGGCATCGCGCCCCTTGAGATCGAAGCCCCGGCGGCGGAGGCCCCAGCCGTTCCAGCGCAGCTCGTCGCGCGTGTACATCGCGACGAGCGTGGCCCTTCGGCCGGCGAACGCAAGGGTGCGGGCGTGATGCGCCGGGGCCTTCCCGGGGCGCGCGCCCGACGCGTGCTTAGGGGATGCGCCGCTGCCGGTCTTTCCGGCGGCGGGGCGCCGTGGTATCCGGCGTCGCGCCCCCAGATGAGGACCTGCGCCGCGCCCTCCGCGCGGCCCGACGACGGCGTCCCTCGAGATTCGGGCGCCGATAGCGACGAGGGACCCCCCGATGAACATTCATGAATACCAGGCGAAGGAGCTGTACCGGAAGTACGGCATCCCGACGCCCAAGGGCATCCCGGCCTTCACGGTCACGGAGGCCGTCGATGCCGCCAAGAAGCTGATCGCCGACACGGGCAACGAGGTCGTGGTGGTCAAGGCGCAGATTCACGCGGGCGGCCGCGGCAAAGCCGGCGGCGTGAAGGTCGTGAAGGGCGTCGACGCCGCGAAGGCCGCCGCGGAGGAAATCCTCGGCCAGACGTTGGTCACGCACCAGACCGGACCCGAGGGCAAGCTCGTTCAGCGCCTCTACGTCGAGCAGGGCCTGCCCATCGAGGAGGAGATGTATCTGGCGCTCGTCATCGACCGCGAGCAGAAGCGCGTCGCGGTGATGGCCTCCACGGAGGGCGGCGTCGACATCGAGGAGGTCGCCGAGCACTCGCCGGAGAAGATCTTCAAGGTGTGGATCGACCCCGCCGTCGGTCTCCAGGGCTACCAGATGCGCCAGCTCGCCTTCGGTCTCGGGCTCTCGAAGAAGGCCATGAAGGGCTTCGGCAAGCTCCTCGCGGGTCTCGCCGAGCTCTTCGTGAAGGAGGACTGCTCCATCGCGGAGATCAACCCCCTCGTCGTCACCAAGGACGAGGAGGTCATCGCCCTCGACGCGAAGGTGAACTTCGACTCGAACGCGCATTTCCGCCACGCGGCGCTCTGGAACGAGCTCCGGGACCTCACCGAAGAGGCGCAGACGGAGATCGAGGCGAAGGACGCCGGCCTCTCCTACATCCAGCTCGACGGCAACATCGGCTGCCTCGTCAACGGCGCGGGCCTGGCCATGTCCACCATGGACACCATCCAGCACTTCGGCGGCAGCCCGGCGAACTTCCTCGACGTCGGTGGCGGTGCCAGCCAGGAGGCGGTGACCAAGGCCTTCCGCATCATCCTCTCGAGCGATGCGGTGAAGGGCATCTTCGTGAACATCTTCGGCGGCATCATGAAGTGCGACATCATCGCCAACGGCGTCGTCGCCGCCACGAAGGAGCTCGGTCTCGAGGTGCCGCTCGTCGTGCGCCTCGAAGGCACGAACGTGGAGGCAGGAAAGGCCATCCTCCGCGACTCGGGGCTGAACATCACGCCGGCCGACACGATGGCCGAGGGCGCCAAGAAGATCGTCGAGCTCGCCAAGGGCTGACGGGGACCATCCACGCGAAAAGAGAGCGACATGAGCATCCTCGTCAACGCAGAAACGCGCGTCATCGTTCAGGGCCTCACGGGCTCCGCGGGCACCTTCCACGCCGGCCAGTGCATGGACTACGGCACGGCCATCGTCGGCGGCGTCACGCCGGGCCGCGGCGGCAGCACCTGGGAAAACCCGAGCAGCAAAGGCACGGCCCCCGTCTTCGACACGGTCCGCGAGGCCAAGGAGGCAACGGGCGCCAACACGAGCCTCGTCTTCGTGCCCCCGCCCTTCGCCGCGGACGCCATCCTCGAGGCCGTGGACGCGGAGATCGGCCTCGTGGTGGTCATCACCGAGGGCATTCCCGTCATGGACATGCTCCGGGTCCGCCGCGTGCTCGACAGCCAGCGCACGACGCGGGTCATCGGCCCCAACTGCCCGGGCGTGATCACGCCCGGCTCCGGGGAGCGGAGCCACGGCGGCCAGAAGCTCGGCATCATGCCCGGGCACATCCACCGGAAGGGCAACGTCGGCATCGTGTCGAAGAGCGGGACGCTCACCTACGAGGCCGTGCACCAGGTCACGCGCCTCGGCATGGGCCAGACGACGGCCGTGGGCATCGGCGGCGACCCCATCAACGGCACCGGCTTCATCGAGATCCTCGACATGTTCCAGGAGGACCCGGAGACCGAGGGCATCATCATCATCGGTGAGATCGGCGGCAGCGCCGAGGAGGAGGCCGCGGCCTGGATGAAGCAGCACTTCACCAAGCCCGCGGCGGGCTTCATCGCCGGGGTCACGGCGCCGCCTGGCAAGCGCATGGGCCACGCCGGCGCCATCATCAGCGGCGGCTCGGGCACGGCGGCGGCGAAGATCGCGGCCTTCGAGGAGGCCGGCGTGAAGGTCGCGCCGACGCCATCGGACATGGGCACGACCATCCAGTCGCTCCTGAAGTGAGCGCCCCCGACAGAGGAGACACACCATGACGGAACCCGTTCGCGTCGCGGTCACCGGTGCCGCCGGTCAGATCGCCTACAGCCTGCTCTTCCGCATCGCCTCCGGCGAGCTGCTCGGCCCGGACCAGCCGGTGATCCTGCAGCTCCTCGACATCCCGCCGGCCATGAAGGCCTGCGAGGGCGTGATGATGGAGCTCGACGACTGCGCCTTCCCCCTGCTGGCCGGCATGTCGGCCTCCGACGACCCCAACGTCGCCTTCCAGGACGTCGGCGTGGCGATGCTGGTCGGCGCCAAGCCCCGCGGGCCGGGCATGCTCCGGAAGGACCTGCTCCGGGAGAACGGCCCCATCTTCACGGGGCAGGGCAAGGCGCTCGACGCGCACGCGAAGCGCGACGTGAAGGTCTGCGTCGTCGGCAACCCGGCGAACACCAACTGCTACATCGCGATGAAGAACGCACCGAGCCTCGATCCCAGCTGCTTCAGCGCGCTCGTGCGCCTCGACCAGAACCGCGCGCTCAGCCAGGTCGCGGCCAAGACGGGCAAGCCGGTCACGGAAATCTCCAAGATGACCATCTGGGGCAACCACTCGGCGACGCAGTACCCGGACGTCTTCCACGCAGAGATCGGCGGCCAGAGCGTCGCCTCCATCGTCGGCGATCAGAGCTGGATCGAAGAGACCTTCATCCCCACCGTGCAGCAGCGCGGCAAGGCCATCATCGAGGCGCGGGGCAAGTCCTCGGCGGCGTCGGCGGCCAACGCGGCGCTCGACCACGTGCGCGAGTGGGTGCTGGGCACGGCGGCGGGCGACTGGGCCTCCATGGCCGTGCCCTCGGACGGCAGCTACGGCATCCCGGAGGGCCTCATCTACGGCTTCCCCGTCACCTGCGAAGGCGGAGCCTGGAGCGTCGTGCAGGGCCTCGAGATCGACGCCTTCAGCCGCGGCAGGATGGACGCGACGGCGCAGGAGCTCGCCGACGAGGCCGAGGCCGTCGCCGACCTCCTTCCCTGAGCCGGATGCTCGCACTGCGCCCGGGACGTCGCTTCGGCGTACCGGGCGCGGAGGCGTGAGGGCCTGCGCGCTTCTTCACACGGGGGGGACGGACGCACCCGCACGTGGGGTACGTTCTGTCCGTGACCACGGACGCTCCGCCCCCGCCGAGCTTCGCGCGCACGTTTGGTGCGCCGGTGCTTCTCCTCTTCGTGATCCCGGCCATCGCCTGGTGGTTCGCCGGACATGCGACGCGCAGCTACGACGAGCGGGTCCTCGACGACGTCCGCGCCGGCGTCGAGGCGGATCCGAGCCTGAGCGTCGAGGATCGCCAGTCCATCCTCGCGCAGTGGGAGGCCGCGCCGCTCTCCGCGGAGTGTGCGGCCGGCGCCGGCGACGCGGCGGATGCCGCACCGGCCCTCCGCGACCTCTGCGGGGACTACGCGCAGTTCGCCATGGCCGAAGGCGCGGCGGGCTTCGCCGCGCTGCTCGGGCTCCTGGCTCTCGCGGTCATCGGCGTCTGCTCGGGCCTCGCCTACCGAAGCGAAGCGGCCCAGTACCCGGCCTTCGCCTTCGGATGGAACGCGCTACGCCTCCTCACGGCCGCGATGATCGTGCTCCACGGCGCGCTCCTGGTCTTCCTCTCGTTCTGGATGACCGCGCTCTGGACGGAGCGCTACTTCGTCAAGCTCATCATCGTCGCGGCCGTGGCGGCGCTCGTCGCCGTCGGCGTCATCTTTCGCGCGCTCTTCAAGCGAGTCGGAGGCCCGCTCCCCGTCGAGGGCGAGCTCCTCGACGCGAACGACGCCCCGGAGCTCTGGGAGCACGTCCGCGGCATTTGCCGCGCCGTGGGCACGGAGCCGCCAGCCCAGATCGTCGCCGGCATCGACGACAACTTCTTCGTGACCGAGTCGCCCGTGCTCGTCGGCGGTCGCGTCGTGGAGGGGCGGACGCTCTTCTTGAGCCTGTCGCTCATCAAGGTGCTCCGGCGTGACGAGTCGAGCGCCGTCCTGGCGCACGAGATGGCGCATTTCGCGGGCGGCGACACGGCCTTCTCGCAGCGCCTCGCGCCGCTCCTCAACCGGTTCCAGCTCTACCTCGCGCTGCTCCGCGAGAACCCGCTCACCGTGCCCGTGGGACACCTGATGATGTTCTATCGGGCCACCTTCGAGCTGGCGCTCGCGAAGCACAGCCGAACCCGCGAGCACGCGGCCGACGCGAAGGCGGCCGAGGTCGTGAGCGCCGAAGGGGTCGGCCGGGCGCTGGTACGAATCGGCGCGTACGCCAGCTTCCGGACCCGCGTCGAGAACGAGCTCTTCGGCCAGGCGACGGAGCACGCGGAGGTGGCCATCGGCGCGCGACTCGCGCGGGGCTTCGTCGCCTACGCTGCCTCCGCGGAGGGCGCGGCGCATCTGAGCGAGGCCGCGCAGCCGCACCCCTTCGACACGCACCCGCCGCTCCTCGAGCGCCTCGAGGCGCTGGCGCTCCGGTGGGGGCACGGCGAGCTTCAGGCCGTGGCGGCCGCGGAGCCCGGCCCCGGAACGCTTCTCGACGCGGTGCGCGACGGCGAGGCTCGCGAGGCGCGCCAGTGGGCGGCCTACGAGCAACGCTTCGCCGACGCCCACGCGCGCAGCCTCGCCTACCGCTACCTGCCCGCGACACCGGAGGAGGTGGCCCACGTGGAGCGCTACTTCCCGCGGGTGGAGCACGCCTTCAAGAAGGGTGGCGCCGTGGCCGTGAGCTACGGTGGCCTCCAGGCCCCCGACTGGGACGGCGCCCTCGACTTCGACGCGGTGAAGACCATGAAGGTCGACGAGCGGCTGGGTCGCAAATACCTCGACCTCAAGCCCGAGCACGGGAAGAAGCGCTCCGTCTGCCTCTCGAAGCTCACGGCCCCCGACGAGTTTCTCGCCGACGTCCAGGAGTATTGGGCGCGCCATCAGACGGGGAAGGTCGAGCACGAGGCGCGGCAGGCGCAGGCGTCCTTCGACGCGGCGCGCGGCTGAGGCGTCGCTACGCGAGCTCCGGGACCTCGATGCCCACGAACACCGCCGCGCGGATCGCCGCGTCGAGGGCGAGCTTCGTCTCGCCGAGGCGGTTCCGGGTGGGGTCCACGGTCACGTCCTCGGCCTCCGAGAGGTCGGCGCGGACGAGCCGCGTCTTCTCGAAGAGCGCGCCGGCCAGCGCCGACCCCGTGAAGACCGCGCTCTCGAGATTCGCCTCCCCGAAATCCACCTCCTGGGCCTGGCAACCCACGAGCGAAAGGCCTTCGAGCGTCATGCCGACGAAGGACGCGTAGCGCAGCACGCAGCGCGTGAACGCGAGCTCGAGGCCCAGCGGCTGGGCCCGCGTGAAGTCGATACCGAGGAGCTTCGAGTCCTCGAAGCGCACGCCGCGGAGCCGCGCATCCGGCAGGCGAAGGTTCGAGAGATCGCAGTGCAGAAAGCGGCAATCGTCGAAGACGCAGCGGCGAAGCGTCGCGCCCGCGAGGTCGACGCGGCGAAAGGTGCAGCCGTCGTAGCGCGCCCCCACGAGCTCCTCGCCCGTCAGGTCGAGGCCCTCGAAGACGACCTCCTCGTGGATCCCATCGCTCTTCATGTGCGCCATGGTAGGCGCCGCCGGCGACGCGGGCCGTGAGCGCGCCCTGCGGGCGGCCTTGCGCCGGGTGCGCCGACTGAGTAGGGAGGCGTCGCGGCGCGGACGCCGCCGACGGAGACCACGACATGGCCATCGAACGCACCCTCAGCATCATCAAGCCCGACGCCACCGAGGGGAGCCACATCGGCGACATCCTCGGTATGGTCGAGAAGGCCGGCCTGAAGATCATCGCCATGAAGATGATGCACCTCAGCCAGGCGCAGGCCGAGGCCTTCTACGCGGTGCATGCGGAGCGTCCCTTCTTCGGCGAGCTCACCGAGTTCATGCGGCGGAGCCCCGTCGTCGTGAGCGTGCTCGAGGGCGAGAACGCCGTCGCCACCTACCGCGAGGTCATGGGCGCCACGAACCCGGCGAACGCGGACGAAGGCACTATCCGCAAGGCCTTCGCCAAGGACGTCGGCGAGAACTCCGTTCACGGCTCGGACAGCCAGGAGAACGCAGCCATCGAGATTGCGTTCTTCTTCCCGGCCTCGCAGCTCCCCTGAGCTCCGCTATTCCACGGCGCCCGCGGTGCACGTCGCGCCGCGGGGGTTGCCGAGCAGATCGGTGGGCGGGCAGGTCCCGCTCACGAGGACGGCGCGGGCGGCCCGCGGCTCCCGCACC
Organism: uncultured Myxococcales bacterium; assembly: GCA_937893795.1. GTDB lineage: Bacteria > Myxococcota_A > Polyangia > Polyangiales > Houyiibacteriaceae > CALCTH01. Next base: position 3,325 of record CALCTH010000034.1, on the reverse strand, counting down.
GGATAGGTGCCGGTCGGGCCGCTTCGCCGCGTGAGCGGTCCGAGGTCGGGGTCGACCACCGTGGCGCCCGCGGCGCAGAGCGCGTCGGGATCGTCGGAGCCGCCGCCCGCGCGCTCGACGGGCCACTGCACGTTGCCGCCGCCGTCCACCTGCGAGGGTAGGCAGCTGATGGGGTTGAAGCCGTTGCCGACGACCTGGTCGGCGAAGAGGCACCCCTCGAGGCGCAGCGCTCCGCCGCCGAAGATGGCGGCGGCGAAGCTGCCGTCGCCCTCGGTCTCGTTGGCCGCGAAGGTCACGTGGCGGAGCGTGCCGGGCACCGCCCCGAGCACGGCCATCCCCGCGCCGAGGCTGTCCGAGGTCGTGTTCTCGACGATCATGACGTTCGTCATGGAGAGGGAGGCGTTCGCGCCGCCGATCCAGAGACCGCTGCCGCCGCTCGCGCGGTTCCCGCGGAGCGCGCTCTCCTCGATCGTGACGGCCATTCCCTCGAGGTAGAGGCCCCCGCCAATGGACGCGACGTCGGGGGCGGCGAGGTTGTCCTCGAAGAGCGAGCGCTCGATGACGGTGGTGCCGCCGGGTCGCTGGGCCACGCGGAAGAGCGCGCCGCCGAAGGCGCCGGCCTCGTTGTCGCGCGCCTCGACGCCGCAGAGCGTCCAGGCGCGATTGGGCCCGTCGCCGTAGATGGCACCCCCGCTGCCGCCGGCGCCGATGACCCCCGTGGCTTCGTTGCCTTCGAAGGTGCTCTCGAGGATCACGACGGGCGCGATGAGCATGCCGATGGCGCCACCGCTCGACGCGCGGTTGTTCCGGAAGGTCGACCGTACGACGAAGGTCGGCAGGTCGCCCTGGTTGCTGAGCGCGCCGCCGGCGGCGTCCGTTCCCGTGATCCCGGCCTCGTTGCCGTCGAAGATGCAGTCCTGGACGACGAGGCGACCGCCGGCGTGGAGCACGGCGCCGCCGCTTCGTTCGAGCTCGCTGCCCGCGTCCGGGGCCCGCCCGTTACGGAAGGTCAGGCCGACGAGGGCGACGTCCGGTCGCGCCGGATCGTCGCCGCGGAGCTCGAGCACACGCGAGCCGAGGGCCGCGTCGAGGGTGACCGTGCCACCGCCGTCGAGGACCAGGTCCGGGGAGGCCAGGTCGAGCGCGAGGGCTTCGGTGAGCGTGATGACCGTCGCCGGCTCGCCACAGTCGAAGGCGACGCGGCCACCGAGCGCGACGGCGCTGCGAAGCGCGCTCTCGGTGCAGCTGCCGGCCGTCCCCTCACCCACGACGCGGTCCGGCGTCGCCGGCGCCGGTAGGGGTGCCGCCGCGACCCGGTCGGCGCAGATCGTGGGTGCGGGGGGAGGTCCAAGATCCGGCGGCAGATCCGGCCCCAGGTCCGTGAGGTCGGGGCCGAGGTCCAGGGGGAGGTCGGGGCCCGCGTCCTCGGGCTCGGCGTCCGGGCCCGCATCGAGCGCCGCGTCGGCGCCGGCATCCGTCGTGCCACCGTCACTCCCCAGATCCTGGGGTGGATCGACCATGCGCATCCGTTCGCCGTCTTCGCCGCAGGCGACGAAGGTCCCGGCCACGATCGACCACAGCGCCACGCGCACCATCCCCCACCTCACGGGGGGAGCATACAGTCCCCGGCTCGCCGCTCTAGCAGCAGCCGTCCCCCGGGTAGTGCCAGGTGCTCTTCGTCACGATGAGGTCGGCGCGGCCCAGGCCCTCGAGGGCCGAGGCCGTCTTGTCGCACACGCCGAGCGGGAGGTCGCGAAGGAGCACGTGGCCCCGACCGTCGTCGAGCGTGTCTTCGTCACCGACGTAGATGGCCGTGCGTCCCGTGAAGATGCACGGGCCGTCCGCCGGGACCGGATCCTTGATGGCGACCACCTCGACCGCCTCCAGCAGGAGGTTGTCCTCGAGCCCGTAGCGAGCCGCGTCGAGCACGCGATAGGGCCGGCGCGCTCGTACCTCGAGGGTGCCGAAGCCGGCGTCGACCAGCGCGGCGAGGTACTCGCTCAGCGGAAGCGCGCCGCTGAGGCAAGCCGCGCGGAGGCGATCGTCGGCAGCGAGGTGCGCGGGGATGGGTCGCTCGGCTACCGGGTCGCTGAGCACGAGCTTGCCATGGGGCGCGAGCACCCGGTGCGCTTCTGCGAGCGCCTCGGCGAGGTGCGCGCGCGTGAAGATGTTGAAGAGGCAGTTCTGAGCCACGACGTCGACGCTGGCGTCGGGGAGCGGTAGCGCGCGAGCGTCGCCCGCGCGGACCTGAACCATCGCCGGCGTGAACCACTCGTTGACCGACGCGGCGTCCTCCAGCAGCTCGCCGGCGAGCGCGCGCATCGCCGCATTGGTATCCACCGCGACCACGCCACCCGGGCGGCGTAGGAAATAGGCGAACTGGAGAGCCTCCATGCCGGCGCCGACGCCCACGTAGAGGACCCGCTTCGCGCGCGCGAGGTCGCGCGGGCTCACCGTCGAGCCGCAGCCATAGTTGCGCTCCAGCATCGCCGCGGGAACCACGAGTCCCGGGAGCTCCCAGACCGGACTCTGCGTGCAGCAGAGGGCCGGCTGAGGCACGTCCGCCGCCTCCCGGTAGAGAGCCTCGACGGCGTCGAGGTAGCTGCTGTCGGCGCCGTCGCGGGCGGAGCCATCGGGAGAGGGGGAGGCGTCGGGTCCTGAGTGCGTGTCCATGATGAGAGAGGCCTATGCGGCGTGCGCCGCGCCGTTACGGCGTCACCCTGGGGCATGCGCGCACGCTGCCGCTGCCCGGCTCTCGCCCTCGCGCTCGCCCTCGTGGCGGGCTGCGCGCGGCGCAGCGAGGTCCTGGAGGTGCCGCGCTTGCCCACCGCGGCCGAGGTGCTGGCGGGTCAGCTCCCGGAGGGCGCGGACCATTGCGTCATCGCGCGGCCCGGCCGCCTCGCGCCGAGGCGGCGGCGCCAGCTGGCCCCTCTCTCGGCGGCCACGGCCTTCGCCTGGGACTCCGACGCGCCTCAGAGCGTGGTGGTCGAGGCGCGGCAGGATGGGCGCGGGGCGCCCGCCACGGAGCTTCGCCTCCGCGTCGGCGACGTCGACGCGGCCATCGGCCATCTCGAGGCCTTCGACGATCTCGAGGCGCCGCCGTTCATCGAGCAGCTCGTGGTGCAGCAGGGTCTGCGCGATCGACTGCTCGAGATCGCGTGGGCCGACGCCCGCACCCGTGTCGACCCGGTCGCCCTCGCCGACGATCGCCCGGCCTTCGTCGACACCGACCTGGCGGTCGACGACATCTTGCTGGCGGCGGAGTCCTACGCCGCCGAGGGCGAGCTCTTCACCGGGATCCAGCTCGTCGAATGGGTGCTCGAAT
>CALCTH010000033.1 GCA_937893795.1 uncultured Myxococcales bacterium | reverse complement strand
GGCTCATGAGCTCGTAGGGCGCCATCAGCGCGTCCCCGACCACGATCAGCTTGTAGTGGGGCCCGCACTCGTGGAGCAGGTCCGTGACGCGCACGGGATCGGTGAAGCGCTCGGTCTCGTAGACGTGTCCGTAAACGCAGTTGTGGAAGTAGTAGGTGCGGAGCTCCTTGAAGTGCGTCGACTTCTTGGCCGCGCTGAAGAGCCGCGAGCAGAGGTGCGCGAAGGGATCCATCGAGCCCCCGACGTCCATCATGAGCAAGATGCGCGTGTTGGGGCGGCGGAGCGGTCGCACGACGACCTCCAGCTCGCCCGCGTTCTTCGCCGTCTCGGCGATGGTGCCCTCGAGGTCCAGCTCCTCTTCGGCGCCTTCGCGGCGGAAGGTGCGGAGCTTTCGCATGGCGATTTGCATCTGCCGCACGTCGAGGGTGAGGTCCTGGCGGTAGCCCTTGTAGAGCCGCGCGTCCGCGCTCTTCAAGGCCGAGCGACCTCCTCCTGTGCCGCCGACGCGGATCCCCGGGCGCTTGGCCTTCCCCGAGTGACCGAAGGGCGAGGTGCCGGCCGTACCGATCCAGCGGTTGCCGCCGTCGTGGCGCTCCTTCTGCTCCTCCATGGTCTCCTGGAAGAGCCGCTCGAGCTCCTCCGGGTCGAGGCTCTCGAGGAGCGCCTGCTCCTCCGGCGTGAGCGGGCGTTCGATTTCCGCGGCCTCCCGGAGCCAGTCGAGGAGCTCGTCCTTGATCTGCTGCGCCTCGACCTCGATGCCCTTGAAGACCTTGAGAAAGGCCTGGTCGAAGGCGTCCAGGTAGCGCTCCTCGTGCACGAGGAGCGAGCGCGACACGTAGTAGAACTGGTCGAGGCTCTGCTCGTGGAGCCCGAGCTTCAGCGCCTCCGCGAGCGCGACGGCCTCGCCGGTCCCGACGGGTACGCCGAGCTCGCGGAGCTGGTAGAGGAAGGGGACGAACACGGTCCGAGCGTACCCTCAGCTCCGCCAGCGCGCTCCGCCGGCCAGCTGGTCGGCGAAGGCGACCAGATCCTGCTCCTTCTTCAGCAGCGCGCCGAGGAAGGGGAGGTTCTTGTCGAGGAGGACGTCGTTCACGCCCGCCCGCTTCAGCACGGCGATCCAGTCGACGAGCTCGCTGGTGCTCGGCCGTTTGCGCAGCCGCTTCATCGAACGGATCTCGTAGAAGGTCTCGATGGCTTGCTGGACCAGATCCTCGGTCAGCGTCGGGTGATGCACCGCGACGATGCTCTTCATGAGCTCCGGCGTCGGGAAGTCGATGAAGTGGAAGACGCAGCGCCGGAGGAAGGCGTCGGGGAGCTCTTTCTCCGCGTTGCTCGTGATCAGCACGACGGGGCGCTCGTCCGCCACGACCTCCTCCTGGAGCTCGTCGATGAAGAAGCGCATGCGGTCGAGCTCGTTCAGCAGATCGTTCGGGAACTCCACGTCCGCCTTGTCGATCTCGTCGATGAGCAGCACGACGCGCTCCTTCGCGGCGAAGGCCTCGCCCATGGGGCCGAGCTTGATGTACTGGCGGATGTCGCCGACGTCCTTGTCCTGGAAGCGCGAGTCGTAGAGGCGCTGCACCGTGTCGTAGACGTAAAGTCCGTCCTGAGCCCGCGTCGTGCTCTTCACGTTCCAGCGGATGAGCCTCATGCCCAGCGCCGCCGAGACCGCTTCGGCGAGGAGGGTCTTGCCCGTCCCGGGCTCGCCGCGGACGAGGAGCGGTCGCTCGAGGGCCAGCGCCGTGTTCACGGAGGCCTCGAGGCCCTCGCTCGTCAGATAGGTGTCCGTACCCTTGAACCGATGGAAGTCGCTCACGCCGGGACGTGTAGCAGGGGCCGGCGGACCCGCCACGGCAGCGCGTCCGGCCTCAGGGAACGAAGACGTAGTTGAGCTCGAAGCTCACGCCGCCGTGGCTGCAGTCTCGCTCGGGGTCGTTGTCGCCCACGGTGATGAACTGGATCCGGACGTCGGCACCTTCGGCCCGTGCCAGGAGCTCCGGGAAGCGCTCGAGGGGCAGGTTCAAGCGGAAGGCCCCGAGCGAGTCCGTCTCGGGGACCAAGCAGCTGCCGATGCCCGCCTCTTCGCCCAGGCAGTAGGGGCGCACCGAGGTCACGTTCATCGTCGCCCCGGCGATGGCGCTCCACTGCCAGAGCACGAGGTCGCCTTCCCGCGGCAGCCGCGCGACCAGGTCCCGGTCGCTCGCGGCGAGCACGACACCATCCATGACGAGGAAGAAGTTGTCGTCATAGCGAAGCTCGACGGCCTCCCCGCCGCGGGTGAAGTCGAAGCGAAGGGCGCAGAGCGAGCCGCCCGCGGACGGCGACGCGAAGTCGAAGCTCTGCTCGATTCGCGCCGTGGCTCGCTCCTGCGCGGGAAGGAGGTTGTCGTCCTCCCCCCATGGGCAGTCGGGAAGCAGCCGCTCGAAGCTCACCTCGACCCGGCGGTCGATGGCGTCCTCGCAGGGGTCCGGCGGCGCGTCCGTCGCCGCGTCGACGGCGAGGTCGACGCCGGCCTCTCCGGGGCCGTCGCCCACGGCGTCGACGGGAAGGGCCGCGTCCACCGGCGGCGGAACGATGGGCAGGTCCACGCCAGCGTCGGCCTCGCCGGCGTCCTCTTCCTCGGCGAAGCTCCCCGTGACGATGCTCTGAAAGCAGCCAGCGCAGGCGAGGGCCAGGCCGAGCACGGCGCCGTGAGCGAGAGCGGAGCGGGGCACGCTCCCGACCCTACCAGCTGGGAACGCAAAGGCGCGCCTCACGGCCGGGACGTGCGTCTGCTTTACTCGCGCGGCGGCGCTCCAAGACCGCTCCCCATGCCCCCTCGTCCTCGAAGCTTCTGGCTGCTCCTCGGCCTCTGGGTCGCGGCCTGCGACTGCGGGCCCGCTCCTCGCGTGGGCGGCCCGCAGCCCTACGTGAGATGCGCGCTGGCGGACGTTCCGGCGTCGGACCCGCTCACCCGCGGTGCCGTGAGCCTGACGCGGGAGGACCGCAGCCTGCGTCTCGAGGGAGCCAGCCCCTTCCTCGCCTACGGCGTCGGTCCCGGCGCCACGCGTGCGCTGAAGCAGCTTCCGGAGCGCCGGGTCCACCTCGTGCTAGGCGGCTTCGCCCGCACGCCCGAGGAGGCCGAGGGGTTTCTTCGGGTCCTCGGCGAGCATGCGGCCCTGGCGCTTCTCCTGCCGGGGGGAGAGGACGACGCGGCGATCTGGGCGAACGCCCTCGACGACGCCCCCGCCCACCTGGTCGACCTCGCGCCCTACCGCGAGCTCGCTCTGCCCGGGGGACGTTTCTCGGTGGTTCCGGGTGCGCCGTCGGCGTACGCCCGGGGCGACGGGAGCTGCGGGTTCGGCCTCGCCGACCTCGCGCTCCTCGACGCCGACGAGGCCGAGGGCCACCGCTGGCTCCTCGCCTGGACGGCGCCGCGCCGGAGCGGCCCGGGAGCCGTGGACCTCGGCTATGGCGCCGTTCACGCCGGCGACGCCCGTGTGGCGGCGCTCTTCGCGCGCCTCGGCGCGGTCGGTGGAGTGTACGGATGGCCTCGTACCCAGGCGGGTCGGGGGGCCTCACCGCGCGGGGAGGTGCGCGTCCCTTCGTCGCCCGCTCCGGACCTCGAGGTCGTCGTTCCCCTCTTGGGGACGGCGGTCGAGCGCTTCGACGGGTCCCTCCTCCCCAGCGGCGCCCTCGAGCTCGCGGCAGGTCCGTCGGGCCTCGAGGTGCGTTCGTTTCTTCGCGCCCGCGTCGAGTCTTTCGCACGAGAGCGAGGGCACTCGGACCGTTGACAGGGGAGCGCCCCCTTCGTAAGTCCCGCGCCCATGTCGGCCTTCGTCCTGTCGCTGCCGGAGGTGGAGAAGGAGGGGACCAAGCGCCTCACCTTCCCCGTCACCTACGGTTGGCTCCGCGAGGCCCTCGCGGATACGGACGTCACGGCGGGGGCCGGCGCCGATGACGCCGAGGCCGGGCGCCTCGAGGTGCAGGCCTCGAAGACCGGGAGCGACCTCCTCGTGCAGGCACGCGTCCTGGCCACTCTCGAGGCCGCCTGTGCCCGCTGCCTGGGCCCCGTCACCCACGCCGCCGACGTGCACTTCACGAGCCTGCTCTCCCCCCTCGCCGCGGCGACGGCCCTCCCCGAGGAGCTGGAGCTGACGCCGGAGGACCTCGACCGAGAGACCTTCAGCGGCGACGACGTGGTGCTCGATGCCATCGTCCGGGAGCAGCTGCTCCTCGACCTCCCCATGCGCCTCGTGCATGAGGAAGGCGGCTGCGACCCCGACGTCGTGGGCTACCTCGAGAGCGACGCCGCCAAGGCCGCGCGGATGGACCCCCGGTTGGCGCCGCTCCTCGCCCTCAAGGACCGGCTCGGAAAGGACGAGTGATGTTCCGCCTCGACGACAAGATCGCCCTGGTCACCGGCGGAAGCCGAGGCATCGGCCGCGCCATCGCCGAGACCGTCGCCGGCGCCGGCGCCCACGTCGTGCTCACGTACCGGTCCAACACCGACGCCGCCGCGGAGGCCGTCGCGGCCATCGAGGCCGCCGGCGGGAAGGCCGAGGCGGTGGCCCTCGACGTCGCCGACCCGGCCGCCGTCGAGAGTGTCGTCAAGGACGTCGCCAAGCGGCACGGCCGCCTGGACGTGCTCGTCAACAACGCCGGCATCTCGAAGGACGGCCTGCTTCTTCGCGTGAAGCCCTCGGATCTCGAGGCGACCTTCAACACGAACGTGTCCGGGAGCCTCTTCGCGGCGAAGGCCGCCATCCGCCCGATGATGAAGCAGCGCGGCGGACGGATCATCCAGCTCTCCAGCGTCGTCGGCGAGTCTGGGAACCCCGGCCAGGCCGTCTACTCGGCGTCCAAGGCGGCGCTCCTGGGGCTCACCAAGAGCCTCGCCCGCGAGTACGCCTCGCGCGGCATCACGGTGAACGCCGTGGCACCCGGCTACATCACCACGGACATGACGGCCGCGCTCCCCGACGAGGCCACCGCGGCCTTCGTAGAGCAGACGCCGCTCGGTCGCGCAGGCACCCCGGCGGAAGTGGCCGCCGCGGTGCTCTTCCTCGCGAGCGAGGAAGCCGGCTACATCACCGGCCAAGTTCTACGCGTGAACGGCGGCATGTACGTCTGAGGCGCCTATTGAGTACGCTCGCCGCGCGGGCGAGCGCCCCGGCACGCCGGGGCTCGTGAATGGAGCGGCCGCGGTGCGCCGCGGAACCCCGGAGGAACGAATGGACATCGACGAGAAGGTCGTGGAAATCATCTGCCAGCAGCTCGACGCGAAGAAGGAGGACATCAAGCCCGAGTCTTCGTTCATCGACGACCTCGGCGCTGATTCCCTCGCCATCGTGGAGCTCGTGCTCGCCTTCGAGGAGCAGTTCGAGATCGACATCCCGGACGAGGACACGGAGAAGATCCGTACCGTCGGCGACGCCGTCTCGTACATCAAGGAACACTCGAGCTGAGCCTCGCCGCCCTGCGCGCCGGCCGGCGCGCAGGGCACACGCATGCCGGCGGCGAGTGCCCCGCCGGCTCCCTCGCAGCTGGCGGTGTGCCGCCACGGGACCAAGGAACGGGCCATGGAGCGCAGGGTCGTCATCACGGGCGTCGGGGCGATCAGCCCTTGCGGCGCGACCACGGAGTCGAGCTGGGCAAAGGTCACGAAGGGCGAGAGCGGCATCGGTCGCATCACGTCCTTCGACCCGGAGGGCTTCGCGGTACAGATCGCGGGCGAGTGCCGGGACTTCGACCCCGAGGCCTACGTCGAGAAGAAGCGCCTTCGCGAGATGGCGCGCTTCATCCACCTGACGTTGGGGGCCGCGGAGCAGGCCGTCGAATCGTCCGGGTTCGAGCCGGACGATGCGACGAAGGAGCGCACCGGCACCTTCGTAGGCGTGGGCATGAGCGGCCTCGACGTCATCGAGGAGCAGCACAACCGCCTCCGCGACAAGGGTCCGCGGCGCATCTCGCCCTACTTCATCCCGAGCGCCATCTCGAACCTCGCGCCGGGTCAGGTGTCGATGCGCTGGGGCTACAAGGGCCCCAGCTACACGACGACGAGCGCATGCTCGAGCGGCGCACACGCCATCGGCGAGGCCTTCCACTGGATTCGCCGCGGCGGCATCGACGCGGCGATCGCGGGAGGCGCGGAGGCTGCCGTGACGCCGCTGGGCGTCGGCGGATTCGCGTCGATGCGGGCCCTCTCCAAGCGCAACGACGAGCCCGAGCGGGCGAGCCGCCCCTACGACGTCGATCGCGACGGCTTCGTCATCGCCGAGGGCGCGGGGCTCCTGGTGCTCGAGGAGCGCGACTACGCCATGCGCCGCGGGGCGACCATCTTCGGCGAGATCGTCGGCTACGGCGCCACGGCGGACGCCTATCACCTGACGCAGCCGGCGCCGGAAGGCGAGGGCGCCGCCCGGGCCATGCGCGCCGCGCTGGCCGACGCCGCCATGAACCCCGCCGACATCGATTACGTCAACGCGCACGGGACCTCGACGCCGGCTGGCGACATCAAGGAGCTCGAGGCGGCCAAGGCCGTCTTCGGCGACCACGCGCTGGCGCGCGGCAGCGAAGGCCTTTGGGTCTCGTCGACCAAGAGCATGACCGGGCACCTCCTCGGCGCCGCGGGCGGCCTCGAGAGCGTCTTCTCCGTGCTCGCGCTGCACGAGGGCCTCGTGCCCCCCACCGCAAACCTCGACACGCCGGACCCTGGTGCCGAGGGAATCGAGCTCGTGCCCCACGTCGCCAAGGAGCGTGCGCTCGGCGCCGTCCTGAACAACAGCTTCGGCTTCGGTGGCACCAACGTGTCGCTGGTCTTCCGGAAGCACGATGGCTGAGAGCGCCGCGCCCCGTTTCGTGGCCGGCGCGGACCACGCCGGTGCCCCGCTCAAGGACGCCCTGGTCGCGCACCTGACCTCCCTGGGCCACGACGTGCGGGACCTCGGCACCCACGGCCCGGAGTCCGTCGACTATCCGGACTTCGCCCACGCCGTCTCCCGCGCGGTCCTCGAGGACCGCGCGGCGGGAGAGGCCACCTTCGGGCTGCTCGTCTGCGGCACGGGGCTGGGCATGTCCTACGGCGCCAACCGCCACCCGGGCATTCGCGCCGCGCTCTGCAGCGAGCCGTGGAGCGCCGCCATGAGTCGGCGCCACAACGACGCCAACGTGCTCTGCCTGGGGGGCCGCGTCGTGGGCGTCGAGCTGGCCAAGGCCATCCTCGAGGCGTTCCTCGAGGCCTCCTTCGAAGGCGGCCGTCACGCCCGCCGCGTCGGCAAGATCGAGCCATAGATGCGCCTGCCCTGGTCGCGACGCTTTCGGGAAGAGGCCACGCTTCTGCGTCTCCAGTGGACCTGCGAAAGCTGCGCGCACTTCACGGGGGAGGACCGCTGCGCGCACGACTTCCCGACCGAGAAGCATCGAGCGGCGCGCTACGCCGGGCACGCGGAGACCGGGCCGGACATCTTTTTTTGCAAGGAGCACGAGCTGGCGTGAGGCGCCGGCTTCGGGCCCTGCTCCTTCTCGGCTGCGCGGCCTGCGGTGGCGACGGCGCGTGCGGCCCAGCTCCCCCCAAGGGGGAGCTGCCGGCGCATGAGCCCGGGGAGAGCGTGGGCCCCGGGCCGGTGGCCGTACGTGGTCCCGCCGCCTTCGACCTGGTGGCCACCGGCGCCGGCGCCCTGCTGGTCCACGCCCCGCCGGTGGGAGGGCGCGCCGCCCGGACCCTCGACGGGCGGGGCACGCCGGTCGGCGCCCCCAAGCGCCTCGTGGCGGGCGCCCGCGTGGCCGAGC
>CALCTH010000032.1 GCA_937893795.1 uncultured Myxococcales bacterium | reverse complement strand
GACCGCGCGATGACGTGCAGCGCGCGGTCGGCGTTCGCTCAGGCGGAGGCCGGCGCCTCGGGGGCGCACGCCGGGCGCCCTTCGAGCAGCGCTCCGATGGGCGTCGTGGTGTACGTCTCGAACTCCTCCGGCTCCAGGGCGAGGAGCAGCGGGATCACGCGCGCCTCTTCGCGGTCGAGGTGCGTGTCGAGCGCGGCATCGTAGGTACGGAGCGCGTCGAGCACCCGGTCGTCGGCCGCCTCCGAGTCGGCGCCGTGGGCCACCTCCAGCGCATCGAGCACGTCGTCGCGCAGCCCGTGCAGCGCCTCGTGGTCGCCCGCGAGCGCCTCCATGCTCACGCGGTAGCGACGCGCCAGATAGGGGTAGAGCTTGTGCTCCTCGTAGGCCTCGTGACCGGCCATGCCCCGATGCCAGAGGCGAAAGACGAGCTCGACGTAGGCGCGCCAGCCGTCCTCGCGCGCCTCGGCGCGCTCGCCGAGCTCCTGGCTGACGCCGCGGAACCCGTCGTGGGACCGCAAGAGCAAGGCCTGCTCGGGGTAACGGGGGGGGGCTTCGAAGGACGCGCGCAGCGCTCGTCCCCGTTCGACGGGGAGCGGCGTCGCCGGTCCGCAGGTGATGCAGGCCGTCATGACGCGAAGGTGCGTCGGCGCGTAGGCAGCGCAACACGTGCAACGGTCCGTTGCGCAGACGCGCCTTGCCGGCGCCCGCTAACGCAGCACCACCTGCTCCCCGATGGCGAGCACGCGGACCCTCTCTTCGGGAACGCCGTGCCGGGCCATGGCCTCGCGGAGCGCGAGCAAGGGCCCCTCGGCGGTGTCGAGGCCGTGGAGGAACGTCCCGTAGTGAATCGGGATCATGTGCTTCGCGTCGAGGTCCAGGAACGCACGGACGGCCTCGTCCGCGTCGACGTGCGTCCGCTCCATGAAGTCCCGGGGCCGGATGGGCCCGATGGGCAGGAGCGCCAGATCGATGGGCCCGACGCGCCGGCGCGTCGCCTCGAAGAGCTCCTGGTCGTACGCCGTGTCGCCGCCGAAGTAGACGGTCATGCCGGCGTGCTCGACGACGTAGCCCGTGAAGCTCCGGTCCATCCACGCCGCGTCGAGACCGTAGCGGTAGCCCTCGTGGTCGACGGGTACGGCCGTGACCCGCAGGTCATCGCCGACCGTGAAGCTCTCCCAGCTCTCGAGCGAGTCCACCGCGTGGGTCCGGCGCGGCACGTAGACGAGCGCCCCACCGGGCACGAAGAGGTGCCCGATGCGCGCCTCGAGAAGATCGAGGGAGCTGAGCGAGAGATGGTCGAAGTGCATGTGCGAGATGAGGCAGGCGTCGATGGCCGGAACGTGCTCGAGCAAGAGCCCTGGCTCGACGATGCGCGGCGAGAGCTGCCCGACGCGGTGCACGAAGACCGGGTCCGTGAGGATCTGCCGGTCGCCCATCTGCACGAGCACCGTCGCGTGGCCGACCCAGAGCGCGGCCAGCTGGGCGTCCGGGCGCACCGGGTCCGTGAGGCGCCCTTCGACCTCGCGGGGTCGCTCGGGGATCTGAAAGGCGTTCCGCCGAAAGATCTCTGGAAAGGGAGCGCAGCTCCCGAGGAGCACCACGATGAGGATCGAGAGCCGCGCCATCAGAAGTACCGGAGCTGGAAGCTGAGGGCGAAGGTGCGGAGCGCGCCGGGGCGCGGCATCCACGCCGCGCGCACGCCGACGATGCCGAAGAGCACGTAGAGGCCGGCCTCCACGACGGCGACGTCCCGGCGGAGGAAGCGGCCGTAGCCGGCGCCGAGCGAGAGGCTCGCGCGCTCGCCGTGCTCGGCCAGCGAGAAGGTGGCGCGGGTGAGCGCGCGGAAGCTCGCCGAAGGCCGGTCGCCGAGCACGATGCCGGGCACGGCCACGAGCTCGAGGGAGCCGTCGTGGCGGACCATCGGCTCGGCCACGAGGAAGCGCCAGGGGCTCACTCGCCGGTCCCGGGACCAGCTGTAGAGCACGGGCGTGACCTGCCAGTGCAGGCCGCCGCGAAGGCGGCCCTCGTCGATGACCAGGTCCGCGGCCGGGAGCAGCTGAAAGCCCGCCCAGACGCCCGTGGGGCGTACGGGCGAGAGCTCGCGTTGAGCCTCGGCGGGCGCCGGGGCGGCCAGCCAAGCGAGCGTGAGCACGAGCGACCAGGAAGAGAGGCGCATTCCCGTCGGTCGGGCGGGGGCGCGCGGCGTAAGCCCACCTGGCGCTCAGCGCGTCAGATCGAGCCCCAGGAAGACCCCAACGCCGGGAAAGAGCGGCAGGTAGGTACGGGTCGCGCCGTCCGACCGATTTTGGAAGGCCATGCGCGCGACGACGGGGAGGAAGACCGAGGCTCCGAGCACGACGGCGCTCCGGGTGTCGCCGGGAATCCGGAGCCCGAGGGCCACTCGCGTCGCGAAGCCCTGCACGCGATGGCTGCTCCGGGCCGGCGTGCCGAAGTACACAAACGAGAGCTCGCCGTAATACTGCGCGCCCAGGGGCGGCCCGTAGAGGCGGAAGAGGGGTCCCGCCTCGAGCCACGGGCTGCGGTAGCGCGAACCCTTCACGCCCAGGATCTTCCACCCGCCGGTGGCCTGCGCGCCCATGGAGAAGCGCCGGGTGAGACGACGCTCCACGTGCCCGGTGAGGGTGAAGAGGCCGTAGAGCACGGGATAGGGCGTGTCCTCCGCCTCGGGGTCCCGCGGCTCTTCGTCGCTCGCACTGCTTTCCCAGCCAGGGATGAGCGTGGGCAAGGGCGCGATGGGCGTCATGGCCGAGAGGCTGTGGGCCGCGGCGCGAAGCCCGAAGGCACCCCAGGGGCGCGCCCACGGAGGCGCGGCATCCGGGTCGCCGGGCGTCTCGGACTTGGTGTCCGCGCACGGGTGATCCGCGGCCGGTTCCGCCTCGAGGAGGCCCAGCGCGAACGCGAGCACCGGCAGCTCACGACGACCCCGCATCAGCCCATGCGTCCCGTCTCGTACGCCCAGATGGCGACCTCCACGCGGTTTCGGGCGTCGAGCTTCTCCATGAGGTGAGCGACGTGCGTCTTCACGGTGCTCAGGCTGATGAAGAGCTCCTTCCCGATCTCGGCGTTCGTGAGGCCGCGGGCCACCGCGCGAAGCACCTCCTCTTCCCGCTCGCTCAGCGCGTCGCTCGGCTCCGGGCGCTCCGAGCGCGGCGCACGGCCGACCACCCGGCCCAGGAAGCGCGTCATCACGCGCGGGGCGATGAGCGCGTCGCCCGCGGCGGCGGCGCGGATGGCCTGCGCCAGAAGCTCGGGCCCCGCGTCCTTGAGCAGGAAGCCCCGCGCGCCCGCCTCGAGCGCTTCGACGACGTAGG
>CALCTH010000031.1 GCA_937893795.1 uncultured Myxococcales bacterium | reverse complement strand
GCAGCGCGCCGTCGAAGCGGGCGCGGCTTCTCGGGGAGACGTCGCCGGCTGGCTTCGGGCCAGCGAGGGCGCCGGTACGGCCAGCTCGATCGGCGGCTTCGGACCGGCACAGGGCCCCGCGGGCGGCGCCGCCCTCCTCGAGCTCGCCGGGCCCGAGCTTCGCCCGCTCCTGCCGAGCCCCGGCGAGGGCTGACCCGCGGCCCTCAGGAGGAGAGGGCGAGGGCCAGGCCCGCCAGCGCGCCGAGGGCCGCGATCGCGAGGACGATGAAGAGCCCCCTCCGGGATGTGGTCGGCAGCGTGGGCGCCATCGAGGGCGCGGCCACTCCGGCAGCCATCTCGGCCCCGGCATAGGGAGCCGGCGCCGGAGGTGTCGCCGCGGCGAGCGCACCGGCGATCGCCTCCTGCGACGTACCGGCCCAGCGCGCGTGCGCCGGCTCGAGACCCAGGGCGCCGGCCAGCGCGTCCGCCAGCGCGCCGACGGTGCCCGGTCGCCGATTCTTGTCCTTGGCGAGCGCCTCCCCGAGCACGTCGTCGACGGCGGCGGGGACCCCCTGCACCAGGCTGCTCGGTGGCGCGGGATCGTGGTTCACGATCTTCATCAGAATCTCGGCCACGTTGCCGCCCTCGAAGGCGACGTGGCCGGTCATCATCTCGTAGGCGATGGCCGCGATGGCGAAGACGTCGGTGCGCTGGTCGACGTCCTGCTTCCCCATCGCCTGTTCGGGCGACATGTAATAGGGCGAGCCGAGCGTCGTGCCGAAGGCCGTCAGCTTCGGGCCGACCTCCATCTGGAGCTTGACCGATCCGAAGTCGAGCACCTTGACGCGATCCCCCTCCGCGTCGCGCACGAGAAAGATGTTCTCCGGCTTGAGGTCGCGGTGGATGAAGCCGAAGGAGTGGGCCGTATCGAGGGCCCCTGCGATCTGCGAGACGACCCGAAGCACGCGCGCCGCGGGGAAGGTGCCCACGTCCTCGAGGGCTTTGCTCAGCTCTTCACCCTCCAGGTACTCCATGGTCATGTAGGGCGCGCCGTCGGCCGCATGACCGAAGTCCAGGACGTCGATGACGCCCGGATGCTCGAGCTCCTCCGCGGCCTCGTACTCGCGACGGAAGCGCTCGACGGCGACCTGGTCCCGCCGCACCTCGTCGTGCAGCACCTTGATGGCCACGCGCTCCCGCGTGGTCTCGTGGCGAGCCTCGTAGACGCGACCCATGGCGCCATCGGCGACGCGGGCCACGACGACGTAGTCGCCGAGCTTGGCGCCGAGGCGCCGGTCGGTGTCGTTCGGGTCCTGGGCCTGCACCGTGAGCTCTCCGTCGTGACCGCAAAAGGGCGCGTCGTCGCCGTACTCCGTTCCGCACCGAAGACAGCTCCGCACGGCGGCGAGCATAGACCGCCTGGGCCTTCCGTCGAGAGGGGGCGGGTGCGCCGAGCTCAGGACTCGCCGGGGGTCGCGCGATCCCAGAGCAGCCAGCGGCCCAGCGCGACGTCGTGGGCCAGCGTACGCTCGGCGCCGTCGGCCTCGCGGACCAGGAAGCACTGCAGGCGCCCGCCGGCCAGGCCCCCGCCGTCTTCCCAGCGCCCGAGCACCTCGACGGGGCGCCAGCCATCACCGAGATCGTAGGCCGCCGGCGCCGTCCCCCAGCTCACGGCGGCGCGCACCTCGACCTGGAGGCCGCCCCCCGCAGGATCCCAAGGCGCTGCGGCGATGGACGCCTCACCGCGGAGCGCGAGGGCGAGCTCCTCGGCGCGATCGACGAGGTTCTGATCCGTCGTGCCGCCGATCGCGATCACCGTCATCAGGTAGCCGTCACCGAGCGCTCGGACGACGAGGTCCCGCCGCTCGCACTGCAGCTCGAAGGCATAGGCGCTCCCGAGCGCGAGCCGCTTGGCGAAGGTCTGCACGTCGTTGAGCGTCGTTCGAAGCTGCGCGCCGGCGATCTTCGCGTCGAAGGGCGGAAGCGCCGAGACGTAGTCGACGCATTCGCCCTCCACATCGGCGAAGGCCACCGAGAGCGCCTGCGGAGCCTCGCGGAAGAAGCGCCGGAGCAAGGGCGTGAACGAGGTCTCCCCCTGGTCCCGGGGCGCCTCGGGCTGCCGGAGCGCAATGTACGACGAGCGGGAGCGCGTCCGTTTGCGGCTCATGGCACCACCGGCGGCGCCGTCAGTGGCGCGAGGGGCCCGTCGTTGGCCAGGAGCCGCGGAAGCGCCTCGTCGGCGAGCGCGACGCGACCGATGGCGCCGTCCCGCACCACGCCCTGGAGCCGCCCGGAGACGGCCATCGTGTGCGCCTGCTTCCGTCGGTACGCGACGTAGGTCGGGAAGTCCCGGCGCCGCTCCGGTTCGCGCTCGGTCACCCTCACGAGAAAGACCACGCCCTCGTGCACCAGCGGCGCGTCGCGAAGCCCAGGGTCCGCGGCGCCGCTGAAGGCCACGGCCGCGTAGGGCTCCGGTACCGTCTGCTCGCGGCGCGTGAAGGGCTCGAGAGCACGGTGCTCGGCGGGCACTCCACGGACGTCGCCGGCGCCACCGGTGGCCTCGAGGGGCCGGATCAGGTCGTGCCAGGAGAGCGAGCCGGCGAGGAGCTCGCGGAGCAGGTCGGCCGCCAGGTCGCGGCGCGACGCCAGCGTCAGGCCCGGCACCGCATCGTCCGACAGGAGCGCGAGGTGCTCGGTCGCGCGGCGCTCCGGCGCCTCGACCTCGCCTCCCGCCGCGAAGGCCGTGCGGAGCTCGGCTTCGTCGAGCTCCGGCAGCGTCTCCTCGGCCTCCACCGCCGCGAGGAGCGCGCGCACGGCCCCGCGACGCCGCTC
>CALCTH010000030.1 GCA_937893795.1 uncultured Myxococcales bacterium | reverse complement strand
CACTTCGATCGGCCCGAGGCCGTGCCCGAGAGCGAGCTGCCCGTGCGGCTCCCGGAGCTCGACGACTACGCCCCCGGCGACGACCCGGCCGGCGTGCTCGCTCGCGCCACGGACTGGCGCTTCTTCCAGAAGGGCGGCGCCTGGTTCGCCCGCGAGACGAACACGATGCCGCAGTGGGCCGGCTCCTGCTGGTACTACCTTCGCTTCTGCGATCCCACGAACGACGAGGTGGCCTTCAGCCCCGAGGCCGTGAAGGCGTGGCTCCCCGTCGACCTCTACGTGGGCGGCGCCGAGCATGCGGTGCTGCACCTGCTCTACGCCCGTTTCTGGCACATGGTCCTCCACGACGCCGGGCTCGTCCCCGTCGCCGAGCCCTTCCAGAAGCTCGTGCACCAGGGGCTGATCATGGGCCCCCTCGAGTACCTGCTCCCGGCCACCAGCGAGGACGAGCCCATGCGCTCCCTTCCCGAGGCCGAGGTCGTGAAGAAAGGCGGCGACTTCGTCCTCGCGTCCGACGGCGCGACGCGGGTCGTCGCCAAGTCCCGGAAGATGAGCAAGTCCCTGGGCAACGTCGTGAACCCGGACGACATCGTGCGCTCCTTCGGCGCCGACGCGCTCCGGGTCTACGAGATGTTCATGGGTCCCCTCGAAGCCTCGAAGCCCTGGAACACGGAGTCGATCAACGGCATCAAGCGCTTCCTCGACCGCTGCTGGCGCCTGGCGACGGAGGCCACCGACGCGACCCTCGACGAGAGCACGGCGCGGACCCTGCACAAGACCATTCAGAAGGTCGGCGGCGACATCGAGGAGCTCCGCTTCAACACGGCCATCAGCGCGATGATGGTGCTGAGCCAGGAGCTTCAGAAGGCGGGCTCCCCCAAGATCGGCGTCGAGACGCTCGCGCAGCTCGTTCACCCCTTCGCGCCGCACCTCGCCGAGGAGATGTGGGAGCTGCTCGGGCACGCGCCTTCGATTCAGAACGTTCCCTGGCCGGCCTTCGACCCCGCTCTCGTCGTCGATGACGTGGTCGAGGTCCCGGTGCAGGTGAACGGCAAGAAGCGCGGCGTCGTTTCGCTCCCCAAGGACGCCGACGAGGCCGCGGCCTTCGAGGCGGCGCGGAGCATCGACAAGGTCGCCAGCGAGCTCGACGCGGGCACGCTCCGAAAGACCATCTGGGTCCCGGGCCGCATCCTGAACCTCATCGTCAGGTAGCGAGTGGCCCCAGGGCGCCGCGTGCGCGAGCGAGGGCGCTGCTGGAGAAAGGCGCGCACCGGCGGGACGGGCTGCTGCGTGTCCCGCCAGATCAGCCGGAGCGTGCCCTCGAGCGCGCGATGCTCGGGAAGAACGCGTGCGAGTCCCCCCGTGACCGCCACCGTCGGAAGCAAGGCGATCCCGAGGCCGGTCCGGGCCGCGGCTCCGAGGGCGCCGAAGCCCGTGGCGACCATGACGCTCCGAAGGGGCACCTCGGCCGGCCCATCGGGCCCCAGGAGCCTCAGCGTGCGCGGTCCCAGAACGCGGTGAGGAAGCAGCCGCCGCGCCCCCAGATCGCTCGGGACCCGGGGTGTACCGTGCTCCGCCAGGTGCCCTTCGGTGGCGTAGAGACCGAGGTGCATGTTGCCGAGCGGCGGCCCCTGAGTCCTGCGGAGCCCCGGTCGGGCGCGTTCGGCCGGAAGGCCACGTCGAACCCCTCCCCGAGCTTGCGAGGGCGCGACCTCAGGTTGCCTCGGCGCTCGGTTCACGCGGCGGCGGACGGTAGGCTCCGCACATGAAGTACACGCTGTGGATCGTTCAGCTGCTCCTGGCCGTGCTCTTCCTCGGTGCGGGCGTCACCAAGGCGAGCACACCCATCGCCGACCTCGCGGCCCAGATGCCCTGGGCCGTCGAGGCGCCATGGATGGCCCGGGTCTCCGGCTGGGCCGAGGTGGCCGGTGCGCTCGGCCTCGTGCTGCCCTCCCTCACCCGCATCCAGCCGCGGCTCACCCCGCTCGCCGCGGTGTGCCTGGCCGTGGTGATGGCGCTGGCCGTCCTGCTCCACGTTTCCCGCGGGGAGTTTCCGCAGGTCGTGCCGCCGCTCGTCATCGGGGCGCTCAGCCTCGTCGTGGCGCCTCGACTCACCATGAAGGTCGTGATTCCGCCCCGTGGCACTCCGAACGCCTCCGCGTAGCGGGCGGGGCATGTGCGATGCTCGCGTCATGACCGACGTCAGCGCCGTGGCCGCTCGGGCAGACGCGGCCTTCGAGGAGACGCTCGCGCGCCTCGAGGCCTATCTGCGCATCCCCGCCATCAGCTGCGACGCGGCGCACGCGGGTGACGTGAGCGCGCTGGCGCAGCGCATCCGCGCGGACCTCGAGGCGCTCGGTTTCGCGCGGAGCCGGGTGCTCGAGCTCGGGGGCGCGCTGCCCAGCGTGGCCGCGGAGCGCTGCCCCCATCCCGGCGCGCCCACGCTGCTCATCTATGGGCACCTGGACCTGCAGCCGGTGGCGGGCGAGCCCTGGAGCACCCCGCCTCACGAGGCCGTCCGAAAGGACGGGCGCCTCTACGCGCGCGGCTCCGCCGACGACATGGGCGGTTGGGTCTCGCACCTGGCCGCGCTCGAAGCGTGGCTCGCGGAGGCCGGCGAGCTGCCGCTGAACGTGCGGCTCTTCATCGAGGGCGAAGAGGAGATCGGCTCGCCGAACCTCGAGCGCTTCATGGACGCCTATCCGGACGCCTTCGAGGCCGACGTCATGGTGCTCACGGACTGCGAGAACCCCAGCACGGACATCCCCGGGCTCACGGTCTCGCTGCGTGGGCTCCTCGAGCTCGAGGTCCGCTGCGAGGCGCTCACGGCCGACGTGCACAGCGGGCTCTGGGGCAACGCGGTGCCGGACCCGGCCCTGGCGCTCGTCGTGCTCCTCGGGCGGCTCGTCGATGGGGAAGGGCGCCTGTGCCTCGGTCGACAGGAGGTCGACCCGACCTGGCGCGACGCGTCCCGAGACGTCCCGCTCGGGGACGAGGTGGTGCGCGTGGGCGCGCGCCTCGCGGACGGAGTGGACCCGCTGCCCTCCGGCGCGCGTTCCCGCGCCGAGTGGCTTTGGCGGCAGCCCGCCATGACCGTGCTCAGCACGACGCTCCCGCCGCCCGGGCGCGAGAAGAACGCCATCCGCGCCGCGGCGTCGGCGAAGCTCAGCTTCCGCGTCGCACCGGGCCAGACGCCGGCGGAGCTCGAGGCGCTCGTGCGCGGCGAGCTCGAGCGCGACCCACCTGGCGGCGTGAAGGTCGACGTGACGCGTCACGCCACCGCCGAGAGCTGGCTCTACACGCCGAAGGGGCCCGCCTTCCCGGCGGCGGATCGCGCCTACGAGCGCGCCTGGGGCCGCCCGCTCCTGCCCATCGGCGTGGGCGGGACGATCCCCTTCGTGGCCATGTTCGGGCGGCGCTTCGGCGACCTGCCGCTCATCCTCAACGGGGTGATGGACCCGGAGACCGGCGCCCACGGTCCGGACGAGTCCATGCACCTCGAGGTCTTCCAGAAGGCCATCCGCGCGAACGTGTACCTCTACGACGAGCTCGCGCGGGTCCCGGCCCTCGCGCCGGACCTCGCCGCCGCGTAGCTCAGGCCTTGCGGCGAAGGCGCTGCGGCTTCGCGCCGGGCACGCGCTCGAGCAGGCCTCGGGCCTCGAGGTCGAGCTTCACGGTGGTCGTGTACCAGCCGATGGAGGCGCCCTCGAATACGCTCGCGTCGAGGTGGGGCTTCACGCGGTCGGCGAGGCCCCGGAAGGGCACGCCTTCGGCGCCGCGCGGGATCACGGCGAGGAGCGCCGACTTCATCGCGTCGTACTTGTCCGTGGCGATGGTGCCGTCGTCCCGGCCGGTGTTGGGGTTTCGAATCGTCGTCCGTTGGTTCATCGCTCGTCTCCGTTCTTCGAGCCACGCCGCGCGAAGAGCGAGGCGAAGGCCTTTTCGATGGCCGCCGCGAGGGGGTGCGGTGGTGGCCGCGGCGGAAGCGTGGGCGGCTCCCCGGCCGCCAGGCGGTCCAGCACGGCAGGAAGCAAGCGGCCGAACATGCTCCCGAAGCCGCGCTCGAGGATCACGCTCACCGCCAGGCCCCGCGGGCCCTCGAAGCCGCGCTGCTCGAAGTCGAGGCGCGTGCTCTCGGCGGCCGACTCCGTGGCGACGGGTGAGAGCGTGAAGTGGACCGTCGTATCGAGGGGGCCGCCTCGCCAGGACCAGACCATGCGGCGCGGCGGCTCCAGCGTGAGCACCTCGCAGTGGACGATGCCGTCGAAGCCGGGCCCCGGGTCCGTCCGGAAGGTGAAGCGATGTCCCAGCGTCGCCTCGAAGTCGTTCGGCATGAGCCACGCGCCGAGGGCGACGGGATCCGTGAGCGCCATCCACACGCGCTCCTGGGGATGCGGGTAGACCCGGTGCGTGCGGAGCGTGCGCTTCACCGTGACCGCTCGTCGTCGAGGTACGCGCCGAGGGCGTCGAGGCGTGCGCTCCAGAAGCGCTCGTAGCGCCCGACCCAGTCGTGCACCCCTTCGAGGGGCGCGCCCTGCACGCGGTAGAGCCGGCGCCGGCCGTCCTTTCGCGGCGTCACGAGCCCAGCGTCCCGGAGCACGCGGAGGTGCTGAGAGAGGGCGGGTTGGCTCATCGCGAAGCGGTCCACCAGCGCGCCGACGGGGCGCTCCTCTTCGGCGAGGAGATCGAGGATGGCGCGGCGCGTGGGGTCCCCAAGGGCGCGAAAGGCCGGCGTCGTGTTCATGGCCAGACTTTAGATAAGGCATCGCTTATATGTCAAGCCGAGCGCACCGACGGGCCTCGAAGAGGCGCTCGTTTCAGCGCGGGAGCCGGTCCCACCAGGGCCGCGGATCGCTGCCCCAGCGCGCGGCGAAGACGTCGCGCAGGAGCCCTTCGGCCTGCTTGGCATGGGGGGAGAAGCCCCAGATCTGTTCCTGGCTCACGTCGTCGAGATGGGCGTAATAGCGCCAGACGAAGAAGCCCGAGAGCCAGCGCTCCGGCAGAAACGCGCGGAAGGTCGCGTCGAGCGCGCGCGCCTGCTCACGCTCGTCGATCACCACGGAGTCCATGTCGTCGGGCCAGAGCCAGGGCTCGACCGCGGCGTTCGCGCGGGTCGTGTACCCGACCTCCACGAAGGTCACCGGCATCTCGAGCACGTCGGCGAGCTCTTGCACCCGTGGCACCCAGCCCCGGGCCCCGTCGCGGTAGGTCGCGTCGCTCGCGGCCTCGTGGTCGGCCAGCGGATAGAAGGCGTTGATGCCGATGAGGTCGAGCTGGTCCCAGAAGAGCACGGCCTCGGCCTCGTCCCAGTTCGCGCTGTACGTGAGCAGCCCCGAGAAGGACCGCCGCACGTCGTCGATGAGCGAGCGCCAGTAGCCGCCAAAGCGCCCCGACCAGCTCTTGCACTCGACGCCGATGCTGAAGGCGTCCGCGCCGGCGGCTTCGGCGTCACGGGCCCAGGCGAGCACGAAGCGCCGGTAGCTCGCCTGGTAGGCTGCCCAACCCTCCGGCGTTCCCGGGTCCATCTCCCCACGCCAGCCGGTGGTCTCCACCCAAAGATGGGGGATCAGCAGGACCCGGAGCCCCCGCGCTCTGGCCTGGCCGATGAATCGCCGGATGGCCGCGCGGTTGTCCTCGTAGGGCGCCTCGAAATCGAGCTGGACCTCGGTGTCCCGGAGATCCCAGACGCGGCCGAAGGGCGTCACGCTGACCCAGTTGGCGCCCATGGCGACGAGGTGGTCGAGGAGCGCCGCCGACGCGGGCGTACCGTAGCCGCGGCCCGGCTGCTGCGAGCTCTCGATGGGCCCCACGGTGATCCCGCGCATGCCCTCGTAGCCCGCTTCGCGAAAGCCCTCCGGACCTCGCGGAAGCACGTGCCACCCTCGCGCGGGCGCGGCGAAGGAAGCCATGAAGATCAGGACCAAGGCAGCGCGGCGCACCCGGGTCGGTACCATGGCGCGTCGCCGAGCTCACGCGGCGCTCGGCCCGCCCCGCGGCGCACGAGGTAACGGCGCCTGCATCGCGCGCGTCCCTTCCCGAGCGGCCACTCCTCCCCAACCGTCCCCGCTACACGCCATGACCGAACCCCGCCAATCCGAGGTCAAGCTCTACACGACCCCCTGGTGTCCTTACTGCGTAGCGGCGCGGCGCCTCTTCGACGAGAAGGGCGTGCGCTACGAGGACGTCGACGTCAGCGGAGACCGAGATGCCCGCGCCTGGCTTCGTGAGACGACGGGCCAGCGCACGGTCCCTCAGGTCTTCATCGCCGGCAAACCCTACGGTGGGTTCACGGACGTCGAGCGCCTCGCCCGTCGAGGTGAGCTCGACGCGCTTCTGAAGGCGGATTGAGCTACTCGACGCTCGGGCGCAGCTCGAGGTCCACGACTCGTTGCGGGGTATCGAAGAAGACCGTGGCTTCCCGCGGCCGAAAGCCCTCCGCTTCGACGCGCAGCTGGCCGAAGGGCGTGTCCGCGAAGAGCGCGATGGCGTAGCTGCCACCGCCGCCCGTCATCGTCTCCCGGCGGAGACCCGTATCCGAGGTGAAGATCACGGCAGCGCCCTCGATGCCGCGCCCAGTCTCGGCGTCGCGCACGGTGCCCCGCAGGCTCAGACGCTCGCCGAGGCTCGCGTCCCCGCACCCGCTCAGGGTCAACACGGTCGCCAGAAGCCAGCCGGCCTCGCGCCGGGCGCCCCCGCGCGCCCCCTTCACCTTCAGCCCCCGGCGCCGCCGCGCTTGAGCTCGGTCAGCACGAGCTTCGCGATGGCCTTCAGCGTGTCGAAGACGCCGTCACCGTCTTTGGCGATGGCTTCGAAGTCGGGCACGCCCTGCGGATTGAGGAGATTTCGAAGCTCCTCCACCGGCGCGATGCTCGGCATGTCCCGCTTGTTGTACTGGATGACGTAGGGAAGCTTGTCGAGGGAGTAGCCCTGTTCCGCGAGATTCGTGCGGAGGTTCTCCATCGATTCGATGTTTGCTTCCATCCGCGCAATCTGCGAGTCGGCCACGAAGACGACGCCGTCGACGCCCTTCAGGATCAGCTTCCGGCTCGCGTCGTAGAAGACCTGGCCGGGGACCGTGTAGAGGTGGAAGCGCGTCTTGAAACCGCGAATCTCGCCGAGCGCCAGCGGGAGAAAATCGAAGAAAAGCGTGCGCTCGGTCTCCGTCGCGAGGGAGATCATCTTCCCCTTCGCGTCGGGATTCGTTTTATTATAGATGTACTGAAGATTCGTCGTCTTTCCGCAAAGACCTGGACCGTAGTAAACGATCTTGCAGTTGATCTCGCGGGAAAGATAGTTGATGAACGACATCGTTTAGAGTTCAGTCGTTGAAGAGATTGTCGATGTCGTCGTCGGTGATTTCGGCGAAGGGCGTTTCGTGCGCCGGGTCCTGCACCTTGGCGAGGAGGGCTTCGAAGATGGCGTTGAGCTGCTCACTCGCCTTCTTCACACGCAGCCGCACCAGGCCGAGCGTGGTGTTGTGGCCGAAGATCACCACCAGGATCACGCGGTTGCCGACGAGCTGGATGTGAACGTTCGACTTCTCGCCCTCGTGGAACTGCGCCGCGAACTCGTTCTCCCGTAGGAGCTTCGCGATGCCGCCGGTGGCGGCGATGTTGCCGGCCGTGAGCGACGCCAGGGAGGTCGTGTCGAGCTGATCGGTCTCGCCGGCGCTCGCGATGAGCTGGCCGTTCTTGTCGATGATGAACACGACTTGGGCGTTCGCCTCCCGGACCAGACGATCGACGATCGCCTGGATCTGGTTGAACTCCTCCTCGTACATCACCATCTGCGGGTTGGTCATCCAGTCCTCCGAGGGAAAGGAAGGGCTCCGGGACGCCCGGGGTCCTGCCAATGCAGCCTACGGCGCCCGACGGCCCGGCCTTCGTAGCAGATGCGTGCATCCGCGGTAAAGCCGTTGGTCGGAGCGCTGCGGATGGTCGAAATGGCCCGAAATGCAGGTGATTTGCCGCCGGCGCCGCCTTCCCCATTGCCGGCCGGGGCTGCCATGACCACGTTGCCGCGGTGCTTCGCGTCATCACCTTCGGCCTCTGGAACGTCCTGCGCGCGCCGCTCTACCCGCTCTGGTGGGCGGTGCGTCGCATGCGCGGCCGCGGCACGCAGTGGGTCCGGCTGAACGTCCGGCCGCAGATCGTCGAGCTCACGGGCCGGCGCGCCAGGCTGCTGGCCCGCTTCGCGCCCTTCCGTGAGCGCGTCCCGACCTCCCTCGAGGCGCTGCGACGCTTCGCGACCAGCGCGTCCGCCGACGAGCGGCTGAAGGGGGTCGTCGTGGTGCTCCCGCCGCTCCGTGCCGGGTGGGCCATGGCCGAGGGGCTCCGGGGCGTGATCGGCGCGCTCCGAGAGGCCGGCAAGGAGGTCCTCGTCTGGCTGCCCGAGGGGGGCGGCAACAAGGAGCTCTACGTCGCGAGCGCGGCCTCCCGCGTGGCGTCGCCACCGCAGGCGAGCCTCGCACCGCTCGGGCTCGTCGCGGAGAGCCGCTACTACCGAGGGCTCCTCGACCAGGTGGGCCTTCGCCTCGAGCCCTTCGCTCGGAAGGAGTACAAGACCGCGCTCGAGGGCCTGAGCGCCGAGGGCATGAGCGAGGCGCAGCGGGAGCAGGTCGACGCGCTCCTCGGCACCATCGACGCGCGGCTCCGGGAAGCCCTCGCGACGCGCGTCGGGGAAGCGGAGGTCGACGCGCTCTTCCACAAGGCGCTCATCCGTGGCGCTGAGGCCGAGGAGCTGGGCCTCGTCGACGCGCTGGCCCACGAGGACGCGCTCCCGGAGCTGGTCGGCGAGACCACGCTCATGCCGGCGGGCACGTATCTGGCGCTCCGCGAAGGCACCTTCTTCCGCGCGCTGCGGCGACCTCGCTTCGTCGGCGTGGTCGAGGTGCGCGGGGCCATCGGTGACACGCGGCGCGCCGACGCCGTGGTCGCCGCGCTGCGCGCCGCGCGGAAGAGCCCGCGCTGCGTCGGCGTCGTGCTCCAGGTGGACAGCCCCGGAGGCTCGGCCGCCGTGAGCGACCGGATCCACCGGGAGGTGAGCCG
Source organism: uncultured Myxococcales bacterium (assembly GCA_937893795.1). Taxonomy (GTDB): domain Bacteria; phylum Myxococcota_A; class Polyangia; order Polyangiales; family Houyiibacteriaceae; genus CALCTH01. The sequence goes on along the minus strand of CALCTH010000030.1, from coordinate 574 downwards.
TCTGCGCGAGGAGAAGCCCGTCGTGGCGGCCTTCGGCGACGTCGCGGCCAGCGGGGGCTACTACGTGGCCGCGGGCGCGGACCGCATCGTGGCGCAGCCGACGACGATCACCGGGTCCATCGGCGTGGTCGCCGCGCGCCTCGTGGCGGGAGAGCTCCTCGAGCGCCTCGGCGTGCGAACGGAGACGGTCCGCCGCGCGCCGCACGGCGACCTCGGCTCCCCCGCGCGGCCCCTCGGCGACGCGGCGCGCGCGATCATCGCCCGGGCGCTCGATGGGATCTACGCGGACTTCGTCGGCCTCGACGCCGGAGGGCGTGGCCAGACCGTGGACGCCTTCGAGCCTCTCGCGCGCGGGCGTGTCTGGTCCGGCGCGCACGCCAAGGAGCACGGCCTCGTCGACGCGCTCGGGGGCCTCGACGCGGCGGCCGAGGCGCTGGCGGAGCTCCGCCCCGAGGCGCGCGAGCTCGACCGAGTGCTCCTGGAGCTGCGGAAGCGCCTGCCGCCGCCGCCTCCCGCGGCCGCGGCGGCGGCACCTCACGCAGGGTCTGCACCTCGAGGAGCGTCAACCCCGCCA
>CALCTH010000029.1 GCA_937893795.1 uncultured Myxococcales bacterium | reverse complement strand
CCTCCGACGGGTCGATCGCTTCGAGGTCGACGACTCCCGGCAGGCCGAGATCGCGCGGCTCTCCGCCGCCACCGAGCACACGCACCGTGCCCGCGCCGACCCGCAGCGCGCGTGCGGCGGCCTCGGGCTCGGCGATGAGCGTGCCGGCGCCCGCTGCCTCGAGGCAGTGCATGAGCTCCGCGTCGCTCCCCTGCGGCCGCAGCAGGACGGCGACGGCTCCGAGCCGGTTGAGCGCCGCAACCGCCGTCAGCGTGCTGGGGCGGGCGCCCATCAAGACGCCGACCCGCGCGCCGGGGCGCACGCCCGTGGCGTGCAGGCCCTTCACGACGTGGTCGACGCGCTGGTCGGCCTCGGCGTAGCTGAACGCGCGGCCGCGCCAGAGGAAGAATAGATCGTGGGGTGCCGTGGTCGCGCGCGCCCGGAGCGCCTGGCTCAGGCCAACGCGGCTCGACGCATCCATGCGCTCGAGCTCACCGATGCGGGGCACCTGGTAGCGGAGGCTGCGGAGCACGCTGCCGGCGTCCTCCGCGAGGCGGTTGGCACGCCGGCCGGCGCTCGCGAGGGCCCCCTTGGCGACGTCGCCCAGGAGGGCGAGGTCGAGGCCGGCCTCCTCCGACGCCGCGCCGCCCACGCCGGGGGCCGTCGTCGGTCCCGGCGACGACGCAGAGGCGCCCTGGATTTGGAGGCGGTGTCGATCGCCGCCTCCGTCCCGCCACCGCATCCACTCCACCACCGCGGGCCAGGTGTGGGCGAGAGAGGTCGAGCCGACGACGAGACCGAAGTGCCCCGCAGGGAGCGAGACCTCGTGGATCTCGCTTCGCGGCACGGCCGTCCGAACGGCGCGCACGGCGGGCATGCGCGCGAGCTCGTCGCGCTCGCCGACGAAGTAGAGGATGGGCGTCTCGATGTCCGCGAGGGTCACGGTGCGCCCGTCGATGACGAAGCCCCCGCTGATCATCCGGTTGTGGATGACGAACTCGTCGATGAACTTTCGGAGCGCGGGCCCGGGCCAGGCCACGAAGCCCTCGCCGCCGAGGAAGCGGCGCCGCTGCTCCCGGCGCTCGAGGGCGCGCCGGTCGTGGAGCTTGGCCACGAGCTCGACCATCTGCGCCGCCTCCTTGCGGAGCGAGATGAGCTTGAAGCCGAAGCTCGAGAGGAAACCCGGGATGCCATCGACCTCCGAGAGCGGACGGTCGAGGGCCGCGTGGAGCGCGCGGTAGATCTGCTCGGCCGCACCTTCGGCGACGGCGGGGAGGTTCCGGTTCAAGTCGACGGGGCTGCCGAAGGTGATGAGCGACGCGAGGCCCTCGGAGCGGCGAAAGGCGGCGGCCTGATAGACGAACATCCCGCCCTGGGAGTAGCCGGCAAGATGTACGTCCCGGCCGGTGCGTCTGCGCACCACGTCGACGGCGGCGCTCACGGCGCGGACGTGATCGTCGAGGGTGCGCTCCAGGCCGCCCTCCTCGTGCTCGGGAGCCCCGAAGTCGCAGAGCCAGACGTCGACGCCCGCGTCCGTGAGCCAGCTGACGGCGCTGACCTCCGGCGAGATGTCGTAGATCTCGGACGCCACCATGAGCGGCGGTACCAAGAGCAGCGGCCCACCCTCTCGCGTCGCCGTGCCCGGTATGCCGTAGCGGCGCAGCCGATAGGTGCGCTCCCGATGGACGATCTCGTGGGGCGCAGGCTGGGGCTCGGTCAGGTGCCCGACGCGTACGCGCTCGAGGGCGTTCTGCGCGCCCGCGAGGAGGCGCGCCAATCCGCCTCGCCGCGGCGTATCCGGCCGGCCCGCTCCGGCATCGCCCGACTCCTCGTCGCCCATGCCCGGGGTCTGCGCCCCCACGGCCCACCCGTCCAGCCCCCACTTCGTTGCCCGTGCCCCTGCCCATCCACGGCCACGGCCACGTGCCCGCTGCCCAGCTCCCCCTTAGGCCAGCGGAAGCCCCTCGTCGCCGCGGGCCTTGTAGTCTTTCCGGTCCTTCAGCGCGCGGGTGGCGGCGAAGACGGCGGCGTCATCGCTCTCCAAGCCCAGGCCGCGCTCGGGGAGAGCACCCGCGACGGCCGCGCGCACGGTCGCGCTTCCGGTCCGCACGAAGGGGTTCGTCGCCCGCTCGAGACCCACCGTGCTCGGAACCGTGCAGCCACCCTCGTTCCGAAGGGCCCAGGCGTCCCGAATGCGCTCCGCCAGCGCCGCGTTGTCCGGCTCGACGCTCCACGCGAAGCGAAGGTTGTCCTGCGTGTACTCGTGGGCACAGAAGAGCCGCGTCGCGGGATCCAGGGCCGTCAGGCGCTGCAGGCTGGCGTGCATCTTCTCGGGAGGCCCGTCGAAGAGGTACCCGCAACCGCCGGCGAAGATCGTGTCGCCGACGAAGGCGAGGTCGCCGAAGACGTAGCTCACGTGGCCGTCGATGTGGCCCTCCGTGAGCATCACGCGGCCCTCCACGTTGCCGATGCGGACGCCGTCACCCTCGTCGACGCCGCGCGTGAGCCCGGGAACGTCCGACGCCTTCCGCGCGGGACCGACGACCTCGAGGCCCTCGAGCCGCTCGCGCTTCATGAGATCGCGATTGATCCCGACATGGTCCGGGTGCGTGTGCGTGTTCAGTACCGCGCGCAGCTCCGCGCCGGTCTCGCCGAGCACCGCGAGGGTTCCGCTGGCCTCCGGGCCGTCCACCACGGCGGCGGCGCCGGTCTCCGTGCAGACGACGAGCCACACGAGGTTGTCCTTCCAGGACAGGACCGTGTGCACCTCGAGGCGACCGTCCGCGCTACGCAAGGGCGCGGGGAGGGTCGTGACGACATGGTCGATGGGGGGCATGAAGCGACCCTCGGATCTCCGCCTCCGCGCCGCAAGGCGCCCGGACGGCGAACCCTCCTCGTCCGAGGAGGGCCTCTCTCCGCCGCTCGACGCGTCGCAGGGAGGCCCTAGGCTAGGCCCGCCCCGACGCCCACCGGCGTCCGGCGCCCCCACGTGATGGCCGACGGTTCGCCCAAAGAGAGCAGCTACGACAAGCAGGGACGGGAGCGCTTCGAGCCCATCCGGGAGATCCGCGTGCGCGGCGCGCGCGAGCACAACCTCAAGGGCGTGGACATCGACATCCCCCGGGACCGCCTCGTCGTGATCACCGGCCTCTCCGGCTCCGGGAAGTCCTCCCTCGCCTTCGACACGATCTTCGCCGAGGGCCAGCGGAAGTACATGGAGTCGCTGAGCGCCTACGCGCGCCAGTTCCTCGACCAGCAGAAGAAGCCCGACGTCGAGAGCATCGAGGGGCTCCCGCCGACCATCGCCATCGAGCAGCGCACGAGCGGTCACAACCCGCGCTCCACGGTCGCGACGTCGACGGAGATCTACGACTACCTCCGGCTCCTCTTCGCCCGGGCCGGCCAGCCCCACTGCTGGGAGCCGACGAAGGTCAAGAAGGACGGAACCATCGTCGAACGCTGCGGCGAGCCCATCTCGGCGGCGCACCCGACGATGATCACCGACGCCATCAGCGCGCTGCCGGAAGGCACGCGCCTGATGGTCCTCGCGCCCGTGGTTCGGCAGAAGAAGGGCTTCCACCGCGAGGTCATCGAGGACCTCGCCCGCGACGGCTACGTGCGCGCTCGGGTAAACGGGACCCTCGTGGACCTCGCCGAGGTGCTCGCGGACGAGGGCGAGAACCCCCTTGGCCTCGGGCGCTACGAAAAGCACGACGTCGAGGCCGTGGTGGACCGGCTCACGGTGCGGGAGAAGAGCCGGCAGCGCCTCGCGGACAGCGTCGAGACCGCCCTCCGCACGAGCGAGGGCGTGGTCGTCGTGAGCGTCCAGCAGGAGGACGAGTCCTTCGAGGACACCATCTACAGCGAGCACTACGCCTGCGCGCTTCACCCGCAGCGGAGCCTCGACGAGCTGGAGCCTCGGCTCTTCAGCTTCAACTCGCCCCAGGGGGCCTGCCCCGCCTGCCACGGCCTCGGGGTGCTGCTGAAGATCGACGAAGAGCTCGTCGTCCCGGATCCGTCCCTCGCCCTCGGCAAGAACGGCATCGCGGCCTTCAAGAAGAACGGGCCGGCGGGCATGTTCGCGCGGCGGCTGCTGAGGCGCTTCTGCCGCCGCTTCGGCGTCACCATGGCGACGCCCATCGACGGTCTGAGCGCCGAGGTACGTCAGATTCTGCTGCACGGCACGACGCCGGCGCAGGAGGCGAAGTACGACGCCGAGTGGGAGGGCGTCATTCCCTATCTCGAGGGCTGGTTCGAGCGGACCGACTCGAAGTGGGTGAAGGAGTTCCTCCAGGACTTCATGGCCGAGCAGGAGTGCCCGAGCTGCCTCGGGCACCGGCTCAACGTGAAGGCCCTCAGCGTCACGCTGCCCATCACCACGCCGCTGCCGGACGAGGTCGTGGCCGACCGTCGCCGCCTCGGGCTCACGGGCGACCCCCTTCAGATCAATCTGAGCGACTTCACGCGCCTCAACATCGACGACGCCGCCCGCATCCTCGGCTCGCTGGAGCTGACGGAAGAGCAGTCGGTCATCGCCAGGCCCATCTACCGCGAGGTGAAGGCGCGGCTCGGCTTCCTCCAGAGCGTGGGCCTCGGCTACCTCTCGCTCGCGCGCCGTACGTCGACGCTCTCCGGCGGCGAGGCCCAGCGCATCCGCCTCGCCACGCAGGTCGGCTCGGGCATCGTGGGCACGGCCTACGTTCTCGACGAGCCGACCATCGGCCTCCACCCCCGGGACAACGCGCGGCTCATCCGAACGCTCCGCCACCTCGCCGACATCGGCAACACGGTGCTCGTGGTCGAGCACGACGAAGAGATGGTGCGCGCCGCGGACCACGTCATCGACATCGGCCCGGGCCCGGGGGTGCACGGCGGCACGGTCGTCGCCCAGGGCACCATCCCGGAGATCAGCGCCGTCCCGGCCTCGCTCACGGGCCAGTACCTGAGCGGCGAACGAGAGGTCTCGACGCCGGCGCCCGGCGAGCGGCGAAAGCTATCGAAGAAGCGGGCCCTGGTCGTGAAGGGGGCGCGGCAGCACAACCTCCAGAGCGTCGACGCCACCTTCCCGCTGGGCGGCCTCATCGCCGTCACCGGCGTGAGCGGGAGCGGGAAGTCGACGCTCGTGAACGACATCCTGCTGCGCGCCGTGAAACGCCACCTGCACGGCTCCCGGGCCAAGCCGGGGCGGCACACGCGTGTGAACGGGCTCACGAAGATCGACCGCATCATCGAGGTCGACCAGTCCCCCATCGGGCGGACGCCGCGGAGCAACCCGGCGACCTACACGGGAATGTTCACGGAGATCCGGAACATCTTCGCCGGCACGCAGGAGGCGCGGGCCCGGGGCTACGCCAGCGGGCGCTTCAGCTTCAACGTCAAGGGTGGTCGGTGCGAGCACTGCGCCGGCCAGGGCGTGCGCCGCATCGAGATGCACTTCCTCCCGGACGTCTTCGTCGAGTGCGAGGTCTGCGGCGGGACGCGCTTCAACCGCGAGACGCTGGAGATCACCTACCGCGGCAAGTCCATCGCCGACGTGCTTCAGATGACCTGTGAGGACGCGACGGCCTTCTTCGAGAATCACCCGAAGATCCACCGCTTCACGAAGTGTCTCGTCGAGGTGGGCCTCGGCTACCTCACGCTCGGTCAGCCCTCGACGACACTGAGCGGCGGGGAGGCCCAGCGGGTCAAGCTCGCGAGCGAGCTCGGCAAGGGACAGTCGCTCCGCAGCCAGCAGGAGCACACCCTCTACATCCTCGACGAGCCCACGACGGGCCTCCACTTCGAGGACGTGCGGAAGCTGGTCGGCGTGCTCCAGCGCCTCGTGGACCAGGGCAATACCGTGCTCGTCATCGAGCACAACCTCGACGTGATCAAGAGCGCCGATTGGCTCGTGGACCTCGGGCCCGAAGGCGGCGCCGGCGGCGGGCGCATCGTCGCCGAGGGCCCCCCCGAGGCGGTGGCCGACGTGTCCGGGAGCTACACCGGACACTTCCTCGCGCCGCTCCTCGGCAAGACCTGAGGGGGCCTCCGCCAAGGTCGCGGACTCGCTGCGTTCGCCCCCGTTCAGCCTCCCTCGCGATGCCACGGTGGAAGGCACGGTGGATCCCTTCAGGGCGGCCGTGTAAGGCCGTTGTCACGCGCATGGGCTCAAGCGCGCTTGCCGTATCCGGCGCTCCCTCCCTGGCACCCGACGACGAGGAGGTCCTCTCGGAGATCCGCCGCCTCTTCAAGCGGAAGGACTATCACCCGCCGAAGCCGCCGAGCGCGGCCCTGGAGGTCCGGAGCGCCGCCGAGCGCGAGGACGCCACCATCGAGGACGTCGTTCAGCTTCTCGAGCGCGACGCCCTCCTCGCCGCGGAGACGCTCCGCCTGGCGCAATCGCCGAGCTTCGCCTCGCGCATCGCGCCCCGCACCATTCACGAGGCCGTCATGCGCCTCGGCCTCCGGACCCTCGTCAACGTGGTCTGGCAGGCCGCCCTCGCCGCCGGCGTCTTCAAGGCCAAGGGCTACGAGGAAGCCATGGAGTCGCTCCGGCGACACAGCACCGCGACCGCCGCGCTCGCACGCTTCGTGCTACAGAAGGCCGGCCGTGGGGCCAAGAGCGAGCGAGCCTTCCTCGTGGCACTGCTCCACGACGTGGGGGTGGCCGCGCTGCTGGTGGCCCTCGCCGATGGTGAGCTCGAGGCGGGGAGCCTCGAGGAAGCCGTCCCGATGATCGAGGTCGCACACGAGGAGGCCGGCCTTCTCCTGACGCGGCTCTGGAAGCTCCCCGTGGATCTCCAGCTCGCCCTGAGCCAGCACCATGGCGTCGAGGGCGACCACGGCGGCGAGGTCGACGAGGTGCAGCAGGCCCTCGACGTGGCGCAGCACCTCGCCGCGGCCCACGGCTGCAGCCTCGTCCTGGCGGGACGCACGCTCGACACCGTGCCGGAGGCGCACGCCACCGCCGCCGCCGAATCCCTGGGGCTCGATCTCGAGAGCCTCCTCGAGCCGGCGGCCGAGGTCGTTCAGGCGGCCGTCCGCTGATGTCCTTGGTCTCTCGGACCCACCCCGGCTACGGGCGAGGCGACCACACCATCGACGTCGAGCTTCTCGACGACTCGGAGCTCATCGCGGAGCTCCGCGGGCTCTTCGCCCGCGACGACTACCGCCCCCCGATGCCGCCGACGGTGGCCCTCGAGGTCCACGCGCTCTCCAAGCGCGCGGACGCGGACATCGACGCCATCGTCGGCCTCGTCGAGCGTGACGCGATGCTCGCCGCCGAGGTGCTCCGCATCGCCCAGTCGCCGGCCTACGCGGCGCGCATGCCGCCGCGGACCCTCGGCGAGGCGGTGATGCGCCTCGGCCTCGGCAACTTGATGCAGGTGGTCTGGCAGGCGGCGCTGAACGCGAAGGTCTTCAAGGCGAAGGCCTACGAGGCGCCCATGGGGTCGCTCCGGCGGCACAGCGTGGCCATGGCCCACGCGAGCCGCGCCGTCGCCGCCCACACCTCCGTGGCCGAAGACCAGGCCTTCCTCTTCGGGCTGCTCCACGACATCGGTTTCGCGGCGTGCTTCATCGCGCTCGCCGAGCGACGCCAGCGCGAGCCCATCGACGTGCGTCAGGAGGCCGCGGCCCTCGACGCGCTCCACGCCGAGGCCGGAGAGACGCTGGCGCAGCTCTGGAACCTCCCGAAGGAGCTCGAGCTCTGCGTCGGACACCATACGGTGGCGGAGATTCAGGGCTACGCGCACCCGCTGCTGGCCACGGGGCTCGTGGCGCAGCACCTCGTCGAGGAGCTGGGCTTCGGGCTGATCGTGGACGACGTGGCCCTCGAGCATACCTCCGGCGCCGCCTACGCGCGGGCCAAGGACTCGCTCGCCCTGGCCGACGGCGTCATCGCCGGGCTCCGCAGTGACCTCGAAATGCGGCTCCCGAAGGCCCTCGGCGAAGGCTGAGGCACCGGTCCCTCAACCGGGCCAGGGCCCGGAGCGCGGCGCGAAGACGACGACCTTCTCGGCGAGCTCGGGCGGAAGGCGATCGGCGAGGATCGCGTGCACTTCCCGCGGCGTGTAGATCTGCGAGAAGTGCATGAGCACCACGCGCTCGTTCTCGAGCCGCGGCGCCGCCTCCAAGAGCTCGTCCAGATGGATGTGGCAGCCGGCGCGGCTCGCCTCGAGGCTCTTGCGACCGTCGAGGAAGGTGCACTCGAGGATCAGCACGCGGGCCCGCGCGATGGCCGGCGCCGTGTCGAGCACACGGATGAGCGTGTCCGTCGCGTAGGCGAGCTCGAGGCGTTCCCGAGTCTCGAAGAGATCCTCACCGGCGGCCTTGCGCCGGCCGATCTCGCGACCCGGGAGATCGGCGTAGGCGGCCTTCAGCTTCGCCACGCGGTCGAAGAAGAGATAGCCCAGCGAGGGCACCGGATGATGCGTGCGGAAGGCGCGCACCCAGAGGTCGGGCCGCAGGCGATGCTCGTCCCCAGCCACCATGGGCACGAGGTCGACCGGAAGCGCATGGCGCTGCAGGCGCTCCATGGCCGAGATCGCCTCCGCGATGGGCCCCGCGATGGGGGCCGGCAGGAAGACCTTCGGGGCCTCCTTGCGGTGCAGTAGCCCGCGAATCCCGAGCAGCCCGAAAAGGGCGCCCACGTGGTCCCCGTGACCGTGCGAGAGGAAGATGCGGTCGGTGCCCGCGAACGCTCGGATGGGAATCCCCACGTCGAGCAGCGCCCCCAGCTGAGGCACCTGCAGCGAGGTATAGACCCCTCCCAGGGACACGCCGCGCACCGTGTAGGGACCGGCGCTCACGTCGAGCAGGAGCTCGCTTCGGGACCGACCGCGCACGGGCGGGGTGTAGCAGGCGCTCTCGCCCGGACCAGCGCGGAGTAACGACCGGGGGAGCTCCAGCGTCCGACTCAACGCTACGGAAAGACGACGCAATCGCGGGTGCGGTGGCCGGCGAGGGACCTGACTTGCCGCCTCCACCTCGCGCGCTTAGCGAGCTGCCGTACACTCTCTGGGGACCCCCATGAGCGCCTTCGTCGACAACGCCTGGACCGTCTGGCTCCAGCTCGCGCCCTGGCTCCTGCTGGGCGCGCTGGCGGCCGGCGTACTTCACGCCTGGCTCCCCCGTGGCTTCGTGGCGCGGCACCTCCGAGGTCGTGCCGGGGTGCTCAAGGCCGTGGCGCTCGGCGTGCCGCTGCCCCTCTGCTCCTGCGGCGTGATCCCGGCCGGCCTCGGGCTCAAGAAGGACGGCGCGAGCGACGGCGCCGCGCTGGGCTTCCTGATCGCGACGCCGCAGACCGGCGTGGCCTCGGCGCTCGTCAGCGCCTCCTTCCTCGGCTGGCCCTTCGCCGTCTTCAAGGTCGCGGCGGCGGGTGTGTTGGGCGTCGCCGGCGGGCTCCTCGTGGGCGGCCGCCCCGCCCTTCCCGTGGACCCCACGGAAACGAACACGGCGAGTGAGGCCCGCCCGGGGCTTCGCGCTGGCGTGGCGCACGGCGTCGAGATGGTGGAGAGCATCGCCGGGTGGCTCGTCGTGGGCGTCCTGGTGAGCGCCGCGATCACGACCTTCGTGCCCCCGGCGGCCTTCGCCGCGCTCTCCGGGCCGCTGGGGCTCCTCGCCGTGCTCGCGCTTTCGCTTCCGCTCTACGTCTGCGCGACGGCGAGCGTGCCCATCGCGGCGGCCCTCGTCGCGGGGGGCTTCCCCGCCGGGGCGGCCCTCGTCTTCCTCATGGCCGGGCCCGCCACGAACGTCGCGACCCTCGGCGCGGTGCGGAAGGCCTTCGGGGCACGTTCGACGGCCATCTACCTGGTCGTGCTCGTGCTGGGCAGCCTGGGCGCGGGCCTGCTCTTCGACGCCGTACTGCCGGCCACGGTCACCGCGGCGATGGCGCACGAGCATGCCGGGCCCCTCGACCTCGCCGCCGGCGTCGCGCTCGTCGCCCTGGTGCTCCGGCCGCTCCTGCACACGCTGCGGCGGGCGATCCCGCGGCGCCGTCCCGGCACGCGCTCGGTCGAGGTGGACGTCGACGGCATGACCTGCGGAGGCTGCGCCCGACGCCTCGAAGGCACGCTCCAAAGCGCCCGAGGCATCGCGTCGGCGCGCGTCGACCTCGGCGCCGGCCGGGCGCACGTCGAAGGGCTCCTCGACCGAGACGCCGTCTGCGCGCTCGTGGAGCAGGCCGGCTTCCACGCCCACTGACGCCACTGACGCCACTGGTCAGGGCACGCCGGCGAGCTCGGCGTCGAAGTGTGCTTCGAGGTTCCGGACGAGTCGGCTCAACTTGGGCGCGCGCAGGAGGAGCAGCACGACGCCGAGCGCGTAGAGCGGCACCCAGAGAAGCGGCGGGTGCCCGAGGAAGGCCACGAGGAAGCCGAAGATGCACACGGCCTCGCTCAGGGCCAGCGAGAGGACGAAGGGCGTGAAGACCTTCGTGAGCGCTTCCGCGACGAGCTCCCGGCCCTCGGGGATCACGCGCTTGGTGGGCACGGCGTCGCGGAAGAGACCCGGCTCCGCGTCGTGGTCCGGGACCTCGTCGACGCCCGGTTCGAGCGTGGCCCGGGCGACGCGCCACAGGAGGAGGGGCACGGCGACGCTGGACACCGCGATGCCCAGGGCCACGACGTTGAGGAGAATCGCCATGAGACGGTCCGGCGGCGCCTCCGCCCGCTGCGCCACCGCCAGCACCAGCAGATAGACGCCCGTGGACATGAGCATCGCCGCCCAGAGAATCCAGGGAACGCGCATGCGGTGGGCGAGGGAGGGAGTCATGGCGCCATCCTCTCCGAAACGCCCTCGAGGCGCACCTCCACGGCGCCGGGCGCCTCCCCCGGATCGGGCTGGTAGCGGCAGCGCCCGCCG
>CALCTH010000028.1 GCA_937893795.1 uncultured Myxococcales bacterium | reverse complement strand
CCATCGACCAGGTGCTCGAAAACTTCAAGCTCCTGATGAGCCGGAGCGGCCCCACGGGCATCTGGGGCGCCCTCGGTGCCTACGCCTCCGTCGGTCTCTTCTTCGATCTGGTGAGCCTGGTGCCTCGGTACATGACCGCGAAGAGCATCGCCGAGGCGAACGTCTTCGGCGCCATCGCGAGCTCCGCAGGCAGCGCAGGCTGGAACCTCTGCGCCTTTCTCCCGCTCCTCATCAGCTTCTTCGTCGTGGGCGCAGGTCGCCTCGGGCTCGCACGCGCCCAGCGCGAGGCGCTCTTTCAGGGCCCGCAGCACCGGAGCCCCGGGGACGCGCTGAAGATGAGCTTCGAGCGCTTCGGCGCGAGCCTCGTCGCGATGATCGTGCTCACGCTGCTCAGCGGCATCGCCCTCTGCCTTTGCATCCTCCCGCTGATCCCGACGATGTGGGCCCTGTTCATGATGCCCTTCCTCGTCGCGGCGTCGGGGATGGAGCTCGGCGCGGCCTTCGGGAAGAGCTTCGAGCTGGCCCAGCAACACGCCCTGGCCATCTTCGGGACCATGGGGATGGTCTTCGCGGGCGCGCTGGTGCTCGGCGTCTGCGGCGCACTCACCGGGGGCACGCCCATGGGCGTGCTCGTCGGCGGGACCCTCCTCTCGCTCGTGTCCGCCGCCTACTCGGTGGTGGCCTGGCAGCTCGTAGGCGCCACGCAGATCACCATCGAGTCCGTGGCCACGAACACGCCCATCGCCCGCGGCTGAGCCTCCGAACGAGGCGGCGCCACGCCCCCGGCGCGGCCCGCCGTTTCCTTGGCACCGGACGCCGTCAGGGCCGTGGCGCTCCGCCCCGGGGCCGCGAAAAACCCGCCGATGGCGGCGTCCCCGACCTTGGCACGCGCGCTGCAAATCCCGACCTCCGTGCGCCCTCCCCCTCGGGGAGAACCGGTGCGCGGAGGAACGGGACGATGGCCGACGAAGAGGAAAATGACGTCAAGCCCGGCGGGGGCACCAGCAAGATCCTGCTGATCTTGGTGCTCGTGAACGTGCTTGGCCTGGCCGGTCTGGCCGCCTACCTCGTGCTCTTCCAGAACACCGCCGCGCCCGCGGCGGCGCAGGAAGCCGAGGGTGACGCCGAGGAAGGCGAGGACGGCGACGAGGACGACGGGGACCAGTTCATCATCAACCCGCTGGTCGAGCTCGAGCCGCTCATCGTCAACGTGGCTGGCTCCGGTACGGGCCGCTTCCTCCGCGTCACCATGCACCTCGAGGTGCGAAAGCCCGAGTCGGTCCCCGAGGTCGAGGCGGCACTCGTGCCCATTCGCAGCAAGCTGCTGATCTTCTTCAGCCAGCTCGACCCGAGCCGCATCCAGGACGGCGAGGGCAAGGAGGCCGTGCGCGAGGAGCTCGTCGACGCGGTCAACGAGGTACTCGGCGCGCGGGTCATCCGGCGGGTCTTCTACACGGAGTTCGTGGCGCAATGAGCGACGAGCCGCTGCTTTCCCAGGAGGAAACCGACGCCCTCCTCGAAGCGATGCGGCGCGGCGACGACGAGGTGCCCGTCGAGGGCCTCGACCTCACCTCCCCCGAGCGCCGCATCCGCACCGCGCTCCCCGTGGCCGACGGCGCCGGGGAACAGGTCGCGGCGCTGCTCCGGCGCCTCATGCTGCGCCACGCGGGCGCTCCCGGCACGGCAGAGGCGTCCCCCGCGGAGATCAACCCCTACAGCGTCGTGATCGGCGCCGTCCGCCCGGGCTCCGCGGTGGCGCGCCTTCGCATCGGCGAGAGCTTCGGCTTCGTGACCATCGGACCGCTCCTCGTGTCCTTTCTCCTCGAGCGCCAGCTCGGAGCACCGCTCCGCATCGAGGACGATTCGGACGACCTCGCGGCGCGCGACGCGCTCACGGATGTGGACAAGCGCGTGTTGAAGCCGATCCTGCAGGAGTTCGCCCAGGGGCTGTCCCAGGCGTGGTGCGGCGACGAAGGCGTCATCCAGCTGCAAGCGCTCGAGACGTCGGTTCACGACCTGCCGCAGCTCGGCGAATACGAGCCGGTGCTTCGCCTCGCGGCGCGCGTCGAGCCCAAGGTGGCTCCCGGCGACGAGGTGCAAATCGTCTTCGCCTCCTCGGCCGTGACCATCGCCTTCGGCAGGGAAGAGCCGGACGAGATGCCGACGCCCTCGCGCTCGGAGCAGTCACGGCTGCGCTCTCGCGTGGACGCGACGGACGTCGAGGTGGCCGCGATCCTCGGCGGATGCACGAGTCGCGTGCGCGACGTGCTCGCGCTCGCCGCCGGCGACGTGCTCCGCCTCGAGAGCATCCCCGGCGACCCCTGCACGCTCATGGCAAACGGCGTGGCGGTCCTCGAGGGCAAGCCCGTCGTCTTGCACGGAAACCTGGCCATCGAGGTGGTTCAGACCCTCTCCCGAGGCGCCGGCGCCTGAGGAACGATCATGGACGAGTACGAGCCCGCCACCGAGAATGACGGAGCCCCGAACGCGGGGCCGAGCGAACAGAACCCCGCGTCCCTGCCGCCGCCCGCGCCGGACGGCGACGACGCGCCCCGCGCCGCGGCGCGGGACGGCCAAGGGACGCCCGCGGCGCCGGTCGTCGACGAATACGCAGACCTCGGACCGAGCCGCGAGCCGACCATGGACCCGGGTATCGAGCGGGTACTCGAAATCCCGCTGACGATCCACGTCGAGCTTGGTCGCAAGAAGATGAAGATCCGCGAGCTGCTCCAGGTGGGCGCCGGCGCCGTGGTCCCGCTCGAGACTCAGGCCGGCTCGCCCCTGTCGATCTACGCCAACAACACGCTCATCGCCGAAGGCGAGGCCGTGGTCGTGGGCGAACGCTACGGCGTACGCGTCACGGACATCGTCTCCCCCGCGGAGCGCGTGAAGCGCCTCGGTGGCGAGAGCTGAGGCCGGAGGAAGCCATGCGACCCCACGTCTTCTCCTACGCTCCCCTCCTCGCGACGCTGTCGCTCCTCGCGGCGGTCCTCGCGCCCGCGAGGGCGCGGGCCGCGCCCCTGACCAGCCTCGCCTACGAGCTCGGCAACGACACGGCCATGGTCACGTTGGGCGCGGACCAGACGCCGCGCCGCCCGCGGGTGCGCACGGACGCCGGTCTCGTGCGCCTCTGGTTCCCCGACGCCCGAGGCACGGCCATCTGGGACCTCGAAGGGGACGGCCGCGCGCTTCGCGGCCTCGAGCTCCGCCCGGGCGTATCGGGCTCGGCGCTCGTCGTGCTGCACCTCGCGGACGGCCGGACGATCGACCCCGCCGACGTGATGGTGATGCGCAGCCGCACCGGTGCGACGATTCACATCGCCCGCGACGCGCTTCCCTTCGTGGACCACCCGCCCGTCGCCGCCCCGGCGCCGGAGCCAGCCCATGAGCCTCCGATGGAGACGGCCACGGCGACCGTCACGGAGACGCCCACGGCGGACGCCACGGAAGCGGAGGCGGAGCCGGTCCTCGTGGCGGACTCGGAGACGCCGACGCCCTCGGAACGCTCCGGCCTCTTCGGCCGCCCCGCCCCGACGCTCGCAGCTCAGGCGGACTCCAGTGGCGGCCTCCCCTACGGTCTCCTCCTGGCGCTCACGGCCATTCTCGGCGGGCTTCATCTCCTGCTGAAGGCGTTTTCGAAGCGCGGGCGCCTTCCGCTCCCCGAGAGCTCCATCGACGTCGTCGCCAGCAAGCGGCTCGGCACGCGGCACCAGCTGCTTCTCGTGCGCGCGCTCGGCGAGGAGCACCTACTCTCCGTGAACGGCAATCAGCTCCAGCATCTCTCGACGGCGCCTGCCGGCGCCGGTCTCGCCGAGAGCTTCGAGTCCGGGGAGGCGTCACCGGCCTTCGCGCAGACGCTGACCGCGCACGCGAACCCGGAGACCCCGGCCTTCGTCGCGAACATGGCGGCGCGCCTCGCAGCGACTCCCAGCGCCGGTACGTCCGCGCTCCCACTTCCAATGCCGCTGCCGACGCCCCTACCCACACCGGCACCGGTCCCGGCTCTCGCTCCGGCCCTGCCGCCCTCACCGCTCGCGGCCATGCAGGCGAACTACGGTCCCGACGCCCAGCCGCGCCTCGGCCTCGAAGCCGTCGGCGCCAACGTCCCACCCGACGACGTCGCCGATCGCTTCGGCGACAAGCTCCTCCGCCTCGCCGAGAAGCGCGAGGACGATGCAGCGCTCGGGCTGGCGGACAAGCGCCCTCCCTCCGCCGCCGTCGCGGGGCTGCTCCGACTTCGGGCCAAGGCCCGGCAGCACGGCTGAGCGCCATGCGTCGTCGTTCGCACTGGCGCCCGTCCCGCCTCGTCTGGAGCCTCCTTCTGGTCGGCGGCGCGGTGGCGCTGCCCTCCCTCGCCGCCGCTCAGCCGCAGATGCAGCTCACCGTCGGCGGCCCCGACGCGGAGTCCCCGGAGCAGCTCGTCGGCACCCTCAAGGTGCTCGGGCTCCTCACGGTGCTCTCCATCGCGCCGGGGATCCTCATCTCCATGACGAGCTTCACCCGACTCGTCATCGTCCTCGGCTTCATACGCCAGGCCATGGGCACGCAGACCGTGCCCCCGATGCAGGTCATCCTCTCCCTCGCGCTCCTCCTCACCGTCGTGGTGATGGCCCCCGTCGGTGAGCGCTTGGACGACGAAGCCCTCGGTCCCTACCTCGCCGAGGAGATCGACGAGGACATGCTCTACGAGCGCGGGAGCGCGGTCATCCGCGACTTCCTCCTCAGCCAGACCCGGGAGAGCGATCTGCTGCTCTTCTACGACGTCACGGAGACACCGACGCCCGAAGCCACCGAGGAAATCTCGCTCACGATGCTCGTTCCGGCGTTCATGATCAGTGAGCTCCGGACCGGCTTCGAGATGGGCTTTCTGCTCTTCTTGCCCTTCGTGCTCGTCGACCTCGTCGTCGCGTCGATCCTCACGGCCATGGGCATGGTGATGCTCCCACCCACCATGATCTCGACGCCCATGAAGCTCCTCGTCTTCGTGGCCGTGGACGGGTGGAGCCTCCTGACGCGCTCGCTCGTCGCGAGCTTCGGAGCGGTGGGATGAGCCGGGATCAGGCGCTGGCCTGGTACACGGAGATGCTCTGGGCAGCCGTCACGGCGGCGACCCCGGTCGTGCTCACGGTCGTCGTGGTCGGTCTCGTGATCGCCATCGTCCAGGCCGCCACCCAGGTGAACGACCAGGCCGTGGCCTTCGGGCCCAAGGCCTTCGCGGCCATCCTCGCGTTGACCGTCGCGGGCAGCTTCATCATCGCCGAGGTCGGCGACTTCACGACGCGATGCCTCGAGGGGCTCGCGAGCGTCGGCGCCGCCGCCGAGCAGTAGCGCCCATGGACGAGGCGACCAGCAGCCTCGGGCTCCTTCAGATGGCGCTCGCGCGAGCGGAGCCCTGGATCCCGCTCTGGCTTCTCGCCTCGACGCGCGTGGGCATCGCCATCGCGGCGCTCCCGCCCCCCTTCGGCGAGCAGGCGCCGCGGACCATTCGCGCGGCGCTCGGCCTGGTGCTCGCGCTGGCCCTCACGCTCCCGCTCCCGGGGCTCGACGATCCCCACGCCACGGAGCCGCTCTGGTTGCTCAAGGCCGCGGCGGTCGAGGTGCTCGTGGGTGGCGTGCTCGGGCTGACGGTGCGCCTCACGCTCGCCACCGCATCCATCGCCGGGAGCTTCATGGGCATGAGCAGCGGCCTCGCCTTCGCCCAGAGCGTGGACCCCACGCTCGGGGAGCAGACCACGCCCGTCGGCCGCGCGCAGAACCGCATCGCGGCCGTGCTCTTCTTCGGCCTCGAGGGGCATCACGCGCTCTTCCGGGCCCTCGGGGCGAGCCTTCGCGTCGCGCCACCCGGGGGCGTCGGTGACGCGCTCCTCGAGGAGGGCATCTTCGTGATCGGCTCATCGCTCGTCTCCAGCGGCCTCCGCATCGCGGCGCCGGTGATGGCCACCATGTTCTTGGTCCAGCTCGGCCTCGCGCTCGCGGCCCGGGCGGCGCCTCGGGTGCAGATCTTCCAGCTGGTCTTCGCCTTCGCCATCAGCACGTCGCTCGTGACGCTGGCCCTCGCCATCCCGGGCATCGCGGCCACGCTCGAGGACGAGATCGCCCGGCTCCCGGCGGTCTTCGCCGAGCTCGTCGGGTCCTGAGGCTCCGCCGCAGGCAGCCGTGCACGCTCGGCCGCGGCGCCTGCTACACCACGGGGGTGGGTTGCCTCGGCCTCTTCCTGCTCTTCACCGTCGTGCCCTTCGTCGAGCTGACGCTGCTACTGCGTCTCTCGGAAGCGCTGGGCTTCGCCGAGACGCTCCTGCTCGTCGTCGCGACCGGCGCCGTGGGCGCGGCGCTGGCCCGCCTCGAGGGCACGCGCGTGATCGGCGAGTGGCGGGAGGCCCTCGCCCGCGGCGAGACGCCAGCCGAAGGCGTCATCGTCTGACTGCTCGTGCTCGTGGGCGGCGTGCTGCTGGTGACGCCGGGCGGGCGCACGGACGGCGTGGGGCTGGCGCTCATGCTGCCGCCCGTGCGCCGCGTGGTCGCGCGTTTCCTCCAGGCGCGCGTGGAGGCGAGCGTCGCGGCGGGCACGCTGCACGTCGAGACCAGCGTCGGCTTCCCGCCGCGAAGCGACGGCGTCGTGGACGTCGCGGGCGAGGAGATCCCGGCGCCGGCACGGGAGCGAGCGGCGCCCCCGGCCGAACGCCTCGAGGCCGACGGCACGGGCGAGGAGCGCGAGATTCCGCCCGCCGACGCGTGACGTGCCCGGGGCTTCGGACTACACGGGCGGCTCATGCGCTCGGTCGTCCCCTTCGTCCTCTTCTTGGCCTTCGCGGTCGCTGCCTGCGGCGGCGCCGCGGCTCGGCCCACCACCGTGGCCCCCGCCGCCGACGCGCCGGCGGCGCCGGCCCGTCCGGCGCTCGAGGCCGAAGGCGCGGTCCCCACGGGACCGCTCCCGCGGAACGTGGTCCCGACGAGCTACGAGCTCGCGCTGACCATCGACCCGCGCCAGGAGGCCTTCACCGGCGTCGCGCGCATCGCGGTGACCGTCGAGCGCCCGACGCGTCACATCTACCTTCACGGCAACGGCCTTCGCGTGTCGGCCGCCCGGGTGACGGCGACCGGCGCCGGCGCCGGGACCTTCGAGGCGACCTACGAGCAGGTGGACGACGACGGTGTGGCCATCCTCCGCCTCGACGGGACGCTCCGGCCCGGCAACGCGACCCTCGAGATCATCTACGCCTCGCGCTACGCGGAAGGGCTCCGCGGCCTCTACCGCGTCGACGAGGGCGACGAGAGCTACGTCTTCACGCAGTTCGAGGCGCTGAGCGCCCGCCTCGCCTTTCCGGGCTTCGACGAGCCCGCCTTCAAGGTGCCCTTCGACGTGACCGTCACGGTTCCGGCGGAGCACGAGGCGGCCTTCAACACGCCGGTGGCCGACGTCACGCCCCTCGAGGGCGGGGTGAAGCAGGTCCGCTTCGAGACGACGAAGCCCATGCCCACCTACCTCGTGGCCTTCGCCATCGGGCCCTTCGACGTCGTCACGCACGAGGCCATCCCGGCGAACGACGTGCGCTCCGATCCCGTCCCGCTCCGCGGTCTCGCCGTGAAGGGCAAGGGCGAGCAGCTCCAGTACGCGCTCGAGAACACGGGACGCATCCTCGCGGACCTGGAAGACTACTTCGGCTCGCCCTACCCCTACCGGAAGCTCGACATCGTCGCGGTGCCGGACTTTGGCGCGGGCGCCATGGAGAACGTGGGCCTCGTGACCTTCCGCGAGCCGCTGCTGCTTCTCGGGGACGGCGAGAGCGCGCCGGAGAACCAGCTGCGCGGCTACGCCTACGTGATGGCCCACGAGCTCGCCCACATGTGGTTCGGGAACCTCGTGACCATGCCCTGGTGGGACGACATCTGGCTCAACGAGGCCTTCGCCACCTGGATGGGCAATCGCTCCGTGGCGCGGGTCTTTCCCGAGTACGCGGCGGAGCTCTCCTTCCTCTCGTCGGTGCAGCGCGCCATGGGCACCGACAGCCTCGTCAGCGCCCGGCAGATCCGCCAGCCCATCGAGACGCCGGACGACATCCGAAACGCCTTCGACTCCATCACGTACCGCAAGGGCGGTGGCGTGCTTGCCATGTTCGAGGCGTGGATGGGGGAGGAGACCTTCCAGCGGGGCATCCGCGCCTACATGGAGGAGCACGCCTTCGCGACGGCGACCTACGAGGACTTGCTGGGGGCCCTCGGCGCGGCCGCCGAGCGGGACGTCGCCACGCCCTTCCGCACCTTCCTCTTCCAGGCCGGCCTGCCCTTCCTGAACGTGTCCACGGCGTGCAACGAGGGCACGGCCACCGTCACGGTGCAGCAGAGCCGCTACCTCCCGACCGGTTCCACGGGTGACGCCGCCCAGAGCTGGCAGATCCCGATGTGCCTCAAGTACGCGGCAGGCGACGAGACGGCGACGCAGTGCGTCCTCCTGGCCGAACCGGAAACCACGGTGACGCTGCCCAGCTGCCCGGCGTGGGTCATGCCCAACGCCGAGGGCGCCGGCTACTTCCGCTTCGCGCTCGACGCCGCGAGCCTCGAGGCCCTCGCGACGCGCGGCTGGGAAGCGCTCAGCGGCCTCGACAAGCTCGCCCTCGCCGACAGCCTCTCTGCAGCGTTCGCCAACGCGAGCCTCGACGCCGAGGCGGTCATGGGCGCGCTCCAGCCCTTCGCGCGCTCGGACATTCGCCAGGTCGCGACCATGCCCATGGGGCTCCTCGAGGGCGCCGAGGAGCATCTCGTCGAGCGGCGGCAGCAGGGCAAGGTCCGCGACTACGCGCAAAGCCTCTACTTCCCGCGCTACTACCAGCTGCGCATGGAGCCGCGGCGCGGCGAGAGCGGCGAGACGGCGCTGCTACGCGCCTCCGTGGTCAAGCACCTCGCCCTCTTCGTCGAGCAGGACAACGTACGCGGCCTCGCCGAGCGCAAGGGATTGGCCTTCCTCGGCTTCCCGCGTCGCGGCGAGGTGCGGCGGAGCGCCGTGGACCCGAACCTGGTCGAGACGGTGCTGACCGTGGCCATTCAGGAGGGGGGCGCGCCGGTCTTCGACTACGCGCTCGAGCGCTTCTACGAGAGCGACGACGCGCTGCTGCGCGGGCAGCTCCTCCGCGCGCTCGCGAGCGTGAAGGGCGAGACCCTCGCCAACCGCGCCCGGGCGCTCTCCCTGGACTCGCGACTGCGCAGCAACGAGATGACCACGCCGCTCTTCGTGCAGATGAGCATGCAGGAAACGCGCGACGCGACCTGGCGCTACGCTCGGACGAACATCGCCCGGCTCATGGAGCGCCTCGGTAACCGCTCGGGCTTCATGCCGTGGCTCGCCGCGAGCTTCTGCTCGGAGGACGAAGCCGCCGAGGTCGAGGCCTTTTTCACGCCCTACCTCGACCGCATGCCCGGTGGCCCCCGGAACCTCCGGAGCGCGACGGAGGCCATTCGCCTTTGCGCGGCAGGGGCGGCGGCCCAGGCGCCGTCGGCGCAGCGCTTCTTCGCGCAGCAACCGTGAAGGGACGCGCGGCGCTGCTGGCCCTCGCGGGGCTCGGTGCCTTGCCGGTGCCGGGCGTCGCGCAGGCCGTGGAGACGCCCGAGGCGTCGGAGACCGCCGCCGAGCCGCCATCGCTGGTACCCGAGGCCCAGGCGCACCGCATGGAGGCCGCGCTCGCGCGTGCGACTTACCGCCTCGACCCGCCCCAGCTGCTGGCCGGCGAGCGTTCGCTGCTCACGGCCGTGTACGAGACTTACTGCGCCGTCGACCTCCTGCTTCCGCGCGAGGAGGGTTACCGGACCGTGGACGTGGTTCTCGGCGTCGGGTGTGCGCTCGGCGCCACCGCCCTCTACGTCGCCTCCGTGCGGCGCTTCCGAAAAGCCCGGGACGCCCCGGATGCCATGGCGCTCCTGCGAAGCTACCAGGCCACGCTCCGGGAGGGACCGCTCCTCGCGAGCCTCTTGCGAACGACCGAGGTAGAGCTCCGCGAGCTGGCCCACCGAGGGCGGCGCCGCCGCCTCATCGAAGGCGCCTTCGGCGTCGCCAACTTCATCGCCTCCGCGACGCTGGCGGGCCTCACGGCCCGGGAGCGCATCGACCGGAGCGTCGGCGTGGTGGTGGCGACGGGGACCGCGTCCATCGGCGTGATCAGCCTGGCGGCCTGGTTCACACGCTCCAGCGCCGAGCAGGCGCTTTCGCTCTACGAAGGGCCGCTGGCACCCGAGGCCTGGTGAGAGCCCTCGCACTCGTGACCCGCGCGCTGCGGCCGTCCTCGCTCCCCGCCTCGCTCCCTGCTAAGGGACGCGCCATGCGATTGCTCTCCCTGGCGCTCCTCGTGGCGCTCACCAGCGCGTGCCCGAGCCGCGGCACCACCTCCGGCGGCTCGAACGACAGCGCCGAGAACACCGATACGCCGGCGGGCGAGTCGGCCATGAGCGCGAGCGCCGCGGCCGTCCCCGCGGGCGAGGCCGCGATGGCGGCGGCGATGGCGGCGCCCATGGCGGGCCTGGCGCCCGGAGCGCCTCCCGGATCCGCCCCGATTCCGGCCCCGGAGGACGTCGCGGCGGCGCCGGCGGACGCCGCGCGCACGGCGCGCGGCCTGGCGTCGACGCTCCTGACCGCCGGCAACGGCACGGAGCATCCGGATCGCAACGACCGCGTGCAGGTTCACTACACGGGATGGACCACGGACGGGCAGATGTTCGACAGCTCCGTGCAGCGCGGACGCCCGGCGACGTTCAACCTGGACCGGGTCATTCCGGGTTGGACCGAGGGCGTGCAGCTCATGGTGCAGGGAGAGAAGCGACGCTTCTGGATCCCCGCC
>CALCTH010000027.1 GCA_937893795.1 uncultured Myxococcales bacterium | reverse complement strand
CGGGCTCATCGCTTTCGCGTCCAACTCGAACGCGATTCTCCGGCGCCACATCGCCCGCCCCAGAGGTCGGTGGCCGGCCCCGAGCTCCCTCGTCGCGTGTCTACCCCTCGAATCGGCCGCAGCGCCCCGCGAGCCCCGCCCGAGCCCGACTCGAAGGCCTTGGGCTCGGAGAAGTCACCGCGCTAGGCAGCGCGCGCCGCGAGCGACTCGCGCGTACGACGTGCAGGCCGATTCGAGGGGCCTGTCCTGGAGCTACGCTGCGAGAGCGCTACGAGGGCGCACTTTCGGATCCAGACTCCCTCGCCGACGTGCGGCTGAACGAGGAACTCGGGCCGAGGTGTGGGTTGGGGGAGCCCACGACGCCGATGCTCACGTTGGGTGCGGAGAGCTCGCCGCCGCGTGTAGGCCACGTGGCCACCGGCTCCTTCCGGACCGCCGCCGAACCTCGACGTGCGTCGCCACCTCGCCCCGCGCGCCGACGCCTACCAGAAGCGGGTGCCCGGCGGGCCCTTGAACGGACCCACGACGTCGCCCGTGATCCAGCCCGCGTAGTAGTCGCCCTCCTGCGGACGCACGCGTTCGCCGTCGACGAAGCAGGCGTCGACGCGGCCGGCGTAGAAGCCGATGTGGTCCTTCATGGCGCCGAAGTCGGGGACGAGCTGCTCGTAGCTGAAGGCGACGACGGGGCGCCGGTCCTCGCCCATGGCGAGGTTCCAGTAGCGGCAGAAGCCCTTGAACTCGCAGAAGGTGCGCTGTCCCTCGATGAGCTCGAGGTGCTCCATCCGCACGTCGGTCATGGGCAGGTACCAGACCGGCGGATGCGAGGTCTCGAGGACGCGGAGGGCCTTGCTCGTCGCCCCCAGGACGGTGTCGCCCACGATCACCTTCACGTGTTTGGTGGAGGTCTCGAGGCGCGGCGGGCGCGGGTAGTCCCAGCAGCTTTCCTGGCCGGGGCCCGGTGGAGTCGGGGTCGGATGCGGCAGCACGCCCTGGGCTCTGGGGCCGGCCCGCCCTTCCGGCTATCGTCCGCGCGTGGACCGCCTCGAGCGCCTCCTCGACCTCGTGCACGTGCTCCAGAGCGCCCACGAGCCGTTGACCTTCTCCCAGCTGAAGGACCGCTTCGCGGACTACGCCGAGGGGCAGCCAGAGGCCGTCCGGCGGAAGTTCGAGCGGGACAAGGCGGAGCTCGCGCGGCTCGGCCTCGTGATCCGCTATCACGACGAAGAGGAGACCCACGCGGGCTACCTCCTCGACGTCGCCGCGAGCTACCTGCCGAAGCTCACGCTCACGCCGGAAGAGCGGGGGCTCCTCGCCACCGCCGCCCGGGCCGCGCTCGCGGCGCCGAGCTTCCCGCACCGCGACGCGCTCCGCATGGCCCTCGCGAAGCTCGGTACGGCCGCGGACGCCGACGGCCTCGTCGCGCTCGGGCACCGGCCCCTCGACCCCGAAGGAGCCGGCGCGCCGGACCTCGTCGAGCGGCTGGGACGCGCCCTCGCGGACCGAAAACGCGTCCATCTCCGCTATCGGAAGCCCGGCGCGGCGGAGGTGACGGAGCGCGAGGTGGCGCCCTACGGCCTCTTTTTGCGCGCCGGCGCCTGGTACCTCGTCGCCCACGACGGGCTCCGCGACGCCGTGCGGGTCTTTCGCGTGGCGCGCATCGAAGACGCCACGGTCAACGCGAAGCGCCCGGCCACGCCGGACTACGCGCTGCCCGACGACTTCGACCTCGAGCCGCTCATGCATGCCTCGCCGCTCCACTACGCGGCCCACGGCGCGGTAGCAGCGCGGGTCCGCGTCGACGCAGAGGTCGCGTTCCTGGCCGCTCGCTGGTGGGGATCCGCCCCCGATGCCGACGACGTCTTCACCGTGGAGACCACGAACCTCGACGCGCTCGTCGCCCAGGTGCTCGAGCTCGGGACGCGCGCGGAGCTTCTGTCGCCGCCGGAGGGACGGGCGGCCATGCGCCGGGCCCTGGGCGCGCTTCGTCGCGGCCAGGAGGGAGCGGCATGAGCCAGCTGCCGGACGACATGGCGCGCTTCCTCTTCCTCGTGCCGCACGTCGCGGCCCGGCCGGCGGGCGTGCCCCTCGACGAGCTGGCGGAGCTGCTCAGCCTCAGCTCCGCGGCGACGCGGCGGCTCCTCGAGCGCGTGGCCTTCGTGGGCGCCCCGGACGGCTCGCCCGACGAGATGGTGGACGTGGCGCTCCAGGGCGACCGGGTGCGCGTGACGCTGCCTCAAGGCTTCGAACGACCGCCCCGCTTCCGCGTGGAGGAAACGCTGGCGCTTCTCGCCGCGCTCGCGCCGCTCCGGGACGCGGGGCCGCCCACGCTGCGCCAGGAGGCGGCCGCGCTGGCCGCACGCCTGCTCGAGCTGGCGAGCCAGCGAGCGAGCGCGCTCGGCACGGTGCTCACCGACGGCGTTCGGGTGGCCGGAGAGGGCCTCGAGGATCCGGCCCATCTGCAGACGCTCGAGGTCGCCGTGAGCGAGGGCCTGCCCGTGACCGGCGAGTACTACACGGCCGGACGCGACGCACTGTCCGCGCGACGGCTCCGGCCCGTGGGCCTCCTCCAGATTCGCGGCGCCTGGTACGCCGTGGACGCCGGCGGAAAGGTCTTCAAGGTCGAGCGGTTCCGGGCCCTCGCGCTCGCCGAGCTCACGGACGAGGACGCGGCCGCCCTCGAGGCCTCGGACGTGGACGTGGACGTCGTCCGGGCACGCCTCGAGGAGGCGCGCATCGACGCGCCGGCGAAGGCTTGGGTGGCCGCCGAGGTGGAGGGCCCCGGTGGCCGCCGCCCCTTCCCGACGACGCGACCCCCGGCGCTCTTCCGCTGGTTGCGCCGCCAGGGGGGCGCGGCGCGGCTGCTGGAGCCCGAGGACCTGAAGAGGAGCTACGAGGCCGAGCTCGAAGCGATCTCGGCGCGTTACGACGATTGCGGGCCTTCGGGCACGTGAGGCCCCTCATCCAAGGAACCCCTCACGGTAACGGGTGATCCCTTGCCAAAGGGTCGCCGTGTGCGATTCTTTGCCCGAGGGAGTTGGTGCCTACGGTCGCTGGTCCAGCGTCCGTACGAGGACCCATGGGAGACAGCATGCGGCGAACGAACATCGCGGCGCTCCTCGTCGCCATAGTGGGAGTTGGCGCCTGTACGGGCGACATCGGAGACCCGCTTCGGCCGACGAACGTCGGAGGCGAAGGGACCGGCGCGACCATCGTCGACTTCACGTGCGGCGATCCAGCGCCGCTCATCGACGCGCCCCTGCGGCGCCTCTCGCGGCGTCAGCTGCGCAACACGGTGGGGGACGTGCTCCGGCAACTCATGCCCCCCGGTGAGGCCAACGGGGTACTGGCCGCCGTCGAGGGCGAGCTCGGGGCCATCCCGCGCGACCAGCGCCCGGTCGACTCCGAGCAGCAGACGGGCCAGCAGGCATTCTACCGGGCCGACCAGAACGTCGGCTCCGCCGCCGTGGAAGCCCACTACGGCCTCGCGACCGCGCTCGGCGAGGCGCTCTCTTCGGACGCCAGCCTCGACGCCATGGGGCTCGGTTGTCTCGTCGCGGAGGGCACGAGCGACGCGGCCTGCATCGACTCGCTCGTGCAGCTCCTGGGCCCCGTCACGCATCGCCGTCCCCTCGGCGACGACGAGCGCGCCTTCCTTCGGGACGAGGTCTACCTGGCCGGCGACGTGGTGAGCCGCGACGACGTTCGCGACGTCATCACGGTGCTCTTCGCGCAGCCGAACTTCCTCTTCCACGTGGAGACGGACGGCGAGCTGACGCCCTACGAAGCGGCGAACCGGCTGAGCTACCACCTCTGGGATTCGATGCCCGACGCGGAGCTCTGGGCCGCCGCCGAGTCCGGCGAGGTGCTCACCTCGACGGGCTGGGAGGCCCAGGTCGAGCGACTTCTGGCGAGCGAGCGCGCGCGGGACGCCATCGAGGGCTTCCTCTTCGAGTGGTTCCGCTTCGACCAGCTCGACCTCCCGAGCCGCGGCACGGGGGCCGACTACGAGGCCATCACGGCCGGGCTCGAGATCGACGAGAGCCTCGACGATGCCGTGGTCGCGGAGATCGTCGACCTCTTCATGCACGTGTTGCGCAGTGGCGGGAGCTTCGAGGACTTCTTCCTAAGCGAGGTCACCCCGACCTCGCACCCCACGCTCGCGCAGATCTACGGCGTAGCTCCGGCGGCCCCTGGCGAGGTGGTGCCGGTCCCGCCCGAGCGGCGCTCGATTCTCGCGCGGACGGGCCTTCTGCTCTCGCGCGCGGAGATCGCGCTCCCGACGGTCAACTCCATCACGCACCCGATCCTGCGCGGTGTCTTCATACGCCGGCAGATCGCCTGCGACCTGCTTCCGAACGCACCGGCCGGCGCGATGGACGGGCTCCCGACGGTCGACCGCGCCACGACGGGCTCCCGTGAGGCCACGGAGATCCTGACGAGCGCCGGGGCCTGCGCCGCCTGCCACTCGGCCATCAACCCCACGGGCTTCGCCCTCGAGGGCTTCGACGCGATCGGTCAGGTCCGTGGCGTGGAGCCGCTCTTCGACGGCGACGGAAACGTGACCATGGAGCTGGCCATCGACGACGAGGCCGTGCTCCCGGAGAGCGCGCTGCCCGTCTCGGGCGCCGCCGCGCTGGCGGACGCGCTGATGAGCTCGGAGAAGGCCGGGGCCTGCTTCACGCGCCACTACGTTCGCTTCTCACTCGGCCGTACGGAACGGCTCGAAGAGGACGGCTGCATCCTCGAGCGCATCGACGACGCCGTGGACGAAGGCCGCCCGCTCCGTGAGGTGATGAGCCTCGTGCTTCTCGACAACAACTTCCGCGTGCGGGGAGGCTGACCGATGACGGTACGCAAATTCGGACGACGGTGGATGCTGATGGGCGGTGGCGCCGCCATCGCCATTCCGGCCCTTCCCAGCCTTTTGCCGCGGGGACATCGCGCGGCCGCGCAGGGCATCCCGGCACCGCGCCGCATGGTCGTCTTCACGACGGAGCACGGCGGCATCTGGGCGCCCTCCATGTACCCCGACCAGAGCATGGCGTCGGAGACGGTGCCGCATCCGCTGCACACGACGCACGCGGGGCCGCTCACGTCGCGCGTCGAGGGCGGCGACCGGGTCATCTCGGACGTGCTTCGGGCGCCGTCGGACGTGCTGACCGAATCCCTCGTCGGGAAGATGAACATCCTCCGCGGCCTCGACGTGCCCTTCCACAGCGGTCACGCCCGGCACCTCCTCGGCAACTACGGCCGCATGTCGAACGACGGCGACGAGTTCGAGGAGAACCGCGAGACGGCGGACCAGGTGCTCGCGCGCACCACGCTCTACGCGGGTACGCCCCGCCGGCGCTTCATGAACTTCGGGAGCCGGGGGCTCAGCATCGAGCTCATCGACCCGAGCGCCGGTCCCGCCGGCGGCGTGCGCCCGGCCGAAGAGGTCGGCATGCAGGCCATCTGGAACTCCGTCTACGTGGACGTCGAGCCGCCGGACGGCTCCGAGCCCGAGCGTCCGGACCCCATCAACGCCGTCTTCGACAGCTACCAGCGGCTCCAGTCCGGCGCCTTCGGGGCCGGCGCCCGCCTCGGCGCCCAGGACCGGCAGCGGCTGAACCGCTACATGGACCGGCTCAACGACATCCGCGCCGCGCTGAGCTCGAGCGTGGGCGTGCAGTGCAGCGAGCTCTCGGATCGCAGCGGCCTGCCGCGGGACGCGTACGCCTCGATGTACACGCCCGACAACGCCATCGCGATCAACGACATCATCATGGCCGGGTTCATGTGCGACTCGAGCCGGCTGGCGGTCGTGCGCGTCGACAACCCGTGGACCGACGCCATGGAGAGCGACGGCGGCTACCACGAGGTGGCCCACAACGCCGCGAGCCTCGAGAGCGGTACCCCGGAGCGCCTCCACGGGCTGCTCGTCGAGGGCAAGCGGAACTGGTTCGCCCAGGCCTTCATGCAGCTCATCAGCCGCCTGGACACCATCCCCGAGGGCGAGGGCACCATGCTCGACAACACCCTCGTGTGGTGGGGCCAGGAGGCGGGCCCGGTGACGCACCACGGCGACAACATCCCGATCATCACCTTCGGGAGCGCCGGCGGCCGCTTCAACACGGGCCGCTACTTCGACTTCCGCAACCGCGACGTGGACCCGCTCGTGCCGATGTACGCCTCGGAGGCCGAGCGAAACTCGAACCAGCAGCGCCGCGTGGGCGTGTCCCTCTTCCAGTGGACGACGACCTACCTCGACGCCTTCGACGTGCCGCGGCGCGCCTGGCAGCTCCCGGGGCGGAGCGCGTTCACGGGGACCATCCCGCTGCAGCCCTGGTACTACTACCAGTACGATCAGGGAGCGATG
This sequence comes from uncultured Myxococcales bacterium, assembly GCA_937893795.1. Classification (GTDB taxonomy): domain Bacteria; phylum Myxococcota_A; class Polyangia; order Polyangiales; family Houyiibacteriaceae; genus CALCTH01. Next base: position 10,712 of record CALCTH010000027.1, on the reverse strand, counting down.
GACCGGAGCTGCGAATCGCCGCTGCCGGGCCTCCTCCGCAGCTGAGACCTCGGTCTCGCTCGCGCGTCCTGCGCCGCCGGCCCGGGGGCGTAGCAGAGCGTCGAGGCTCCGAGACCCGCGTCAGACGCCGGGAAGCAGGCAGTAGGCGCGGCTCTCGATGCGGAGCCCGCCGCGCTCGTCCCGGATGGAGAACCAGAGCCGCTCGAGGCTCCCCTCGGCGGCGACGGGGCGCTCCTCGATGAGGGGGAGCGTGTAGATCGTGTCCTCGCGGACGTCCTCACGCTCGGTGAAGATGAAGTTGGCCTCGAGCTCGCCGGCGGTGATGAGCAGCGCGTGCTGCAGCGCCTCGACGACGGGCAGGGGCTGGTCGTCGGCGTCGAGCACGAAGTAGTCCTCGAAGGTCTCGGGAGCGGACTCGACGACGAGGTCCACGTCCCCGCTGTCCGAGAAGAAGGTCGGCAGCTCGGGCACGTCCGTACACGCCGTGCCCGGAACGCCGCCGGGATCGGGCGGTAGCACCCGGCCGTCGAGCCGCACCTCCACGAGCGGCAGCGGGTTGAGGTTCGCGTCGTCCGGAATGCGCTGCACGGGGATGGTGCTCTGGAGCAGCTCACCGGTACCCACGTCGTCGGCGCACACCACGAGGCCACCGGCCGGCGGGGAGCTGATGTCGAGGGCGCTGGCGAAGAGCTCCGGGTCGACGACGCCGCCGACGCACGCCGCGGCGATGACGAGCAGCTCCGCGTCCTCGGGGAAGTCCGCCGGAACGGTGAAGGACACCTCCGGGAAGGCCGGCGCCACGGACCGGCTCACCAGCGGCGCGATGACGCTGTCCTCGCTCGCGCAAAAGGGAACGCCGAAGCCGACGTCGACGCCGAGGCAGGCGACGCCGACGAAGTCGATCCCCTGCGCCTCCTCGGGAAAGGCGAAGGGGAGCCGGAGGTTGAGCGTCTCTCCGGTCCGCGGCGTCGTGCGCTCGGCGTCGCCTTCCACGCTCAGCTCGAAGCCGAGCACGCGCGGCCGCGTGACGAGGCTGACGGGGTCGAGCGTGTCGCCGCAGCCGGCGAGCAGGGCGAGGGGCACCGCGAGTCGCAGAATCGTGCGTCGCATCAGATCTCTCCACGAATCCCGAGGGCCGGAATGATGGGCAGGCCGTTGATCGGCGTGCGCTCCGTGTAGTCGAAGTTGAAGCCCAGGCCTTCCTGGTTCTGCCGGTTGTAGATGTTCTGGATGTCCAGGAAGAGCGCGAGGCGCCAGCTCTCGAAGACCCACTTCTTCTCGATGCGGAAATCGAGGCGGTGGAAGTTCGGGTTCCGGATGCTGTTGATGCGCCCGTTCACCGGTTGGTAGACGTTGTTGAGGCTGTCGTAGATGCCGCCGATGACCGGGGTCGTCGGGTTGCCGCTCACGACGCGCATGGTGGCGCCCATGCTCCACCCCTTCGGCAGGTTGTAGACGCCGCTGAGCGTGAAGATGTGCGTCTGGTCGAAGTCGAAGAGGCGCCACGGCTCGCCCGGCCGGTCCCGCCGCTCGCTTCGGCTGATGGTGTAGCTGAGGTAGGCGAAGAAGGGGCGGCCCGGGCCCTGTTCGAGCTTCCCGCTGATCTCGGCGCCGTAGATGCGGCCGATGCCCTCGTTGGTGAAGATCGGGTCCACGCCGCCCTCGGTGGAAACCACGCGGTCCCAGAGGTATTTGTAGAAGCCGTCCACGCCGATGCGGAACCCGTCGAGGATCTCGTACTCGAAGCCGCCGCCGACGTGCACCGAGTGGATCATGTCGAGGTCCGGGTTGCCGCCGTCGGGCACCGACTCGTTGAACTCCGGCGGCTGGCTGTAGAGGCCCGCGCCGGCCTTCAGGCGAAGCCCCTCGGCGACGTCCCAGTTGGCCACGAGGCGGGGGTCGATGGCGTAGTCGCCCGTTCGGTTGTCGTAGTCGAAGCGGACTCCGGCGATGAGCTGGACGTCGTCGCTCGGGCGCAGCTCGTTCTCGATGTACACGCCGGGCCGGCCGGCGAGGCTCTCGAGCGTCGCCCGCTCGATGTCGGCCGAGGCCAGCGGGTTGAACTCGCCCGCGCCCTCCTGCTGCTGCTGCGGCGGCCCCGTGAAGTCGACGCGGAAGGGGCCGAGCAGGAGATCGGCGCCGTAGGTCAGCTTGTACCAGTCCGTGACGCGCTGCCGGACCTCGGAGCGCAGGTAGAACTGGTTGACGAAGAGCTCGAAGTTGAGCGCGTTGCCGAGCCCGAAGTCGATGGCCTGCGGCCCGTAGGCCGCGTCCACGTCGAGCTCGGCGTCGTCGCTGATCTGCCGGTCCCAGCCCATCTGGAAAGTGCCGAAGCGTGTGGTGAGACCGAGGTTGCCGCTCACCGCCGGGTCCGAGCCGAGGCCGTCGTCGAGGAAGAGCTCGAAGGCGTCGGACGCGCCGTAGTGCTGGAAGCGAATCCGGTCCTTGGAGGTCGGGCGCCAGCTCAGCACCGTCTGCCAGTCGTAGTAGACGGGCACCTGCGTGACGCCGATGGAGTCCGGGACGATGGAAGAGAAGACGAGGTCGATGAGGCTCCGGCGGAAGCCGAGCGCCATGCTCGCGTTCTCGCCGATGGGGAACTCGGCCAGCACCGACGTGTCGATGACGCCGAACTCGGCCACGCCGTGGAACCCGTCGCTCGCCGGGTCCCGGGTCTCCACCTCGATGATGCCGCCGATGCGGCGCCCGTAGCGCGAGGAGAAGTTGCCCGGGATGAAGTCGATCTGCGTGAGCAGCCGGGAGTTGTAGACGCTGGTGAGCCCGCCGAAGTGGTAGAGGAGCGGCACCGGGATGCCCTCGATGAAGACCTCGGAGTCGTTCGGGGCGGAGCCGCGGATGATGATCTGGCCGGTGCCGAAGGGCGGCCGGCCGACGCCCGGGAGGATCTCGATGGCCCGGAGCGCGTCGCCGCGCGTGCCGGGGATCTGCGTCAGCTCTTCCTGGCGAATGCGGCGGCGCGTCACCTCGCGGGGCGGCGGGTCCACGCGCGCCCGAGCGCTCAGGCCGCCCTCGTCCTCGATGCCCGCGTCCGGCCGGAGCCGGTACACCACCGAGGTGGCCTCGCCCGGAACGACGGTCTCGGTGGCCTCCGCGCCGGCGTAACCGAGGGCGTCGATGGTCACCAGGTACTCCCCCGGCGGGAGGTCCTCGAAGGTGAAGGTGCCGTCCTCGCCCACCGTGGCTTCCCGCTCGAGCGCCGGGTCCGTCGCGCTCGCGACGAGCACCCGGGCGCCGAGGATGGCGTCGTCGGCCTCGGGAGCGAGCACCCGGCCCTCGAGCACGCCGGTCGCGGGCGGCGGAGGCGGCTCCGGAGGCGGCGGCGGGCGAAACACGTACTCGAAGCGAATCCGCGCCTCCACGGGCTCGCCGTTCACGCGGGCGGCAGCAAAGCGTGACGCGCGCACGGCGGCGAGGGCCGCGGCATGGAAGGCCTCCGGGCCTCCGAGCACCTGCGCCTCGCCGACCTGCCCGTCGATCCCGATGACGATCTCGAGGAGCACGGCGACCGGCTCGCCGCCGGGCTCGACCTCGGCCGGCCACGGCGCCTCGACGAGCTCGAGGACCGAGGGAGGCACGGGGGCGGTCTCTGCCTCGCCCTCGGAGGCGGGCTCGGACCCTCCCTCGTCGGGGGCATCCTCGCCGGCGGCGGGCTCGCCCGTCGCGTCTCCCGCGCCCTGGGCCTCGAGGGGTGGGGGCAGCACGAAGCCGGCGAAGGTGAGTGCCAGCGCGAAGCGAAGGATGAGTGGGCGATGCATGCCGGTCCTCTGAACGCCCGCTCTCGCGGCGCGTGCGTGAGTCGGAGATCGGCCGGGAACGTTAGACGTACGTGCGAACTCGCCTCGGCGTGGGCCCCTAGGCCCAGAGCCACCACTGCCCGGCGAGGAGCACCGCTAGCGCGACGGCTACGTTGGCGACGACGTGGACGACGATGGCGTCTCGGTGCGTCCGCGCGCGGCCTGCGCCTAGGCGAACACGAGCCCGGCGTGGGGAGACGCCGGGCGCATGGCCCGAGAGCCTAGCGGTCGAAGCCGGCCGAGTGCGTGCCGAACTCGGCCGCGAGGCCCATGGACTTGGCCGCGGCCTGGAGCTCGAGGGGCACGTGGCCGAAGAAGAGAAAGGAGCCCGGCGTGGCGATCTGCAGAAGGTCGCCGAAGTGCGCGGCGGCCGTCTGGCTGAGGTGAAAGCCGAGGGCCTCCGCGTCCCGGAACTCGTCGCGAACGTAGAGCGCGTTCTCCTCGTCCGACCGGTAGACGTGGACGGCGAGGGCACCGGGCTCGTTGGCTCGCATGGTCTCGGTGACGCCGGCATACGCGGCCTCCAACGCGTCGAGCTGCGCGGGCTTGGCGGTCCACTTGTAGACGACGGTGACGTGCTGCTCGTTCATGGCTCTCTCCTTCTCGAAGGGGTGTGAGGAGAAAGCTGACGCAATCGGTTGTTTTAGTCAACCATAAAGTTTAAAAAAGCTACCTATCGGCTATGGCAAGTTCATGGCGGAAAGCTCGATGGACCGAAAAAGCTATGCGCAGGCGTGCACCGTGGCGGCGGCGCTGGACCTCGTCGGTGACCGTTGGACGCTCCTCTTGCTGCGCGAGCTCCTTGGCGGGCCGGCCCGCTTCGGCGAGCTGCACGCGGGGCTCCCCGGCATCGCGAAGAACCTGCTCGCGACGCGGCTTCGGACGCTCGAGGCCGACGGCTTGGTCCGCAAGCTCGGCGCGTCGGGCGTCACGCTCTACGCGCTCACCGAGCATGGCGCCGGCGTGCGGCCCATCATCGATCAGCTCGGGGCCTGGGGGGCTCGCGCGAGCCGCATCGCACCGGTGGCGCACGGCCGAAGCCCACGCGCCCTCGCGGTGGCGCTGCAGGCCATCCTCTCGCGACCGGGACGCGCGCTCCCGCCCGAGCCGAAGCTGTTGGAGCTGGAGGTCGAGTGCGATCCGCTGTAAATCCTGCTTTGCGCGCCGCCTCGCTTGACGGTGCGCACCGTCCACGACGCTGACGCTCACGTCCGCGCGAGCGCCGGCACGCTCGCGGGCTACCTCGCCGGGGAGGGCTTTCCCGGCGAGCGTCTCGAGCTCGTGTCGGGGGACGGGGCGGCGGCTCGGGCCCTCCTCGACGCGCTCGTGGGAACGCCCTAGCGGCGCCGGCGCGCCAGGGGGCGCGACCTCCGGTATCCTGCGGGCCGTGACGACGTTGGGAAGGGGTCGGCAGACGCTGGAGCGGCAGGGCTTGCCACTCCGCCTCGCAGCCGGCGCGTTGGCGGCATGCCTGGCGGCCGCGTGTGGAAGCGGCGGACCGACGGAACCCCGCGAGGACGCCGGGCTCGACGGCTCCCCGGGCCTCGACGCGGGGATCGACGCCAGCCCCGAGGCAGGCCCGCCCGACGGAGGTACACGCGTCTGCGACGACGCGGGCGGAGCGCCGCCCGCGGGCCTCGAGACCCGGCGCGCGTACCTCGGCGCGCCGACGACCAGCGCCGTCGCGCTTCGCTTCGGCAACGAGACCCTGAACGGCCTCCTGGCGGCCCGTCCCCGGCACGAGGCGGCCCGCTTCGCGCTCGAGGGCCGGACGCGGGTGCATGGAATCCGGGTGCAGTGGGCCCGGCGCCCCGTGGACGACGACGCGCCGCTGGCGCTCGGGCTCCACGCCGACTTCGGCTACAACGGCTTCGACTTCTGGGCGCCGGACCCCCTCTGGACCGGGAGCCGCTGCGCCGGAGACGTCGCCGTCGATGCCGACGTCGACCCCGACGGCGCCTGGACGACCTACGTGCTGGACGAGCCGGTGGTCGTGGAGCAGCCGGGCCTCCTCTACGTCGCGCACCGCAGCGAGGCTGACGGGGCCGCCTGGTGGATGGACCAGGAGATGGCCAACCCGGAGGCGGACGACCCCTGCGGACGCTTCGACGACTGCCAGGCCGCGCTCAACTTCCCGGACGTCTCGGCCTTCCAGGGCACGCGATACTTCAACGGGCTCTCGCTGCCCCTGCCCTTTCACTACCGCGTAGAGCTGCTGGTGGAGCCCATCGACACGCTCGCGCCGGAAGAGCGCGTCTTCGTGCCGGCGCCCGAGGGGGCCGCGCCCCGGGGCGCGCGGCACGTGAGCTTCGTGGACTTCGACGGCGACGGCTGGGACGACCTTCTCCTGGGCCGCGCGCTCTGGCGCAACCAAGGGGACGGCACGTTCACCGACGTGAGCGCGGCCTACGGCCTCGACGCGGCGCCCTCGGCGACGGGCGGCGTCTTCGGCGACTACGACAACGACGGCTGCCTCGACCTCTTCCTCTTCTCGGAGTCGCTTCGCCACGCGGACACGCTGCTCCACGCGGTCTGCGAGCGCGGCGTCACGGCGCGCTTCGAGCTCGCGGCGGACGCCGGCGTGATCGACCGGCAGGACGACGAGGCCTGCGGCGACGCCGCGCGCCACGTGACGCGCCCCTCGGCGGCGGCGGCGTGGGTGGATCTGGACGCCGACGGGTTCCTCGACCTCTACGTCGCCAACTTCAACTGCTGGGCCGAGGGCCGGCAGTACATGGACACGGTCTTTCTCAACCGCGGCGACGGCACGTTCCAGGACGTCTCCGGCCGCCTCGGCTTCTTCACGGACCGCACCGCGAGCCGCGGCGTCGCGCCCATCGACGCCGATCGCGACGGCGACGTGGACGTCTTCGTGAACAACTACCTGCTCCAGCGGAACTTCCATTACGACAACCGCGGCGGACGCGTGGTGGACGTCGCCGCGCCGCGGGGGCTCGCCGGCCGCGAGGTGAGCGGCTTCTACGGGCACACCATCGGCGTCGCCTGGGGCGACCTCGACAACGACGGCGACTTCGACCAGGTCGCGGCGAACCTGGCGCACCCGCGCTTCTTCGACTTCTCCGACAAGACGCAGGTTCTCCTCAACGACGGCGCGGGGATCTTCACGGACCTCGGCGGCGCCTGGGCCACGCCCTTCGCCTCGCCCTCGGGGCTTCGCTTCCAGGAGACGCACTCGGTGCCGGTGCTCCTGGACGTCGACCAGGACGGCGTCCTCGACCTCGCGATCAGCGCGACCTACGACGGGCGCCCCACCGACTTCTACTGGGGCGTGGGCGACGGCAGCTTCCGCCTGGACGCCCTCCGCGGCGCCATCCCGCTCGAGAACGGCTGGGGCATGGCCACGGCCGACGTGGATCACGACGGGGACCTCGACCTCTACGCGGGAGAGCTGCTGCTCAACCAGGCCGGCGAGGGGCACTGGCTCCAGGTGGGCGTCGTGGGGACGGCCGCGAATCGCGCCGGGCTCGGCGCCGTGGTCGAGGTCGAGGCCGGCGGCGTGACCCGCGTGCGCCACGTCCAGGGCGGCACGGGCAAGGGCAGCCAGGACTCGCTGACGCTGCACTTCGGCCTCGGCGAGGCCCCCCGCGTCGACCGGATTCGCGTGGTCTATCCCGGAGGCGCGGAGACCGTGTTCGCCGGGCCCATCGCCGTCGATCAGCGGGTGTGGCTGGCCGAGGACGCCGGCGCGCCCGTGTCCGGCTGGGCGCGACCGCGAGCCGCCGACTGAGACCCCTGCCAAGGATCGCGGCCGCCGGGGGTTAGGAGGGACATGGACATGCGTCGCCTGCCTCCGCTCCTCCTCCTCTTGCTCGCGGGCGGCTGCGCCGAGAGCGCCAGCGCGTCGGGGCTGCTCCTCCTGCCGGAGGAGCTCGCCTCGGTCACGCCCGGCAGCCGCCTGAGGCCCGCCCGGCTGGTGCCCGACGAAGGGCCCGCGACGACATTCCCGTCGAGCCTCATCGACGCGGAGCTCGGTATCTGCTCCCTTTTGGAGCTCACGGACGACGGCGTGCCGCGCTGCATGCCCGGCGGCCCGATGTTCGTGCTCCACGGCGGCGAGCCCGTCTTCTCCGACCCCGAGTGCGTGGAGCCCTTCGCTCCCGCACGGAGCTGCAGCGGCGAGTACACGTTCACGATCCCCTTCGCGTTCGTCGACTTCGTTCCGACGCGTGCGCATGCCTTCCGGGCCCCGGCCGCCGAGCCCGTGACGCCGGGCCCGCTCTGGGAGCGGCCGGGAGTCACGGGCGCGTGCACGGCGCGGACCGAGAGCAGGCCGCCGCGCTACCTGAGCAGCCCCGTCGTGCGCGCCGAGCGCATCCCGGAGGCCGCCATGGTCGAGCTCATCGACGAGGCGCGGCGCGAGCTGGGTGGGCCGCTGGTCGAGGTCACCCGCCTCTACGCGGACGGCACCGTCGCGCGGGCGCGCGAGCTGACCGAGCCCTGCTGGCTCTGGGACGTGGAAGGGCAGCTGCGTTGTCTCCCGGGGCTGGTGGCCGGACCGCCGCTGGCCTTCGAGGACGCCGCCTGCACGCAGCCCACGCTCGCCGTGCTCAACGCGCCGCTCGGGGCGCCGGTGACGCTCACCGACGCCGAGGGGCAGCCCCGGGAAGTCCGCCGGGTGGTCGAGGTCGCCGCGATGCGGCCGCTCTTCGTCACGGGACCCGCGGGGTGCGAACCGACGCTGGCGAACCAGGCGGCGCTGCTCGGCGGCCCCGAGACCCTCGACGCGGCTCCGGTGCTCCGGCGCGTGAACGCGGGGACGAGCCGCCTGCGCCCCGTGCGCTACGTGGACGAGGGAGGCCAGGCGTGGCCCACGTCCCGCGTCGACGGGAGACCGGCGTGGGGCCTCGGGCGTGACCTCCACCACGACGCGGCGCTCGAGCTCGACTGCTACGCCGTGCGGACCTTCGAAGGCTACCGGTGCTTGCCCGCCATGACCTACCCCGTCGTCGACGGCGAGAGCCCGGCGTGGTCGACGCTCTTCGCGGACGCCGCCTGCACGGACCCGCTCCTCGCCGTGGAGCGCGATACCCCGACGCACGTAGCCGTCTTCGAGACGCGAGGTGAGGGCTGCGACGCCGAGACGAGCGTCGCCAGCGTGTGGGAGCTCGAGGCCTACGAAGGCGCGACCTTCCGCGCCGACGAGGGTCGTTGCGAGCCCACCGCCGGCGCCGCGCGGGCATTCCAACCCACGGCCTCCGTGGAGCTCTCCGCCTTCGTCGGCCTCCGCTACGAGCGTTAGCGGTTCTCGGAGGCCGGCCAACCCATCGACGGGAGAGCGACGCTCCGCGACGGAGCGCTCGACTTCGAAACGCGCGCTGAGCCGGGTGTGCGGCGTCGCGTCGCCGCGCCTACCTTGGGGGCGTGGAGGGACGCAAACGGGAGGGACTCGCGGGGTGCCGGGGGAGCGGGCGGTGCTCGGCCTGGGTGCTCGCCGCGGCCCTCGCGTGCACGGCGGATGGCGCGGCGCCGCTCGACCCGCCGCCGCAGCCCGACGAACGACCGCTCGGCCTCGGGGAGGTGAGCGAGCCGGCGGAGCTCGTGCTCGCGGACCTCGACCTCTACGGGCTCGACCCCGCCGAGCTGAGCGTTCGGCGACCCGTGGACCTGCTGCTCTCGACGGCGCGTGACGCCGGGGAGCGCGAGCCCTTCCAGGGGCGTGACGTCGACGAAGCGCAGACCGGACTCTTCGCCTTCGACTGGGCCACGGGGACGACCCGCACGTTGATCGTGCGTACACCGTCCGAAGCGAGCCTCGCGGCGCTCCGCGTGCTGCGGGACGGCGAGCGTCTCTACGCGCTCCATCCGGTACGTCGGGGCGGGTCGCTCGGCACCCTCGTGGAGGAGGTGAGCCTCGCCGGTGGAGCCCTCGCCCGACGCGAGATCGACGAGGTCCCCGAGGACTGCGTGGCCGTGATGGGCGGCGACCTCTTCTTTCGCTCGGGCGACGCGATGAGGGCGATCCGGAACGTGGGGAACGGCGGCGCGGCGCTCGAGCCCGAGTTGCTGGGGCCCACCGAAGCCTGCGGCCGCCGCCTGGCGGCGATCGCGGGGGAGCTCGTCGCGCTCGATCACCCCACGGAGATCGAGCCCGCGGAGCGCATCGCGGTCTGGGCCCTGAGCCCCGAGACCGGAGCTCGTACCCACTCCCTCCTCGACGTGGGCGCGGCGGACCTCTACGGCCCGGAAGGCTACCGGCCCACCCGCTTTGCGCTGGCGCCGGACGGACTCTACGCCGTGGTCCGGGACGCCGGCGGCCTCGAGATCTGGTTCGTCGCGTGGGCGCGCCGGCCTGGAAGCCAAGGAGGAGGCGCGTCGCCTGGCGAGCCGCCCCGGCGCCTCACTCGGCTCGCCGTCCCCTTCTTCGCGCAGGTCGTCCCCTTCGAGGGGAGCACCCTCGCCATCGACGAGGTGAGCCACCTGGGGGCCGACGGCGGCGTGCTGGCGATGACCGTCCGCATCGAGGAGCAGGCCGGCGAACGTCGATTTCTCTGGAACGCGCTCCTCGTGGCAGACGTCTACCGCGGAAAGGTCGACCTGGCCGAGCTCGGTACGGCGCTCACGGGCCTCGACGTCGTCGCTCGCGACTGAGACGACGCGCGCCGTGTGTCGTGCGTCTCTTCCGTAGCGCTGGAGGTCGTGTCACGACGAGTAGCCGTGGTTCGCTCCGTCTTCCCGTGGATGTTCGTCGTCGCCCTCGCCGCGTGCGGAGAGGCCGACGCGGCTCGAGCGTCGCGCGGACGCCCGCCCGCGGAGGTGCAGCTCGCCGCGGTGGAGACGGGAGCCCTCCGCGTGGAGCGAACCTACCTCGGCGAGGTGCGTGCCTCGGCGCGGGCGGAGCTTGCGGCGGGCGCGAGCGCCGAGGTCCTGGCCGTGAGC
>CALCTH010000026.1 GCA_937893795.1 uncultured Myxococcales bacterium | reverse complement strand
GCCGCGAGAGCTCGATGAGCCGGAAGAGCGCGCGCGCGGCGACGGGCGCGTCGGGCCCCTGCGCGGCGGCCCGAGCTTCGAGGCGCGCGGCCGCTTCGCGGATGACGGCGGGCAGCGCGGCGAAGTGGGCGCTCGCGTCGCGCGGGTCGAGGCGGAGCCCTTCCTCGTCGAGCTGCAGCACGGCCGCGCGGCCGCCGCGGGTCTCGTCACCGGCGAGGATGGCGAGGAGCGCACGCACCTCGGCCATCTCGGGAGGCCCCACGGCGAGGTCGCGCGCCAGCCGGAGCACGGTCTGCTCGAGCGGCTCGTGAGCGAGCGCGCGCAGCGCCTCGAGCGTCTGCACGTGCTCCTCGCGCCAGACGAAGCGCGCCACGCGCACGGGACGGACCAAGGGAGCGCGGGTCCGCCGGCGGAACTGGACGAGCGCCGCGAAGCCCGCGCCCGCCTCGCCGAAGCGCGTCGGCTCCGGAGCGCTCGGATACACGATGGGGTTCAGGCGTCGCCCCTCGGGGAGCACGCGGAAGGCGTGCGTGTCGCCGATGGCCAGGTAGTCGATGCCGCGCTCCACCGGCGCGTCGTCGTGGATGGGGAAGAGCGTCTCGTAGCCCTCCATGGTGTAGGTGCTGCCGTGCACCATGCCGACGCGGATGCGCTCGTCCCCGGGAGCCCGGCCTGGAAGTGCCCGCGCCGGGTCCTTCGACTCGGACTTGCTCCGGCAGGGTCGCGCGACGAGCACGGCGCCCTCGCCGAGCGGGGCTTCGAAGTCGTCCTGGTCCACCACGTGGCAGAAGGAGGGCAAGCGGCCGCGGAGCGGGCCGCGCGCGTGCCACACGCTCCCGTCGAGGAGCGGGTCGTGGTTCCCCGGCAGCAGGAAGATGGGGCGCCCGCCCCAGGAGGGGTCGGCGGCGAGGCTCTCGAAGAGGCGCGCCAGCGCGTCCACCCAGCGCCGGTCGGGATGCGGCTCGTCGAAGAGGTCTCCGGCGCAGAGCACGGCGTCCGCGCGGTGCTGCCGCGCGAGCCCGAAGACGTTGCGCACCGCCTCGAGGCGCGCGCGGCCCAGCGTCACCCGCGCGTTCGCGTCGAACTGCGCGAAGGCCTTCCCGAGATGCCAGTCCGCCGTGTGCACGAGGGTCAGGGCCACGTCGTCGTCCTCAGGCGTCTCCGCGCGGCTCATGGCGGGTCCATTCCACGTCGAGCACCCGCTCGACCGTCGGGGGGGCATAGCGCCGTGCCTCGGCGCGGGCGCGCTGCGCTCGGTAGCGTTCGTCGTCTCGGGCACGGAGCCGCGCGAGCTCGTCGCCCAGCGCCTCGCGTCGTGCCTCGACGCGCGCCATGCGCGTCTCGACGGCATGGTAGGCCGCGCCGGCCGCGCGATCGCGTTCGGTGCGGAGCGCGTCGAGGCGTGCGCCGAGCTCGGCGTGCTCCCGGGCCCGGACCCGTACGCGATCGTCGGCGGTGCGTTCGAGACGCGTGAGGCGCGCGTCGAAGCGCGCCTGGCTCTCCGTCTCCACCTCCGCCTGCGCGTCGAAGAGGAGCGCGTCGATGGCGTCCTCGAGCACCTCCAGCGAGGGCTCCTCGCCGGGTCGATGCTCGGCGGAGGTCGCGCGCGGGTTCGCCTTCAGCAGGGCGTCGGCGACGGCGCGGGGCAGCTCCTCCGCGGTCGCGCCGCCACCGCGAAAGGCGAGCGGGTAGAGCCGCTCCTCCGGCTCGAAGCCCTCGAAGCGGATGCGCAGTACCGAGAGCCACCCGGCGGGCCCCGCCTCCGGCGGTGCGCCCTCGAAGGCGACATGGAGCGTGGCCTCCGTCGCCTCGCGCGCTTCCTCGATGGCCGCGCGCACGAGCGGGTGGCGGCGGTGGAGCCGCGCGCCCCCGGGCAACGTCTCCCCGCGCGTGGCGAGGTAGCCACGCACCACACCCTCCAGCTCCGCGTCGATGCGCCGCAGGCCCTCCGGGAGGCGTTCCCGGAGATCGCGAAAGGCCCGCCGCACCGCCGCGTCGAGGCGCGTCTCGATGAGGCCCCGGGTCCGCGCGTGCGCCTCCTCGAAGGCGGCGCGGCGTTCGCTCGTGCTGTCCCGAAGCCGGAGGAGCTCGGCCTGGATGTCCTCCGAGCTGCGCGCGCGCCGGTAGATGCCGAGGAGCTCCTTTTCGAACCCCGCGCCGAGCGCGCTCGTCAGCGCATCCGTGTCCCGGTGGCCGGACGCCTGGTGGAGCACCTCGTCCGAGGCCCCGAGCACGGTGCCGAAGAGCTCGAGCTTGCGCGCGAGGATCTCGAAGGTGAGCCGCTGCGCCTCGTTGTCGGCCGCGAGGAAGTTGATCACCGTCACGTCACGCGTCTGCCCGTAGCGGTGCACGCGGCCGATGCGCTGCTCGATGCGCTGCGGGTTCCAGGGCAGGTCGACGTTGACCAGGGTGTCGCAGAACTGGAGGTTCAGACCTTTGGCGCCGGCCTCGGTCGCGATGAAGACCTTGGTGCGCGTACGGAACTCGTGGACGAGCGCGAGGCGAACGGCCACGGCGCGGCTCGGGCGCTCACCCGCGCTCCCCGCTTCGACGTCGTGCTCCCAGCGCTCGAGGGCCCGCTGTGCTGCGGGTCCCGCGTTGGTGCCCCGAAAGAGCGTGATGTCGTCGGGGCCGGCCACGCCCGCCTCCACGAGCAGGTCCCGCACGTAGGACTGCGTCGTGAGCGATTCGGTGAAGAGGACGACCTTGGCCGAAGCGGCGCGCCGCGCGAGCGCCGTGCGGACGGCCTTGATGAGCGCCTGCGCCTTCGAGTCCTCCGTGAGCCCCTCGGCGCGCTCGCGGAGCTCCCGAACGCGGACCAGCTCGGCGCGGACGGCGTCGGGGTCCGGGAGCGCGCCGGCGTCGCGGCTCTCGGCGTCGGCGAGCGCGTCGCGGATCTGCGCGTCGTCGAGGTCCTCGTCGAAGGCCTCCGCGGTCTCCTCGCCCTCGTCGAAGCGCCCGGCCTCGGCCGCGCGGAGCATGCGCTCGAGGCGGCTCTCGACCCTCGCGAGGCTCGCGGCGAGCGCGGCCTTCGAGCTGGCCATGCGGCGGTGGAAGCCGAGGAGGAGGAGCGCCCGGTGGCTCCCGCGAAAGGCGAGCGCCGTCGGCGTGAGGAGATAGCGCGTCACGTCGTCGTAGAGCGCTCGCTCGGCGGGACTCATGCGGTACTCGAAGGTGCGCGCACGCCGGCCGACGAAGGGCCGCTCCATGAACTCCTGGGCCTGGCGCCGCAGCGTCCGCTGGACGACCTCGCCGAGGCGGCGCTTGAGCTCGTCGCCGGCGCCGGGCGCCAGGCTCCGCCCGTCCCCACCCTCCGTGAAGACCTGGCGGAAGGTCGGCAGATCACCGAGGAGCGTCCCCTCCGGGTCCACGTACTGCACGAGGCCCCAGAGCTCCTGGAGCTGATTCTGGATGGGCGTGGCCGTCAGCAGGAGCATGGGGGTGTCGGCGAGGGCGTCGCGCACCGCGGCGGCCGTCTTCGCGTGCGGCGAGTCCTCCCGGTAGTGTCCGGCGGCGTCGTAGCGCCGCCAAATGCCTGCGAAGAGCTCGTGGGCCTCGTCGATGACGCACAGATCGAAGGGCTCGCCCCGCCTCAGGAGCCCGCTCACGGCAGGCGTCCCAGCCTGCTCGCGGCCGACCAGAAAGAGGCCCTCGCCCTCGAAGGCGCCGCGCTCGGCCTTCCCTTCTCGCGTCGGCAGACCGAAGAGCCGATAGAGCTCTTCGCGCCATTGCCCGAGGAGCGGCTTGGGGGCGATGAGGAGCACGCGCCGGGCGCCCTCGGCGAGGAGCTGGGCGATGACGAGGCCCGCCTCGATGGTCTTCCCGAGGCCGACCTCGTCCGCGAGGATGCAGCCGCCCTCACGCAGTCGCTGGAGCGCGAAGATCACCGCATCGATCTGATGCGGGTTGGGGTCGATGCGCCCCGCGCGCTGCGAGTGGAGGTAGCGGGTCTCGTCGTTCGCCCGGCGCAGGCGCACCAGCTCTTCGACGCGGAGTCGGCGCGTGAGCGGGTGCGGGACCGCGGGACCAGCCGGAGCGGGCATGGACGCCTCGTCATAGCGCAGGGCTGTGACGGGATGCGAGGCCTGCGAGACGCTCTGGCGTTCCCGGGCGTTGACCTCGCCGGCCCGAGCGCCAACGCTGCGGCCGCGTGAGCCCTACCTCCGTCGCGCGCGACGAGACGCTGACGCGCCTCGAGTCCCTCCTCCCCCCGCGGCAGCGCGCCACCATCGACGGCGTGGAGCTCGCGTTTCACGACGGAGGTCACGGCGCGCCGCTGGTATTGCTGCACGGTCTCGGCGCGTCCGCCCTCTCCTGGGCGCCCCTCGTTCGGGGCCTCGCTCTCGACCGCCGGGTGATCGTGGTCGACCTGCCGGGCCATGGGGAGAGCGCGGAGTCGCCGGAGGCCTTCTCGCTGGCAGGGGCCGGGCGCGCCGTCGCCGGGCTCCTCGAGAGCCTCGGGGCCACCGACGCCGTCTGGGTCGGGCACTCGATGGGCGGGCAGATCGCTCTCGTCCAGGCCCTCGAGGTGGGCCCGCCGCCGGGGCTCGTGCTCGTCGCCCCCGCCGGCTTCGAAGCCTTCACGACGCCCGAGGCGCAGCTGCTCCGGAGCGCGGTGACGCCCGACTTCGTCCGCCTCCAGTCGGTCCAGAACTTCGAGGTAGGGCTGCGCATGGGCTTCCACCGTTGGGTCCCGGCCGCGGAGGGCATCCTCGGCGCCCGCTCGCGGCTGGCGGCCGAGCCCGCGCGCATCGAGGGCTTCGTGCGCTCCTTCGTCGCGGGCGTCGGGGCCATGCTCGACGCACCGGTTCGTGGCCGCCTCGGTGAGGTGGCGAGCCCGACGCTCGTCGTCTTCGGTGCGCACGACCGGCTCATCCCGAACCCGCAGCTCCACGGGTCGCTCTCCACGCGCGCCGTGGCGGAGGAAGGCGTACGCCGCATGCCGAACGCCGAGCTGGTGATGGTGGAGGCGGGCCACCTCCCCCATTTCGAGGCGCCACAGGCCGTGAGCGGCGCCATGGCCCCCTTCCTCTCCCGCCTGGGCCGCTGAGCGCTCGGCGCTGCGGGGTCAGTCGATGAGCTCGCGCTTGAGGATCTTTCCGGCGCCGCTCTTCGGGAGGGCGTCGAGGAAACGCCAGCGCTTCGGGACCTTATACTTCGCGAGGCGTTCGGTGACGTGGGCCTTCAGCGTGGCTTCGTCGGCCGTGGCGCCCGGGTGAAGCGCGACCGCGGCGAGCCCCACCTCGCCCCAGCGCGGGTCCGGGACGCCGACCACGGCGCACTCGTGCACGGCCGGGTGCGTGCCCAGGGCGCGCTCCACCTCCGCCGGGTAGACGTTCTCGCCGCCGCTGATGAACATCTCCTTCTTTCGGCCCACGATGAAGTAGCGGCCTGCCGCGTCGCGCCGCGCGATGTCGCCGGTCCGGAGCCAGCGCCGTCCGCCGGCCTCCACGAAGGCCTCCGCCGTCGCCGCGTCTCGGCCGAAATAACCCCTCATGGTCACCGGGCCGCTGAGCTGCAGCTCGCCTTCGTCCGCCTCGTCGCCCGCGTCGTTCACCAGCCGCGCGTGAAGGTGTGGCATGGGCCGGCCGACGCTCTCCGGGTGGGCCGCCGCCTCGTCGAGGCCCAGTGCGAAGCAGTTCACGCCGCACTCGGTCAGCCCGTAGCCCTGTTTGAAGCGGATGCCGCGCGCGGCGAAGGCCTCACGGATGGGGGCCGGGCAGGGCGCCCCGCCGCTGATGGCCCAGCGTACGCGGCCGAGATCGGCGCTCGCGAAGCCCGGCGCATCGGCGAGCAGCCGGAACATGGTCGGTACCATGAAGAGGAGCGTCGCGTGCTCGGCCGAGAGCGCCAGGTGCTTTTCCGGGTCGAAGCGCTCCTGCACCACCACGAAGCCCCCGAGCTGGAGAAGGGGCCAGGCGAGCGCATGGAAGGCCGCGTGGAACATGGGCGTGGCGACGACCACCGCGTCGCGTTCGCCGAGGCCCCAGCCGAACGCCGTGTTCACGGCGTTCATGACGAGCTGCCGGTGCGCGAGCATCGCGCCCTTCGGGAGCCCCGTCGTCCCGCCGGTGAAGCAGAGCGTCGCCACGTCGTCGGGCGCCGCTTCGTAGGACGCCGCGCCGTCCGCGGCGGCGTCGAAGCCTTCGAGCGCTCGCACGGGGATCGCGCCCGCCGCAGCCCGGGCGCGCTCCTCGAAGCGCGGGCCATGGAGCAGGAGGCGTGGCGCGGTGTGGACCAGGAGCTCCGCCAGCTCGGCGGCCGCGAGGCGCGTGTTGAGCGGCGCGAGCACGACGCCGGTGCGCGCCGTCGCGGCCAGGAGCGTCACGAAGGCCGGGTGGTTCTCCGCGAGCACGGCGACGCGATCTCCCGGTCCGAGCCCCTCCGCCCGGAGCGCCGCGGCTACGCGATCGGTGGCGCCATCGAGCTCGCCAAAGCTCCAGGTCGCGTCGCGAAAGCGGAGCGCGGGACGCTCCGGATGGTAGGCCGCGCGGCGCCGGAGCCAGTCGGTCACGAGGTCCACGAGGCCCCCATCGATCCCCCGTCGAGGGCCTCGCGTCAACGCATTGTTGCGGCGCAGCATGGCCGTGTAGCCTCCCGCCGATGGACCCGAAGACCCTGGCCTGGCTGGCCTTTGGCGCGTACCTCGTGATCACCACGGGCCTCGCCCTCGTGGGCATGCGGAAGACCAAGGACCTCGCGGGGTTCGCGCTCGGCAACGGCGACATGGGTCCCCTGCTGGTGGGCATCACGCTCGCGGCGGCCATCGCCTCCACGGCCACCTTCGTCATCAACCCGGGTCTCGTGTGGATGGACGGGCTCGCGGCGCTGCTCCACTTCGGCGTGGCGGGTGCGGGCGGCGTGACGGTGGGGCTCGTCGTGCTCTCGAAGGGGTTCCGGCGCCTCGGGCAGGAGACGCGCGCGCTCACGCTCCCGCACTGGATCGGAGCCCGCTACGGCAGCCCGGGCATGCGCACCTACTTCGCGCTGCTGAACCTCTTCCTCGCGATCAGCTTCGTGGTGCTGATCATCAAGGGCTCGGCGCTCGTGATGGGTGCCATCCTCGGGCTCTCCTACGAGGGCAGCGTCGTGTTCATCGTCGCCTTCGTCTTCAGCTACATCCTGCTCGGCGGCACCTACGCGCACGCCTACACGAACTCGCTCCAGGGCGCGATGATGGTGCTGGTCGCGCTCGCCATCGTCGGCACCGGCGCGCACTACATCGTCGACGGCGGCCTCCTCGACGCCGTGGCCGCGCAGGACCCGAACCTCGCCAAGCCCATCAACCCGGCCAGCCTCTTCTATGGCTCCGTCTGGGAGGTCTTCGTCTGCGGCTTCGTGGTGAGCTTCGGCCTCGTCTGCCAGCCGCACATCCTCATGAAGTCGCTCTATCTCCGGAGCGACCGCGACCTGAACGCCTACCTGGTCGTGGCCGCGGTCATCGGCGTCATCTTCGCGTCCATCCTGCTGGCGGGGCTCTTCGCCCGGGCCAAGTTCCCCGGCTTCGCCGATGCCGGCGTCACGCCCGACGCGGTGATGGTCGCCTACATCAACCAGGTCTTCTCGCCGGTCGTGGGCGTGCTCATCAGCGTCGCGCTCCTGGCCGCCGGCATGAGCACCATGGACGGCATTCTCGTGGGGGCCTCGACCATCGCCGGCTCGGACCTGGTGCTCGGCTCGCTCGGGAGCGTGCTCGCCAAGGACAAGACGGACGACGAGAAGCAGGCCCTCGCGCTGAAGCTCAGCCGCGGCATCCTCATCGCCATGGGCGTGGTCAGCGCGCTCATCGCGCTCGATCCCCCGGCGCTGGTGGGCATCTTCGCGCAGGCCGGGATCTACGGGCTCGTCGCGGCATCACTCGCGCCCGTCACCTTCGGTATCTTCGTGAAGCGCACGCCGCGCGCGTGGGCCTTTGCGGCGGCCGTCGTGGGCCCGCTCGTGCACTTCGCCCACTACGGCGCCATCGTGTGGGTCGGCGGGGGCTTTCTGAACCCGGCCGTGAGCGCCACCGAGGGCGTCTTCGCCAGCATCGCCGTGCTGACGCTCGGCGTGCTCCTGACGCCGAGCCCGGACGCCGCCGTCGCCTAGGGGCGCGCGCGGTAGAAGTAGAGGTTGTCGAGCCAGAAGGTCACGGAGCGCGTCGTCACCCCGCGCCCGAAGATGTACTGGGCGAGGTGCTCCCGCTCCTCGAGGCCGGGGCCCACGTCGAAGGTGCCGGGTGGGAAGAAGTCCTCGAGGGGGATGTCGAAGGAGATCCACGCGCCCGTGCGCAGCCGCGGCGGCGACATGGACGCGGCCATGTCGTAGAGGAACTCGGCCTCCGAGTCGTCGGCCACGCCGGGGCCGTCGAAGGTCCCGTTCGGGCCGAAGTCCACCAGCTTGAAGGAGAGCCCGGACGCCAGCGCCCCTTCGATCCAGATGTCGAAGTGGATGTGCGTCATGTCCGTGCCGTCGATCGGGTTCGCGACGGTCTCGATGGCGACGAAATCCACGTCCTCGTAACGCCAGGCGGTGTCCCCCGGCTCGAGGACGAGCTCCTCGGCCGACGCGAGCACGCTGAAGTCCGTCGCGTAGCTGTCGACCTCGACGATGTCGTAGGCGTCGGAGAAGAGCGCGATCACGTCATCGCTGCCGCGGCGCGGCGGCAGGGGCGCGCGCGACGTGGGCCGGCCGGCCGCCTCCGATACGAGGGCCATGAGCGTGCCCGGCGCCGGCATGCCGGCGATGGTCCCCGTGAGCTGCGCGGTGCCGAGGCGATCGCCCTGGGCCAGGCCATCGACGGGGATGGACACGACCATGGGTGCCGAGCTCCGGGTGCGGAAGACGCCGGGACCCGCGCGAAGCTCGACGGGCGCGCCGAAGACGTTCATCGTCACCGGCAGATCGCCGGGCAGGCGCACGGTCTCGCCAATCGGAATGGGGAAAGGCCCGTTGGCGAAGGCGGCGGAGCGAAGCTCGATTTCCTCGTCCGCGAGGCTCACGTAGCGGATCTCGTCGATGAGGATGAAGCGCCGCTCGCCGTCGGAGCCTTCGGCGACGTGGAACATGCCTCGCTCGCCGGAGTTCTGCGAGGGGTCTGGCAGGGGCACGACGACCAGCTGCCACTCCCCCGTGAGCGGAATGTCCTGCCGCTCGACGAGGCGTAGGTTCTGGTCGAGGTCGATGCCCATGCCGGCGATGTTCAGCGTGGAGCCTGCCGCGCCGCGGACCCAGGCCGTTACCGCGTTGAAACCCTCGAGGTCCTGGGCCTCCTCCGAGAGGATCGTGAAGCCGGCGAAGCCCTCCTCGGGAATCCCCACGCGCAGCGAGACGCCGCCGAGGAAGCTCTCGTCGCTCCCATCGAGCTCTTCGGCGGCCGTGGCGAAGAAAGCCGCGGTGAAGCCCGGCTCGAAGGCGTCGGTGAAGATGGGTAGCCCACCCAGGTTCACCTCGACGGGGGCGTCCGCCGTGAGGTCACCGAGCGTCGCGCGGATGACGTCGCGTCCCGGCTGACGACCGAGGAGCTCGGTCCCCTCGAGCTCCGCTGCGCCGGATCCCAAGAGCGTGAAGGTCACCTGGTTCGTGATGTCCCGGGCTTCGCCGCCAAAGTCCCCGATGGCGGTCAGCGCCGTCGTCTCGCCGACCGCGAGGATCACCTGCTCGGGCTCGATGGCGATGGCGTCGGGCGGCCCCACGGGCGCGTCCGGCCCCATGTCCTCGGGCGCCATATCTCCGGGCCCCATGTCCCCGGCGTCGACGCGCATGTCCGGGGCCTCGCCTCCTTCGAAGGACGAGGGGTCGGTGATCAGCGTGCAGCCGGCGAGGAGCGCGGCCGCGCAAGCGAAGGTGCGGGCCATCAGAATCGCCCCCCGACGGCCGCGCCGCCGCTTCCGGGCGCGACCCAGGGGGACACGCCCCAGGCCACGTCCTCGGCCGTTTCGTCGTCCCCGTCGCCGCCGGTCAGAAGAAAGACCACGCCGAGCGCCGCGCCTACGACGGCGACGACGAGGCCGACGTCGGCCACGATGGCCCGGGTGCGAAGCGCGCTCACGTCGCCTCCATCGCAGTCGGGGGCACAGCCCTGGTCATCGAGGTCGCTCCGCTGCGCCAGCGCGAGCCCACCGGCGACGCCGAGGACCACCAGTCCGGCGCCCGCGACCGAGAACCCCGCGATGGCCGCCCCGTTCGTACCGCCGCTCGTGGCGTCGTCCTCCGCCTCGTGTTCCTCGGCCTCGCTCACCTCGCTCGGCGCGGGCGCGATCGGCGGCTCCTCCCGTGCCGGTGGGGGCGCCACCGCGGGCGCCTCGACCTCACGCTCCGCCTCGGCGCGCTCCGCGGCCGCTTCGTTCGCCTGGCGCGCCCGGAAGTTCGCCAGACGCCGCTCGAGGTTTGCCCGGTTCGGGACGTCCTCGACCTCCGTGAGGTAGCGGTCGAGGTACACGATCGCCTCGTCGAGCTGCCCGAGCTGCTGGTGGCAGAGGCTGAAGTTGTAGAAGAGCTCGGGACGCTGACTGAGGTCGTAGGCGCGCTGGAACTCGCGAAGCGCGTCTTCGTAATCCCCCGCTTCGTAGTACGAGGCGCCCGCTTGGAAGTGCAGCCGGGCGCGGTTCGCGTCGTCCTGCGCGTGGGCGCGCCCGTCGGCCGCGCCGAAGACGACCCCGAGCACCAGGGCCGTCGTCCATGCCAGTCTCTTCACGCTCATCCTCCGCGGCGCGAGCATGCCACATCTGGCGCCCGCCTTCGGCCGAAGACGACGACCCGAACGTTCGCGCGGTCCCGAGCGCCGCGCTTCGCGAGCGGCCCGCGGCGCTCAGCGCTGCGCAGACGCGGCGGGCGTAGGGATGCGGCGCGGCGTGTCGTCGAAGGCCAGGTTGCAGCGCGTGCACGTGGCTGCGGGAAACTGGCCGGCCTCGCAGCGCGCGAGGAGCTCGTAGGTGGCGAAGGACGTACCGCCAGGCGACGCCGCGCAGGTCCCAGCGAGGCCCGCGCCATCGGCGTTGCGAGCCGGAAAGGCCCGAGGCGAAGATGGGCAGATCGCGGGGCCTCGCGCGGCTATGCTCCCTCCGGTGGATCCCGAGCTGGTCTTCAGGCTCGTCAACGCCCTCCCGCTGCCCATCTGGTTGACGTGGTTCTTCGCGCCGCAGTCGAGGCTCGCCCGCTGGTGGGCCCGGTCGACCTGGCCGTGGGCGGTGCTCGCGGCGATCTACGTCGCGCTGCTCGCCCTGGCGTTCACGGAGCCCCTTCCCGGGGGAGGCTTCTCCTCGCTCGCGGGCGTGATGCGCTTCTTCGACGGCCCCTGGGGCACGCTCGCGGGCTGGACGCACTACCTCTGCTTCGACCTCTTCGTCGCCCGCTGGATCATGCGCGAGGCACCCGATGCCGGGTACCGGCTCACGCCCATCCTCGTGGCCACGCTGATGCTCGGGCCGCTCGGACTGCTCCTCTTTTTCGCGACGCGGCGCTGGCTCGTCCCGGCGACGACCCCCATCGTCGCGGCCTGTCTCGGCCTCGTCGTGCTCGGTGGCTGCGGCCCGGTCGCGCCTGCCAGGACGGCGGCGGATGACGCGCCCGCGGCGACCGACGACCCGGCCCCGGCGAGCTTCGCGCTTCGCGAGAGCACCCGGACGCGCGTCCATGCACGCCCGCGGCTCGCGGCGAGGCTTCGGGAGCAGCCCTATGCCTTTTTCCGCTTTCGCTCGAGGGCCTTCACGGCGGCGGTATGCGAGGCCTTCGCCTCCGAGAGCGGCGAGATGCCTCTCGTGAATCTCCACGGCGACGCCCACGTGGAGCAGTACGCGGTGACGCACGCGACGCAGGGTCTCGAGGACTTCGACGAGTCCGGCTTCGGGCCCGCGCCGGTGGACCTCGTTCGCTTCGCCACCTCGATTCACTTCGCGTGCGACGCCGCGGCCTTCCCGTGCGACGCCGACTCCATCGTCGACACCTTCCTCGGCGAGTACGAGGCGGTGCTCGAGGATCCGTCCCGGACCCAGCCCTCGCCAGCCGTGGCGGCGCGAGTGCGTCACGCGCGCGGCGCCGACGCCTCGGCGTTCCTCGCGTGGGGAGACGACCAGATGCAGGCCGTGGACCCGGAGCTGCGTCCCGGGGTGGAGGCGGCGTGGGCGGCGACGAGCGAGCTCCTCGCGACGACGGACCCCTCGCGCGCTCCGGGCTACTACGATCTGCTCCGCTACGGGCAGCTCGACCTCGGCATCGGGAGCGCGCTCCGGCCCAAGTTCCTCTTGCGCATCCAAGGCCCGAGCAGCGAGCCGACGGACGACGTGCTGGTGGAGATCAAGCAGCAGGAGCGCACCGAGCGGACGGCCTGCGTCTACCACCCGCCCACGGGGGGCGTGCTCTACCCGCAGGTGATGCAGCTCCGGCTCGGCCGCTCGCGGCCGGAGGTGCTGGCCTTCGTCCCCCACGCCGTGCCGGCGCTCGAGGACTGGCACTGCTGGGTACGGTCCTGGGACCCCGGCTACCGAGAGCTCGCCCTCGCGGATCTCGAGAGCGAGGGCGAGCTGCGCGACCTGGTGCTCGACGTCGCAGGGCAGCTCGGGCGCGGCCACCCGCGCTTCGTCACGGCGCCGCTCGAGGGTCAGCACCGGCAGGCGCTCGTCGCGAGCCATCGCGAGCTCCGCGACCGCATGGCCGCGCTCGCCCGGCGGCTTCGCGACACGTTGCTCGCGACCTGGCGCGTCGAGCGCGAGTCCTTGTCGCCTTTGGTGGACGCGCGCTGAGCGCGCTCTGCGCTGCGGCTTCCGATGGCCGCGCCGTTGACACTGAAAGTCACTTTCATCAGGTTGTCCGCGCCGTCGGCACGCGGCGAATGCCCATGCACCTCGTTTTCAACCCGCGCCTCTCCCGACTCCTTCTGTTCTTCGCCCTGGCCGGATGCGGCGACGGTGGCGCGTCACCGTCCGACGGGGGCACCGCGGCCGCGGACGCGGGCGCCTCCGGCGACGGCGCCTACGTGGTCGGCAGCCGCATCCGGACGCCTGACGGGCGCGCCTTCTACGCCTCCCTCGTGCCGGACCTCTCGGCGCGGGAGATCGACCTCTCGGCCTCCCTCGAGCTGAGCGGCTTCGCGCGCTCCTACGCCTTCGACGGAGCGCTCTTCACGATGGACTCGGAGTCGCTCCAGATCGTCCGCTACGACGTCGCCGAAGATCTCGGCCTCACGGAGAGCGACCGCTTCAGCATGGCCGGCCTCGGCTTCACCCGCTTCAACCTCGGCTTTCTCTTTCTCGACCGCGAGCAGGCCCTCTATTTCGACGACGAGAACTACCAGGTCGTTCGCTGGAACCCCCGGCAGATGGTCATCGAGGGCTCGGCGTCGCTGGACGAGCTGCTTCGCGAGGACTTCGAGATCGACCTCTTCAGCCTCCACCGGGTCGGCGACCGGGTCCTCGTGCCCTTCGCCTGGACCTTCATCGAGGACTTCCGGCTCGTGCCGACCGTGAACGTGGCGATCCTCAGCGCGTCGACGGGGGAGCTGCTTTCCGTCGCGGAGGACGATCGCTGCGCCGCCGCGGGCGGGGCCTTCGTCGGGCCCGAGGGCGACCTCTACGTGCTCGGGGACAACGGCGCCGGCGCCTATTCGGTCTTCGGCGACAACGACCTCGGTCCGCCCTGCCTCGTGCGCATCCGCGCGGGCGCGGACGACTTCGACCCGGACTATTACGTCGACATGCGCTCCCTCACCGGAGCCGGCGAGGTCGCCCGCATCGTGGGGCTCCCGAACGGCCAGGCCGCGGTCCGTGCGCTGCTCCCCGGCGTGGACCCGGTCGCCGTCGAGAACCCGCTTCAGCTCTCCCTCGACGAGATTTGGGACTGGACCTTCATCGACGTCACGGTGCCCAGCGCTCGCTCGCTGGGCATTCCGCCGAGCGCGGCGACCTTTCCGCCCGTCACGGTCGACGGACAGCTCGCGCTGATGCGCGAGGCCTTCGCTGGCGTCAGCACCCTCTACCTGGTCGAGGACGGAGTCGCCCGTGAAAGCGTGACCGTCGACGGGGAGCTGCTGCAGCTGGGTCGCATTCGCTGAACGTCGGCGCCCGCGCGGGCGCGCGGTGGCCCCGGACCGGCCCGGTTCAAGAGGACGTCGAAGGGCCGTTCCCCTCCCCGTGTACGGTCTCGTCAATCGCGCAATCCGCGACATGATGGTCGCCGAGCACGGGCCCGA
Organism: uncultured Myxococcales bacterium; assembly: GCA_937893795.1. Classification (GTDB taxonomy): domain Bacteria; phylum Myxococcota_A; class Polyangia; order Polyangiales; family Houyiibacteriaceae; genus CALCTH01. Next base: position 2,911 of record CALCTH010000026.1, on the reverse strand, counting down.
AGTCTGGGAGCGCGTCGCTGCGTCCGCCGGCGTCGACCGGGACTTCGAGAACATGCGCTCGTACCCGGACGCGGTGACCTATGCGCTCGTGGAGCACGTGTCCAAGGAGCTCGGCGCCGATGCTCGTGACGTGATGTTCGCCTTCGGCGAGTACTGGGTGCTCGAGACGGCGGAGAAGGGCTACGGCGCTCTCCTCGATCTCTGGGGCACGACGTTCGTCGAGTTCGTCTCCAACCTCGATTCACTCCACGCCCGGGTAGCCGAGACCTTCACCGAGCTCGAGCCGCCCCGCTTTTGCGTCGAGGCGGTGACCGAGGGTCGCGTGCGCATCTTCTACAGCAGCCGGCGAGCGGGTCTCGCGCCCTTCGTGCGCGGGCTGCTCTCGGGCCTCGGGAAGCGCTTCGATACCGAGCTGAAGATCGTGGAAGAGCTCGCCCCGAGTCCCCGGGAGGCCGTGTTCCTCGTGGACGTGGTGACCCCCGCGCTTCCTCGCGGCCGTCGGGCTGGTTAGCGCGCGCGCTCGCGGCTCGACGGCTCCCGATCGGCCTCCAAGGTCCGCTCCGCCAGCGCAACGAGGAAGTCGAGCACCACCCGAACGCGGGGCACGCGGCGAAGCGCCCGATGTGTGACCATCCAGATGTCGAAGCCCTCGGGCGCCGGGACGTCGAAGCGGAGCTCGACGAGGCTCGGCGCCCGCCGAACCTCGTTGCGCGAGAGCACGCCGGCCCCGATGCCCGCGAGCACCGCCGCCGACAGCGACTGGGGGCGCGTGCTGACGAGCCGCGGCGGGCGACCGGCGTGGCGCGTGACCCAGGCCCCTTCCGGGAGCACGACACCGGGAGCCGGTGAGGCGAGCGTCACCCACTCGAGCTCGGAAGGCGTCGCTGCCGTGCGATCTTCCAGGTAGGAGGCGCTCGCGCAGGGGACGAGCTCGATGCGCGTGAGCTTCCGGCTCACGAGATCCGGGTGATCGGGGCGCACGTTGCGGAGCGCGACGTCGGCTTCGCGGCGCAGGAGATCCGCGAGGCGCGTCGCCGTGATCAGCTCGACGGAGAGCTGCGGGTGCGGCTCCAGCAGCTCCGGGAGGGCCGGAACGAGCACGAGGTTGGCGAGCGCGTCCGTCGTGGCGATGCGCACGACGCCGCGCACCTCGTCGCCGAGCCCCGACGCATGGGCCTCGAGGCGAGCGATGGCCGCCTCGGCGCCTTCGGCATCCGCGAGCAGGGTCTCGGCCGCGGCCGTCGCCCGAAGCCCGTCGGGCCGGCGGTCGAAGAGCACGACGCCGAGCGCTCTCTCGAGGCGGGCCAGGCGCCGGCTGGCCGTCGATTGCTCGACGCCCAGGCTCCGCGCGGCGCCCGAGACGCTCCCTTCCCGCGCCGCGGCCAGCAGCACCCGCAAGTCGTCCCACGCCAGGTTCATGGGCGGACGATGCCATGCATCGGCGCATGGCGCATATGCGATTCCGGCACTTCCCATGCGCGAATGGGGTGAGCAGGGTCTATGGGAAGGAGTCACGCATGCCTCATGTCCTCACCGTGCTCGGGCACCCGAGCCCCACGAGCTTCAACGCCGCGCTCGCCTCCGCGTACGCGAGGGGCGTCGCGCAGGCGGGCGCCGAGAGCGAGCTGATCCGCCTCGCCGACCTCGACTTCGACCCCGTACTGCACGGCGGCTACCACGGCGAGCAGGAGCTCGAGGCGGACCTCGTTCGCTTCCGGGAGTCCATCGAGCGCGCCTCGCACGTGGCCTGGGTCTTCCCCGTGTGGTGGGGCGCGCCGCCCGCGCTCCTCAAGGGCGTCATCGACCGGAGCTTCCTTCCCGGCTGGGCCTTCACGGTCAAGAAGAGCGGTCTGCCGAACAAGCTCTTGCGCGGCCGATCGGCGCGCACGCTCGTCACGATGGACTCGCCCGGCTGGTACGACCGGCTGATGTACCGCCGAAGCGCGCACCGAGCCTTCGAGACGGCGACGCTCGCGTACACCGGCTTCTCTCCCGTGCGGAGCACGAGCTTCACGAACGTGCGCGGCGCGAGCGACGCCCGCCGCGCGGCATGGCTCGCGAAGGCCGAGACCCTGGGCGCTCGTGATGCCGCGCGCGCCCCGACGCGGGAGCTTCTGACGGCCCCGGCCTGAGGTGGGACCGGGCTGGGGTCTCTGCCCCTTCGAGCCCTCGAGGAGCTGAGCCCCCAGGCGCCCCGCGCGCACCACGCCTCGCCGGGCGACGTGCCAGGCCCGCCCAAGGTTTCGCGCCCCTTCGCGGTCACGAATGCCGTCCCCGTGGCCACGGGGGATTGAAGGCGGTGGAGCGGCGTACGATGGGCGGAGCAATCATGGCAGCGGAGTCGGCGGAGGAGACGCTCGCGGCGCTCATCGCCCGGGGGGACCATCGCCGGGCTCTCGAGCAGCTCGCCGACGGGCACGGTGCCGCGCTCGCGCGGCTTTGCTACGTGCTGCTCGGCGACGTTGGCGAGGCCGAGGAGGTCGCGCAGGAAGCGCTCCTCGCGGCGCACGATGGCTTCGCCGGCTATCGCGGTGAAGGCTCGCCACGCGCGTGGCTCCTCGGCAGCGGCCGCCGCCGCTGCGCGCGCCGCCTCGCCAAGCGCTCCCGGCGTCAGCGTCGGCTGCGCCTCGTCCCTCCGGCCGAGCACGCGCCCGGGCCGGACGACGCCTTCGCCCGCGCGGAGGCGGCGCGCGGCGTGCGTGACGCCCTCGAGCGGCTCCGGCCCACCGATCGCGAGGCCCTCGTGCTGCGCTATCAGGGCGAGCTCTCGTACCGCGACATCGGCGCGGCCCTCGGCATCGACGAGGCCACCGCGCGCAAGCGAACGAGCCGGGCGCTCCGCCGGCTCAAGGACGTGCTGGGAGAGACGCGATGAGCGAAGAAGCGATGCCCGAGGGCTTCCTCGACGACC
>CALCTH010000025.1 GCA_937893795.1 uncultured Myxococcales bacterium | reverse complement strand
GCTCGCCCTGCGCGGCCTCCACGGCGAGCACCAGTGCCGCCGAGTTCTGTCGATCTCGAATCATCTTGGTGGTCATGGGGACCCCCTTTCATTTGGGGGGCTCCTCGGCGCGGCGCGTGGGGAGTTGCGTCCTCCGGTGGGTGGAGGGCGATCTTTTTCTCTGGGGGCGGTGGCCACGTGGCCGTTGACGACGGTGGTGGCCGGGTATCGGGACGAGCCCGCGGTCGCTACGGCGCCAGGGGAACGACGAACCAGCTCCCACGATCGACGTCGCAGTCGCGCGGGAGGGCGAAGCGGTCGCAACGCAAGAAACCCGAGCGGAGGAACGGGAGCTCGGTCACCTCGCTGCCGTCGCATTCCGCGACCGCTTCGTTGCGAATGCTGCCGTGCGCGTGGCCGAAGCCTCCGGGGACGCGCACGCTGAGGGGCGCGCAGCTGCCGGCCGGCACCACCGTCACGACGCTCCCGGCGTCCGGCGTGAGCGCGAGCTCGCCGGTGACGCTCGCGTCGCCGTCGACGAGCTCTTCGATGGGGAGGCGCGTCACCTCGAGCGCGCAGGTGCCCCGGGTGAGCGCGTGGAGGAGCAAGGTGTCCGGGACCTCCGAGCCGATGACGACGACGCCGGGGTCGAAGTCGAGGCTCGGCGACAGGAAGCCTGTGTCGGCGACGAGGCGACGCCCCCTCAGCTGCCCGCCCCCGGTCTCGCAGGCGCCTTCGAGCGTGACGCGGAACGCGCTCCATCCGACGCCCAGGGGAATCCGAAGCATGGCCTCGAAGGGGTCCGTGAGGGGATCGCCGCGGGCGTCCTCGACGGTCATGGGCAGCGTCCGCGTGGTCCCCTCGAGGAGGGGCGCGGCGGCGCCGACGAAGGACGCGCAGCGCGTATCCCCTCGAGCTGGCAGGGCGGGGCGTTCCTCCCGGTACGCCGCTTCGAGGGTCGCGAGGTCGGCACCCAGCGTCGCCTCGACGCAGCGCTCGCTCCGCTCTCCCCGGCAGGCTTCGTAGAGGTCGAAGGGGGCGCGCGGGCCGAAGCGACGCGCGACGAACTCGAGGAAGTGCGCCGCGTGGGCGTAGGTCACCTCCCCCCGGCCTTGCCGCCACATGTCCGGCCACGACGTGTCCGGTGGGTGAAAGGTCGGCGGATCCTGGGGGCCCACCCAGCACTCGATCCAGGTCGCGATGCCCTCGACCAGCATGGTCGGGGGCTGCGGGCCGTCGTTCATCGCCGCGTGCATGGCCTCGTGCGGGTGAAACGCCTGCCGGACGAAGAGCTGGCGAAACGCGGGAAAGTGGCACTGGCCAGCGTCGGTGCGGCAGTGGCTCGCCGTCTGCGCGGCCTCCGCGACGTACACGTCGACCGGCGCCACGGGCTCCGGGAAGGCGCCCGCCTCGGCCACGGCGTCGAAGAGGGCCACGTGGCGCTCGAGCACCTCCGGGTCGCAGTAGCCCGGGTCGTCGCAGAAGAGTCGATGGCCGTCGCGTTCGGCCGTCGCACCCACCGGAAACCCATCCGCGGGATTCACGACGCAGCCCATCGCGAGTCCCAACGTGAGCAGCCACCGGAGCATTGCTCGGTTGGTCTATCCCAATCTTCGCCGAGAGGCTAAGGCGAACACACACACGTCGCGCCGGCCTCGAGGGGACAGCGCATCCAGACGTCTTCGAGGGACAGGATCCACCGGATCTCGCGCGGGAACGTGTCCACGAGCTCGAACTCGAGGCCGCCCTCGAGGCTGCCGACTCTCGGGCGGAGCCGGAAGTCGACCCAGGCCTCCTCGCCTGCCTCGCACACGGCGAACATCCGCGTCGCCCCGGGCGTCGCCGGCGAGGGCGCCCACGTGAGCGACGCCGTGCAGCTCGCCGCGTCGGCTCCTTACCGGAAGCCCAACAGCGCGTCCTCGCCCACGCGGGCGACGGTACCGTCGCGCCGAAGCTCGATTTCGGTGATGCAGGGAGCGTTCGCGGGCGCCACCGGCGTGACCACGTACCAGTGCCCGAGCGGCGAGTCTCCGTCCTCCTGCGGAGCGACGCTCTGGTAGCACGACGCCGTCAGCGCGAAGACGAGCAGCGCCACCCTCCGTCGCCCCCTCGGGGCGTCGTGGGCACGGCCTTGGCTACGGCTCACGACGTACCTGCCACTCTTCCTGACGCCTTCTGGAGCACCCAACGCAAGGCTCTCGTGGCCACGCTCTCGGGCACCGGCCGTCCACGCGCAACCCCATGTGTAGCCCTGAATGCGCCGACGCGAGACTCCGTGCTCACGCGCGCCATGAGCCGGGAGTCTCACCCCGCGAGCCCGACCCGGGCTCCGCCACGCGCTTCGTCGGTCCAAGCGGCACCGCGGCGCGGTAGGGGACACGGCCGTAGAGGCCTGGCCTCATTGCTAGCCTTCCCCTCGATGGGGCGGGCATGAGGGCGGCGGTGGTGGTGGCGTGGCTGCTGGGGTGCCAGCCGCCGATCCCCGACGCGCAGAAGCACCCGCAGCCGCCTCCGGCGCGTGTGGAACACCCATTGCTCCCCGCGCCCTTCGAGCCGGTCGCCTTCGGCTCGGCCGCCTGCCGCGACGACGCCGCTCCGGTCGCGGGGATTCGCCAGGTCGAGGTGGAGCGGCATGAGGGGGCCACCCGGCTCGAGGCGAGCGGCTTTCGCGTTTGGGAGCGCTTCGGGGTGCCGGGGCGTCGGCAGCCGGAGGTGGAGGCCCGCACCTACGTCACGTGCCAGCCTCCCGCCTTCGTCGAGCGGCACCTCGGGCGGCTCCGCGACGCGCTCGACTCCGGCGCCTGGGATCGGCTCGCCCCCGAGCACCGCGACGAGGGGATCGCCCCGGGCGCGCGGTGTGTGACGGGGCCCGCGGCCGTCCACATCTCGGTCACGCTGGCCGACGGGACGGTGCGCACGGTGCACGTCTGCGAGGGGTCAGCGGAGAGCGCGGCGTGGGCCCGCCCGCTCGACCGCGAGCTCCCGCTCGGGCGGCCGTGGTGGGACTTCTGGGTCGAGGGCGATGGCGTCGCCACCTCGTCGACCCTCGGGATGGACGACGGCCCCTACCACACGCAGTGGGCGCTCCGCGTCGACACCGCCGGGCGCTTTCGCTGCGTGGCGCCACGCGGCGCCGTCGCGGCCTCCCTCGGGCTCCGCCGCCCGGGCTCCGGGGACGTGTTCGGCTGGGGGCGCATCGACCCCGCCGACGCGGCGCGCCTGCTGGCAGCCCTCGACGCACGCGTGGAGTGGGTCCCCCACGACCCGCGCCTCCCCACGGGCCACCTGCTCTCCCGCGTCCGGGACGGCCAGACCTTCCGCGCCGCCTCCACCGTCGCCAACGAGACCTGGTTCTCGCGCCCGGACACCGTCGGCGGCCGCGTCCCGCTGGCCAAAGACCACCTCTGGCTTCCGCTGGTGGAGTCGATCCTCTCGCTCTTCCCCGCGCCGTGCGCCCACGACGTCCCGCTCCGCTGACGGCGCGCCCCGAGCGCGACCCGTAGGCCACGTGGCCGGCAACGGCGTTGGCTGTTGGGCGCAGGGAGCCGCCACACGCGCTCGACGCACCCGGGCGCCGCGGTCCACGCCCCGACGAGGCCTGCCGGGCGTGCTTGTCCTCCGTGGATGTCCAGTGATAGGGCAGCCGGCATGAACCGGACGTTCCCGATTCTCGTCCTTGCCTTGGTCGCCGTGGCCTCGACCGCGTGTGGGCCCGTCACGCGCATGAGCGTGCTTCGCTCCAAAGCGGCGTTCGCGCTGGAGTGCCCGGAGGACGAGCTCACGATCACGTCGATCGGCGGTCGCTCGAACGCCGGCGTCGAGGGCTGCGGGCAGCGCGCCACGTACATCTACACCACCACCAACCAAGACTGGTTCCTTCAGAGTCGAGGTGAGTCACGCGGTGCCACCTCGGGCGGCAGCGAGACCTACGTCGCGCCCCACATCGACGACGCGGAGGACTGAGGTGAGACGCGCCCGTTGGGTCCGCCGCGAGCATGGAAGGTCGGAGGCCGGTGCCATCCTCGTGCCCATGCCGCTGCGTATCGCCACGCCAACTTCCGCGGCCTCGCGCTGCACGCGGCGGCTATGGAGCAGCTCGACGCTGCCCTGACAGGGAGACGGCCGCGGGGGTAGTTGGCTGGTCCGCAGAAGCCCTGCACCTGCACGCCAGCCTGCGACCGCCTCCTGATCGAGCCGCGCCGCTTCCCGGGTTGCAGGCAGCTCGCTTGCGGGATGACGACGAGATGCAAGCGCTAGAGCACGTAACCTGCCTCTCGAAGTTTCTCCAACTCGCGCTGCCAGCGTTCCAGCTCCACGCGACCCCAATCCTCCGGACAGCTGATCAAGCCCGTCTCCACGCCCATGCTGCGAAGCTGTCGGAACACCCACTTCCAGTAGGGCCGCGGCGGGACCCCCATCGCCTTAAGCCCTTCCGTCCTAAGCTCCGAACGCAGCACGCCCGCCACGCGGTTCCGGTCGTAGATGCAGCGTCTTGGGTCCACGCCAGCTGCGGATATGTAGGTCCCCTCCCATCGTCCAATATCGAGCTGCGGCCCAGCCGCGTTGGAGGCATCACCTTCTAGCTTGATCTCCACGTGAAATGGCTCCCTGCCTTCAATGACTACACCGCGAAAATCGCCGTTGACCCCAACGAAGAGACCTCCCTCGCACTGAACGCGCCGTAAGCGCAGGCCGTCAACGACAACATTGTTGTGCAGACGCAAGGGCGATCGAAAAAAGCGGCACCCCACGAACTCCACGTTACGAATGACAAGCTGGTGCCCAGGCCGCGACTCGCTGAAGCTCACGCCGACAAACGTGCCGCCGACGAAAGTCTCCGGCCCCAGTGTCCTGGTCTTTTCTGCCTCTTCGAAAACGAACTGTTTGCCGTACATTCAGGAAGCCTCAGTCTGCTAGATGCTGAATGATACGCCCAGCTTCGTCATTCGATAGCGAAGAATGCGCAAACACGAGGTCGACCTGGGGGACTGGGATCTCATCGGGCGCGGTCCCGAGCGCGTGACCGCGGCCGGGACGCTCTACGAAGGAGGCGGGGTGCCGAACGCCCGGCGCATCGAACGCAGCGGACGCGTCAGCGCGTTGCCCATCTCGGTGCCCGTCGGCGGTGACGAACGCGATGACGTGCTGGCCGGGGCGGTGAACCGCCGCGAGGGCAGCGTCCAATTCGTGGCCGTGGCTCTCGACCGCGGAGAGAGCGCCACGCTCACCATCCCGCGTTCGCCCGCAACGGCCGACGTCGCGTTCGAAGCCACGGCCGCTCTCGGCGCTGGCCGCTTCATCGTGTACGGCACCACCGTCGCCCCCCCGGGCGGGCGCGTGGCCGGCGACCTCGCGCTGCTCGACATCCGCTGCCGCTAGGCTGTGGAACGAAGGCGCGGGGACCCGAGCGCATCGGTCTTGGCCCCGGCCTCGCGCATGACGGGGCGCCACACTGCCGCTCGATGGGGCACGCACGAGGGCCGCGCGGCCACCCCGGTGGTACGCTCGGTCCATGAGGGTGTTGTGGCTTGCTTTGCTGTGTGTTGGCTGCGCGCGCGCAGTTGTCCTGGGCTCCACCGATGACGACGCCGGCATCGATGGCGCCGCGCCGGTCGGGTGCATACGTCCCGCGCCCGCCGAGGACGCGGACGGCGATGGGCTGACCAACCTGGAGGAGGCGTCGGGGGAGGGCGAGTGCGGCCGCAACACGGACGGCGACGCGCGGCCCGATTTCCTCGACGACGACTCGGACGGCGACGGCATCTCCGACGCCTTCGAGGCGCTGCCCCGGCAGGCAGATGGTCGTCCCGCCGATTCGGACGGGGACGGCGTGCCCGACTTCGTCGACACGGACAGCGACGGGAACGGGCTCGACGACCGCGCGGACACTCATCCGAACCCCGAGGGGTTGCCCGGTGACTTGAACGGGAACGGCGTGGAGGACTTCCGCGACCCGGACGACGACGGGGACCGCTACCCGGACGCAGACGAGCTCATCGACGGGCGGCCCATCGATACGGACGGCGACGGTCTCCCGGACCACCGGGACGTCGACTCCGACAACGACACCATCCTCGACCTGCAAGAAGGGCAGTACGGAGTCGACGACTGGGACGGGGATGGCATCCCCAACCGCATCGATCTCGACTCCGACAGTGACGGGTACTTCGACGCACAGGAGGCCGGTGACTCGCTTCTCGAGACCGCACCGCTGGACAACGACGGAGACTACCTGGCCGACTTCCTCGACCTCGACAGCGACGACGACACGGTGCCCGACGCGGAGGAGTTGCGCCGTCGCTTGAACTGGCGCGAGAGCGACAGCGACGGTGACGGGGCGCCCGACGCGGCGGAGGTCTTTCTCGAGACCGACGGCGCGGACCCGGAGGACGGCCCCGCCTCCGCAGGCATTCCCTTCGTCGTGCTTCCCTTCGGTGCGCCCGCGATGCCCGAAGAGCTGCTCGTCGCCTTCACGATGCCCGAGGACGCGGCACCCGTGGGCCGGGCGACCATCGCGCCCCCCGAGCGTGGCTCGAGCCTGCCCGTGCCCGAGGTCATTCGGAGCATCACGCCCGACGTGAGCTCGCCGGGGTGCGCCGTTCGCGCGACCGCGGGCGGCGGAGACGAGACGCCCGCCATTCTGGACCCGGCGCCGGGCGATCAGCTGTGCTGGCGGATCGTGTTCGGCGAAAACACCTTCCAAGAGCAGGTGGCGCCGGAGTGCGCGCGTTCACGGCTCGGACGGCAAGCGCTGCAGCTGCTCCTCGACGGAGAGCCCGGCCCGGTCGTGGTGATGCAGGCGTACATCCCTCCGCGGCGCTTCGATATCTTCCCGCTGGGCGACGACCCCGACACGGAGCCTCCCGAGGGCTACCCCTGCGGGTGCACCGTCGACCCGTGCGCCGTACCCAGCGGCTGCCGCCCGCTTGGATGCTTCGGGGACTAGTCGCTTCTGCCGCTCGCCCCTCCCCGAGGTCCGCGGGAGCCAACGCCTCGAGCGCACTCAGCCAGGGCGCCGGAGCCTCAGCGAGGTGCTAACCTGAGGTGTGGACCGAGAGGCCGCAGACAGGGCGCGACGCCGTCGACAGGAGTGGTCGGGCGAGGTCGTCCGTGCCGGCACACCGAAGGGCGCGCTCTACGCGCATCTTTCGCCGGAGGAGCGTCTCGAGGCCATGGCCGAGCTTCAGCACCGCGTGTGGGGCGAGGTCCCTCCGCTGCCCCGCGCGGAGTGGCCCGGCGAGGTGATTCGCCTGCGGTGAAGCTCCCGCCCGACTACGTGGATCTCCTCCGCCTCTTGCTACGCGCAGAGGCCGAGTTCGTGGTGGTCGGTGGCTGGGCCGTCGCCGCTCACGGTCACGGACGAGCGACGGACGACCTCGACGTCCTGGTGCGACCCACCGCCGAAAACGCTCGGCGGGTGTTCGGTGCTCTGGAGGCCTTCGGCGCCCCGGTTCGCAACCACGAAGTGACCGCGGAGCTCTTCGAGCGCGCCGAGTACGGGTACCGGATGGGGCGAAAGCCGCTCCTCATCGAAGTGCTGACCACGATCGATGGCGTGAGCTTCGACGACGCGGCAGCCGACCCGGTGCACGTACCGATCGCGGAGCTGCGCGTCCCTTTCATCGGCCTCGACGCCCTGCTGGCCAACAAACGAGCCGCCGGCCGCCCGAAGGACCTCGCGGACGTGGCCGTACTCGAAGGCACAGGCCGCGCCGACGGGGGTGATTGACCTCGGCGGTGGGTTCTCTGGACGTTGCCGCGGTCCCCGGTGGCCACGTGGCCGGCAACGACGTTGGCGGTTTGGCGCGGACGACTGAGCTCGCGGCGTCGGAGCGCCCTTGGCCGGGAACTGGCCGAACTTCAGTTCGGCGCTCGCGCCGCGGCCGTGACGTTCGCGACGTCGAATTCGACCGCGGGAGGTCCGACCGCCCTTTGGCGTGATGGGCCCAAAGTCTGGCGTCCTCGGCCAAGAAGCTCCGCACCCGCCACCGCAGTCTCGAGCACACCGAACGAAGGAGGTGTGCAATGAGCAAGCGATACGAAAAGAACGCGTCGGTTTCAGGCATCGACGAAGGGCGCCCCACTGCGAAGGGGGGCCGCATGAGGGGCGCGGGAGTCGGGACTCTGCTCGGGCTCTCGGGCCTCGTCCTGCTCGCGATCGGCGGCTCCGTGCTCCTGGCGCCGCACGGCTTCTATGCCTCGAACGGCATCGTGCTCGGCGCGGACCCGAGCCAGCTCTCCGAGGTGCGTGCGCCCGCCGGGCTCCTGCTGCTCGCCGGCGTGATGGGCCTGCTCGGCGCGTTTCGTCGCCGCCTTCGGCGCCCTGCCCTCGCCATCACCGCCGCCGTCTACGGCAGCTACGGCCTCTCCCGGCTCCTCGGCGTCGCCCTCGACGGCCTGCCCGGCGAAGGCCTCGTCATGGCCATGGCCCTCGAGCTCGCCATCGGCGCCCTCGCCGCCGTCACCCTGCTGCGCCTCCGCGACGAGCTCGCGTGAGTCGGTGGCGAGCACGGGACGCGTCGCGAGTCGGCTACCTCTCCGGGACCACAGCCAGGCGCTCGACGAGGCGCCACCGCTCCACGGTCGGATCGAACTCGCTCAGGCGGTGGGCTTCGCAGTCCGCGTAGGTGTCGCAGCGCAAGAGGCCGAGGTCGTAGTGGCCCGTCAAAAGGCGAACCTCGAACCGTCCATCCGCGTCGACCGGAGTTGGGAGCCACACCTGGCCAGTGGCACCACGTACCTCCGCCATCCCCGCGCGCCCCGCCCCGTCGTCATCCCAGTCTTCGCCGGCGACCGTCAGCCGCCCGCGCAGCACTCCGGAACGCAGGTCGTACGATCGCGCCACGTCGTCGCCCCGAGCGAGCTCGAGGGTGTCCAGGTGCGCGGTCCCGGGCGGAAGCTCCAGCCCCTCTCGTGGCACGCGAACGAAGTAGAGGTCGTATTGGCCCGCGACGACGCGACCCGTGGCGAGCATCGCCCCGGTCCCCGGAAAGAGCAGTTGCTGTCGAGGCGTCAACGGAGAACGCCATTCCGTCGGAAAGAGCACGAGCACGCCCCGAGCGAGCGCGGGATCGTCGTCGGCAATGGGCTCTCCGTCCTCCGTGAGGCTCACGCTCAGCCGCGCCATGGCGACATCGATGTCCACCGGCTGCGCGCTGGGCACCTCGACCGTGGCGTTCGTGGTGCCCTGGACGCGAAAGCCCTCCCCGTAGGCCGGCACCCGCCGAAACGTCCCCTCGGCGGCGAACGTGACGAGATACTCCTGCGGACCAAAGAGCGGCAGCTCGAACGAGCCCGCCGGATCGAGCGAAGCCACGAAGCCGCCAACGTAGAAAAGGTGGCCACCCTCGAAGCCGCGGCGATCCGTGAGGAGGACGTGCGCGGCCCGCCACCGCTCCGGCCTGGAGCCGCCCCCGAAGCTCAGGCGACCGCGCAGGCGGGCACGCTGCGCGTCGATGTCCATGCGGGGCGCCAGGGGTCGAGTGCCGGCCGGCATGTACGCACCCCTTGGCTCGACAATCGAAAGGAAGCCAACGCCATAGTCGCCGGCGACCAGGGTCGCCGCATAGGTGCCCGTCGACGAGTCGACCGGAAACTCCCACTGGTGGCGGTCATTCCGGAACACGGCGACGAGATGCTCGATGCGAAGCGGCTCCCCGTCGAGGCGCACCGTTCCGGCGACCGCCTGGGTCTGAATGACGAAATCGACGGTACGGTCGCCTTCGACCGTGAGCCGACCCAGCTCGGCGGATCCGCCAGCGCTCTCGCCGGCGAGCCGCGCATGCACCCGGTACTCACCGGGCGGCAGCAGCACGGACCCGTGGCCGGGTCCGCCGTCCCCAATGGGGTGGAGCAGACCGGGGGATTCGAAGACGAGATCGACGCCCTCGATGGGATCTCCGTCGGCTCGACGTACGGTCCAGTTGACGGTGGCCAGCTCCCAGTCGAGCGTCACCGAACCGGGTGCGCGGACGGTGAGCCGGCCAAGGCGATCGGGGGGCGGCACGCGTCCGTCCGTGGCGACGTCCGGTGCAAAGTCGAGGAAGTAGCGAACGTCGTACACACCTGGCGTGAGCCGCACCGTCCCGTCCAGCTCGCCCAGAAAGAGGTCCCGGCGCGAGAAGGGCGGCTCCAGGCCGTGCACGGTGAGGTAGGGGCGCGAGAGGGCCCTGCCGAGTGGCAGCGGGCGTGGGGGCGGCAGCGCCCTTCCGTTAGCGCTCCAGTCGAAGCGGACGGGCACGCCGACCTCCTCGTCTCCGTAGCGTGGGAGGTCGAAGACGGCGTCCACGTTCGGTCCTTCTGGCCAGCAGACGCCAACGACGTCGCCGGGCTGCAGCTGGCAGGCGTAGCCCGCGGGGCAGCGCCCGGGCTGTACGCCGTGCGGATCACAACGCGAAAACTCCTCCATCCACTCGAAGCAGACGGTCTCGCAATCGTCGTCGTCGCCTCCGAGCCCGCCCGGCTCGGAAGCGCTGCGGAAGCAGCCCACGGCCAGCACGAGCACCAGGGCGCCGCCGTACCTCCATCCATCGACTGCCATCACACGTCCAGCCCCCTTCGCCTGCTCCCCGGGCGCGCAGGCATAGAAACGTTCGGTATACCATCTACGGACGCGCCTGTCGGGGTGAGGCTCACGCCACGGAGGGCTGCGCCCGGTGTCACAACCGCCGGCTACCCCACTGCTACGATGCTCTCGGTGACCGCGCCCGCCCGCCGCTCTGCGACCTACCAGGACGTGATGGACGCGCCCGAGCATCAGGTCGCGGAGCTCATCGACGGCGACCTCTACCTGCAGCCGCGACCCGCGAAGCCGCACACCAACGCGGCGTCCGTGCTCAGCATGCTGCTCGGGCCGCCCTACCAGCTCGGTCGCGGCGGGCCCGGCGGCTGGTGGATTCAGGTCGAGCCCGAGCTGCACCTGGCAGCTGACGTGCTCGTGCCGGACCTCGCCGGGTGGCGGCGCGACGAGGTCCCGGCCTTCGACCTCACCGAGGCCTACTACTCGGAGGTTCCGGCGTGGGTCTGCGAGGTGCTCTCGCCGGCCACCATGGGCAAGGACCGCGTGAAGAAGCTGCCCAGGTACGGCGCCGCCGGCGTGCGGTACGCCTGGCTCCTCGACCCGCTCGCCTGCACGCTCGAGGTCTTCGAGTGGAGCGGCGGTCGCTGGTCGCTCGCCTCTACTCACGAGGGCACCGACGAGTGCCGCCCCCCTCCCTTCGTCGACGTGCCGCTCACGCTGAGCGACCTATGGCTCCCCGCGGAGTGACGACGAGGAAGGGCCTCGGGGCGCTCGACCCTTCCTCGCCGCGTCGTCCTCCGCTCGCCCTCGTTCCTTGGAACGAGAGGCCGACTCGAGCTCGGCTCAGCTACCCGTGACCTTCGCCGCCAGCACGGCCGCCGGCTGAATGGACGGAGTCTCGGCGAGCAGGGTCTCCGCGTTCGCCATCAAGGCCGAGGCGATGGCGCCCTCGAGGTGCTTGGTGCGGTCGGCGTCGCTCGCGAAGGCGTCGACCACGTAAAAGGTGTCCTCGGATGCGCGGAGCGCGAACCAGACGGGCGTAAAGTCCTCCTGCTCCGCGAGCGGCAGCGCGCCGGCGAGGAAGTCGGCGACCTCCTCGGTGCGCTCGGGCTTGGCGACGATTTTGACGACGAGAGAGTGGGTGAGCATGGCTCGCTTCCTTTCGCTTTCGATGGGAACGAGGACGAACCTAGGCCGCGCCAGCCACCCTCGCGAGTGTCGCAATCGACAGTGATGATGTGATTTCCGCCATGCAGCGAATCTCCCTTGCCGTGGTGGACGGCGCGTTCGACGTCGGCGACCTCCTGGTCGACGACCGGCCGTCGCAGGGGCAGACGGCCGACGACTCCGTCGAAGCCATCGCCGACACCGCCGGTTACCGCGACGGCGTCATGCTACGCGCGCTCCTCCGCGAGAAGACCGGCGGCTCCATGCGCGCCCTTCGCCGCCGCCGCGCGTTGGATTCGGGCGGCGGAGAGGCCTGAGCGCTGAGGGGCTCTCACGCGCCTCTCACGCAGCACCGGCGCCGGTGGGCGTGCCGGCCGTGAACCTTCATTGACGGTGGCGCGGCGCGTGTCGGAAAGGCCGCGTTGGCGCAGTCTTCGCTCTGGCTCCTTTCGATGCTTCCGCTCCGCTGGCTCGCCACGTCGCTCCTCTTCGTCACGCTCGGGTGCGCCCCGACGATGCGCAGCCGGACGCTCGCGCTCGAGGCGTACCGTTCGCCCGAGCTGTGCGGCCAGGGGCCCTACGAGCTCGTGTTGAAGGCGGCGGGCGCCGCGTGGGGGGAGACGCTCGAGGTGCGCGCGCTCTCGCCGCACCCGCTGCGGGGCTACAGCCAGGTGCTCGTGGACGGAGAGCCGCACGGCGAGCGGACGCCCTTCGGCGCCTTCACCGTCGGACGTGAGGTCGTGAGCACGCGCGGGCGCTCCTGGGAGTACGCGCGGGCCGAGGTGCAGGAGCCGGAGAACGCGCGCTGCCTCCGCCCCGCGGCGACCGAGGGGACGACGCCGGTGCTCACCGCGCCGGCCACGCCGAGCCCGCCCCTTTCGGCCGAGGCAGCGGCCCCCACGCCAACGCCCTCCGCGGTCGCGCAGCTCGAGCGGGCCCCCACGCCGTCCCGCGTGGCCGTCGTTCCCGGTCCCGAGTGGATGGCGCAGCAGCGCCTCGGCAGCCAGGTGCTGCAGAGCGTCACGTGGACGCAGGCCGGGCGGTCGCTGCCGCTCGCCTCGCCGCTCCCGGCCAGCGCCGAGATCCGCGTTCGCATCTGGTCCGAGCAGCCCAACCTGCTCGAGGGCGTCCTCTTCGCCTTCCTCCACGCGGCGCGGCAACCGAGCGTCTCCGACGACGCGTGGCTCGCGTACCTCGCGCGGCAGGACGAGGAGTTTCGGCGCGAGAGCGCGGCGCAGCTCGCGGCCATCGACCGGGCGAACGCGGCGCGGCGAGAGCGCTGCGCGGCCCACCCCGAACGCGATGAATGCGCGCAGCGCCTCACGCCGCTGGCCCGTGCCGCTCCGCCAGACGACGAGGCGCCCCGGCCCGCGGGACCTCCCCCGCCGCCGAGGCCCGAGACGCGCCCACCGAAGCCGAGCCCGAACGCCGCGTGGATCAGCGGTTACTGGCGCTGGTACGCGGCGCGCTGGGTCTGGAGCCCGGGCGGCTGGGAGGTGCCCGAGGAGGACCTCGCCGCCGAACGAACGGTCGTGGCCCCCGCCGCGCCCCCGGCCCTCCGGGTGGAATTACGCCCGCCGATGCCCGCGCCGCGCATGGTCTGGGCTCGCGGCTACTGGCAGTGGGACGGAACGCAATGGGTCTGGGTCGCCGGCGCCTGGACCGTCCCGAAGCCCGACGCCACCTACGTCGCCCCCCGCTGGCAACCCGCCCCCCGCGGCATGCGCTTCATCCCCGGCCGCTGGGAGATCCGGGTGGGACGGTAGCGGCGGACGTACGGCGCTGGCGGGACGGTCGCCCGCCCGTCGACGACTCTGCCGTCTACGCGGACTTTCGCCTGCCGCTCCAGAAGGAGTGGGCGACGAGGAGAAACACGCCGCTCGAGAACGCCGCCAGCACCGCCATGATGGCGAAGCCGAAGGGCTTCTCCACCACATACGCCCAATCGGCGCGAAGCAGCACCTGCCAAGACACCTTGAAGGGCCACAGCATCCAGATGGCGAGGAAGAGGAGGAAGGGGCGATACGTCCACGGCATCTTCCAGCGTCCGGTCGGGGTGTCTCGGTGCCGTGGGTTCCGCGGGGTCATGGGCAAACAAAGGTGGTCGTTCAAAGGACGGCGCCAGACAGTCGCAGCGGCAACTCGTCTGACGTCCGCAAGCTGACCGGACGTCCCAAGTCTGCCGGGAACCGCACGGCGCGGCTACCTCGAAGCAGCCTCGGCTCGACGCGTCTGGTGGCCACGTGGCCGGCAACTGTGTTGGCAACTTCGCGCCGGTGCGAGCATCGAGGGCTCGAGACCAATGGAGTCACCGGCTCGGTGCCCCGCGTCATGACCTACGTCGCGAAGGCACTGAGCACTGGCACGCCCGTCCGCGCGACGTCCTTCACGTTGCGCGTGACCCGCGTCAGGCCGTGGACCAGGGCGGTCGCGGCCATCAGCCCGTTGCCGGCCGGAAGCGGGTCCGGGACGTTCAAGCGTCCCCAGAGCGCTGCCACGCGGGCGTCGACGTCGAGCGCCCTCCCCGCGGTGCCGCACTAAGTCGCCTTAAGTGGTTCGGCCCCTTCGGGGAGCGCACCTCTTTCGCCGTCGGGGGGCGCCATGCGTCCTGCCCGGCGGAGGGAGAGACCATGACTCGAGTAGGGAGAATCACGGCGCTTTTGGCCCTAGGCCCCGCCGTAGCGTGCGGTGACGACGCGGCGGCGACCGGCGGGGTCGACGTCGATGGCGGCGTGTTGGACGGCGGCGGGCTGGACGGCGGCCCGCCGGACGCTGGGCCGGACCCGTCCTGCGACGATGGGGTGCGGAACCAGGACGAGACCGACGTCGACTGCGGCGGCATCTGCGGCGCGACCTGCGTGGTCGGCGAGAGCTGCGGCGAGGCCGTGGACTGCACGAGCGGGCTCTGCGAGGGCGGCGTGTGCGCGCCGCTGCCGACCTGTGACGACGGCGTGCAGAACGCCGCGGAGAGCGACGTCGACTGCGGCGGCGGCGGCTGCGACGCCTGTGGCACCGGGCTGTCGTGCGGCGCTGACGTGGACTGCGCGAGCACCTTCTGTGACGCCGGGACCTGCGCCGAGGCCGTCTGCGGCAACGGCGTCATCGAAGGCGCCGCGGAGACCTGCGACGACGGCACGGGCGGCACCCCCGCCGAGAGCGCGACCTGCGACGTCGACTGCACGGACGCCGTATGCGGCGACGGCCTCGTCAACGCCACGGCTGGCGAGTCCTGCGACGGCGACGGCGCGGGCAACGGCGGCGAGACGGCGGACTGCAACGCCGACTGCACCCCGGTGGCCTGCGGCGACGGCGTCGTGAACGCCGCGGCGGGCGAAGCCTGCGACGGCGACGGCACGGGAACCCGGAGGCGAGACGGAGACCTGCAACGCCGACTGCACCCTCGCGGTCTGCGGCGACGGCATTCTCAACGTGAGCGCCGGCGAGGAGTGCGACGACGGCACCGATCTGTGCAGCGACACCTGCGAGTTCGCGGCGCCCGACGTCGCCGTGGTCACCGACGGGAACTTCGACACGGACACGGGGCTCCTGAACGGCGTCCCCGTCGGCACCTTCGACGCCGCCACGTCCGTGCTGAGCGCCGGTGAGTTCACGGTGCGCGAGGGCGTGACGCTCACGGTCGTGGGCGAGCGGCCCTTCCAGGTGCGCGCCGGCAGCTTCGACGTCGCCGGCACCGTCGACGCCTCCGGGCAGGACGGCGAAGCGAACGGGGAATGCGAAGGCCCGGACGCCGCGGGCGGACGGGGCGGACGCGGCGGACCCGGCGGCGGCGACGGCGGCGACGGAGCGAGCCCCGGCGTGACCATCGACGGCTTCCCGGGCGAAGGCACCGGCTTCGGCGGCCCGGGCCTGGGCGACGACTCCGGAGGCGGCGGCGCAGGCCATCTGACCGAAGGCACGCCGGGCGACGATTTC
>CALCTH010000024.1 GCA_937893795.1 uncultured Myxococcales bacterium | reverse complement strand
GGCGCTTCGTCGCCGGCTCGGAGCAGACGGACGTCGACCGCATCCGCGATTTCGCGAAGTACCCGGAGCTGCGCTTCCTGAACCGCTTCCAGCTCCTGCCGCCGACGCTCCTGGCGCTCGCCTGCATCGCCATCGCGGGGCTGCCCGGCCTCTTCATCGGCTTCTTCGCGAGCACGGTGCTGCTCTGGCACGGCACCTTCCTCATCAACTCCCTCGCGCACGTGGTCGGCACGCGACGCTTCGAGACGAAGGACGAGAGCCGCAACAACCTCTGGCTCGCCCTCATCACGCTCGGCGAGGGCTGGCACAACAACCACCACCGCCACCAGGCGAGCTGCCGCCAGGGCTTCTATTGGTGGGAGGTCGACGTGACCTACTACGTGCTCTGGGCGCTCTCGAAGATCGGCCTGGTGTGGGACCTTCGCGCGGTGCCGGAGAAGGTGCTCCAGGAGGGCCGTGCCGGCGACCGCGAGCGTCGCCGCATCCGCCGCCTCGCGCGCGCCGCCTGACGCTCCAGGCGCGTCTCTCCGAGGGGACGTGACCTCGGGCTAGGCGCTGCTTGCTGCCCGAGGGCCTCCCGAGGTGTTCGACCCTCGGTGCTGACTTCGCCTTACTCTCTCCGCATGGGCAACAAGCGCCGCCTCCCGCTCTCCATACCGTGTCCCTACGATTTGCGCTGGGACGAGATGCCGGAGGAAGAGGGGGGCCGGCACTGTGACCGGTGTGACCGGCACGTCTTCGACTTCTCGCTTCTCACCGAGGAGCAGGCGACCGAGGTGAAGCGCCTGAGCGGTGGGCCCGTGTGCCGAACGGTGCACCTCGACGAAGAAGGGGCGCCCATCTACGCGCGCAAGGCGCTGCGCAAGGTCGTGCAGACCGCGGCAGGGGTGGTGCTGAGTGTCTCGCTCGCGGCCTGTGACGACGCTGCGGCCACGTCCGCGCGCGAAGAGACCGTGCAGCCCGCCGCGACGCCGGCGGTCGCAGAGCTGACGCCCGCCACGGAAGCGCCGGCCGAGGACCCGCCGGCCGTGGCGGAGACCCCGCCGGTCGAAGTCGCTGTCCAAGAACCAGTCGAGCCCGAAGCCGAGCCCGATCCCGAGCCCGAAGCCCATCCGCGCAGGAGGCGGCCGCGACGCCCGCGCAACGTTGCCCGGATGCGGTCAGCGCCGGCGGACGTAGATCCGATCGCCGGTCTCGAGTTCTGAGCCACCGGGATGGACGGTTCCTTCGCCTCGCCACCGTTGGAATAGAGGAGCCGCAGGCGCGCTTCCCGTGGCGCCGCCCTTGGCTCGAAAGGTCGTTCCCATGTTGCCCCCTCGGCTTCGCGTCGCATGTCTGGCGCTCGGTCTTTGTGCCTGCGCCACGGACGTCGGCAACTCCGACTGCCGCTCCCTCGGATGCCCGGAACCCTGGATCTGCGTCGCGCCGGGGGCGCGGGGGCGCTGCCGGAGCGCGTCGCTCGGGATCCCAAGCTGCCGGGGCACGCCGGCCGGCTCGTTCATCGGCCTCGAGGAGGCGGCGGAGGGCATCCCCCTGCACCACGTCTCGCTCTCGCGCTGCGTGTCCCTCACCTATGAACCTGCGCTGGCGCCTTTCGCGGAGGCGATCGAGGCCGCCGTGGCGACCTTCAACGCGGTGCCCTGCTCCCGGCTCTGCTACGCGGTCGAGGGCGTGAGCGAGGAGCGCACCAACCCGGACATCGCCGAGCGGCGGCTCCACCTCGCCCTCGAGGTGGACGACACGGTTAGCGCACGCGACCGGGGCGCGGTCGTCGTGTTCTTCGAGTTCGCGACGGGACGCATCCTCACGTGCGAGGTCGACCTCGACACGAGCGTGCTCGGCTCGTTTACGGAAGCGGACGCGCTCCGCGCCATGATGAGCTGCGCCGGCTTCCGGTCTCTCGAGGTCTTCACTCCGTTTTCGGTCTTCCGGCCCGGCGAGACCATGCTCACCGCCGACGACGAGCGCGCGCTCTGCGCGATGTACGGCACGCCCGGATACTGTGCAGAAGACGACGTGCTCTTCCCCTGAGCGCTCGCGCCGCCGCCCCGGCGCCTTTCAGCACGTAAAGGAGCCGTCCCACGTATGTCCGGCCGTGAGCGCCGCACCCACAAAGCATCGAATCTGCTCGCAATTCGTCCCAACGCGGCTCCGATTAGTAAGTCCCCCTAGAGACCGACCGTCGCGGAGCAGGGGACCGACCAATGCCGAGCGTCGCTGAGACCGTCGTCGCGCGGGGGACCGACCGCGCCGGCGGAACGATGCTCGACGGCCGGTCCGGATTTCGGTCCGGTCCACGCCGGGGACCGATGAGCCGGGAGCGGGGACCCATTCGGCCGAATCGGGGGACCGATGTGTCCCGACGCCCTGGCGCGACGCGGCTCGGTTGCGTTGCTCGACGCGACGAGCGGGGGACCGCCTTGGTCCGAGGCGCGCGGACGGTGTGCCGAGCTCGTAGGGGAGATCCGCCGCGCGCCCAGCGGGCGAAGCCGGATGCCAGTTGACGGTGAGCGCCCCTTTCGCGACGGAAATCACTCGCGAAAAAAGCCCGAATCCACAGGCCACGTGGCTCACGATCCCGCACATCGTCGGGAGTTAAGCGATTCCGATCG
>CALCTH010000023.1 GCA_937893795.1 uncultured Myxococcales bacterium | reverse complement strand
ACAGGTCAGCGCCGCGTGCGGCGCATGGCCGAGACGCTGGCCCGTGTCCGCGTCGATGCCGCTCGGAAGGTCGAGCGCGACGAGGGGCGCCGGCGCCGCGTCGAGAGCCTGCAGCGCCTCCGCGAAGGCGCCTTCGACAGGTCGCGTCAGCCCGGTCCCGAAGACGCCGTCCACCAGCAGGGTCGCGTCGCGCAGGGCGGCCGGACCCGGGACGAAGGGGACGCCCAGCGAGCGAAGGGTCGCGAGGTTCGTTGCCGCGTCGCCCTCGGGCTCGCGCTCGCCGAGGCGCCAGCCCACCACGTCGACGCCCCGGGAGTGGAGATGCCGCGCCACCACCCACGCGTCGCCGCCGTTCTGCCCGGGCCCGCCCACGCACACGACGCGGCCCAAGCGCTCCGGGAAGCGCGCGGCGCGCGCCTCCGCTGCGCCGCGGCCCGCGTTCTCCATGAGCACGAGGCCGGGCACGGCGAGCGCATCCATGGCCTGCTGGTCGAAAGCGCGCGCTTCGCGCCGGTCGAGGAGGGGTCGCACGAGGCAGGAGGCTACCCTGCGCCCGCGCTCCCGGCTGCACGGCCCGCCCGGAGGCTGCTAGAGGGCGCGGGTGACCCGAAGTACGCACGCACCGCCGGAGAGCGACGGCGGCCACCGCGGGGCCCCGCTCTGCACGGTGCGGGTCCGTCCCGCCACGCTGATCGGCACCAACGCCGCGGTGAGCCCCATCGAGAGCGCTCATGCCTACGCCGCGCTTCTCGTCGCCGCCCTCCAGGCCGAGCTTCCGGGCGTCGAGGTGCGTGTCGTCGTCGACGACGACGCGGAGGGACCGGGCGCCCTCGTGGAGCCCGATCCCACGGGAACGCTCACCCTCCGCGCCGAAGGCGTCGCGCGCGCCGTGCGCCATGCGGGGCGCTGGGCCGTCTACCAGGAGTAGCCGGCGCCCCGCGTTCGCGCGCTACACCACCCTTGACCCTACGTCCCGCTCGGCGCCCCCCGCCGGCCCGTCTCGAGGAGACCCCGTGACCGTCGCCCTCCACGTCAACGTCGACCACGTCGCCACCCTCCGCAACGCCCGGGGCACGCGCTACCCGGACCCCGTCCACGCCGCGGCGCTCTGTGAGCTGGCCGGATGCGACGGCATCACCGTGCATCTCCGGGAGGACCGACGCCACATCCGCGACCGGGACGTGCGGGTGCTGCGCGACACCGTGGGCACGCTGCTCAACCTCGAGATGTCTGCGACCGAGGAGATGCTCGCCATCGCGCTCGAGACGAAGCCCGACCTCGTCACGCTCGTGCCCGAGCGCCGGGAGGAGCGCACCACCGAAGGCGGCCTCGACGTGGTCGGGAACGCCGCGGCCATCGGGGCCGCCGTCGCGCGGCTCCGGGACGCGGGGATCCCGACGAGCCTCTTCATCGATCCCGAGTCCGCGCAGGTCGATGCGAGCGCGCTTGCCGGGGCCGCGGCCATCGAGCTGCACACCGGGGACTACGCCCATGGGGGAACGCGCGCCCCGGCGGAGCTCGTCCGCCTGGGGGCGGCCGGCGCCCACGCCACCCGGCGGCACCCTTCCCTCCGCGTGGCCGCCGGCCACGGGCTCACGCTTCGCAACACGTCCCCCCTCGTCGCGGCGGTGCCCTCCATCGTCGAGCTGAACATCGGCCATGCGCTCGTGGCCGATGCGGTCTTCATGGGCCTCGAGGAGGCCGTGAGCCGTTACCGCGACGCCATCGAGGCCGGCGCCGCCGAGCGCGACGAGTGAGGCCGGCGCTCCTGGCGACCCTCGCGCTCATGGCGGGCGGCGACGGCGGCGGCCGCGAGGTCCCGGTCGTGCCCGCGGGGCCCGCAGGGGGTGATCTGACCCTCGACGAGGCCCTCGCCGCGGACGCGACGGTGCTCCCAGAGGCGCTCGCGCCGGTCGCGCGTCCCGTGCTGACCGGCGTCGACAAGGCCCGCATGGACGACGCACCGCTGCCGGTGGGTCCCGGCGTGCGCGCCCGGGCCTTCGTCTTCGAGGGCCTGTGGGTCGCCGAAGTGGAGCTCGGGCGCCACCCGGACGGCGTACGCCTCCCGCTCGTCGTCATGCTCCACGGTCGCGGCGACCGGCCGCGGGTCCCGGGCGGTCCCTTCGAGCGGGTGCCTACGCCGCTTCGCGTGCTGGTCCCCCGCGGTCCCTTTCGCCTCGGCGAGGGGTACAGCTGGGCGCGCCACAGCGTGACCCAGGGGCGGCACCACGAGCTGGCGGAGGATCTGCTCTCGGCGGCCGAGCGGGTGGCGCGGCTCATCGCCCACGTGCGTCGTACGCGGGCCACGGCCGGGACGCCCATCGTCACGGGCTTCTCGCAGGGCGGGATGCTCACCTGGACGCTGGCCCTCCATCACGAGGAGGTGGGCCTCGCGCTTCCCATCGCGGGCTGGGTGCCGCCCGCGGCGCGGCCAGACGACCCGCGGACACCGCCGACCTGGGCCATGCACGGGACGGCGGACCCCATCGTGACGATCGAGCCTACGCGCGATTGGGTCAGGCGGCTCCGCGAGGCCGGGAACGCCGTGGTGCTCGAGGAGTTCGACGACGTGGCGCACACCGTCACGCCCGCGATGAACGCGCTCTTCGAGACCTGGCTCGAGCGCGCGGCCGTCGAGCGCGCCCCGAAGCTCGTGACGGGGCGCGGCCAGGACGGCCCGGATCCCGAGCCCATCGCGCCCTTCGCCACCGACGCGGCACCTCCCCCGGACGAGGAAGCGGCCCTCGACGAGCGCCCCCTGCCGGGCGACCTCCCCGTCGAGAATGCCGCCGCGCCCGACGGCGCCGCCGCGCCCGAGCCTCTTCCCTGAAGGTTCAGGTCAGCCGCGCGAGGGCGACGCCGAGGAGGATGGCGGCCAACGCCATGGCGGCGGCCAAGCGCCAGTAGCGCCCGGTGTTCGGCCCCGTGCCGACCCGCGCCGGCGGCGCCGGCGACACGTCCCCGTCGAAAGCGTCCCAGAGCGTCGAGAGCTCCCGGCGCCGGCGCGTGATCACGTCGCCCAGGGTCTCCTCGAGGAAGCCGCGCAGGTCGAGGGGCCCCTCCTGGAGCACCAGCTCCCGTACCTCGAGCTCGAGGCGCCGCGTCACCGCGGCCGCGCTGGCCGGCCGGTCCCGCGGGTCCGGCGCGAGGAGCTCGTCCACGAGCCGGAGCACCTCTTCCGAGCAGCGGACGCGCCCGCCGAGGGGCCGCTCCGGATCCGGAAGGCCTCCGGCCAGGAGCTCGTGGAGCAGCACGCCGAGGGCGAAGAGATCCGCCCGCCCGTCGACCACGTCCTGGCGCCGCTGCTCCGGCGCCCGGTAGGGGTTCGGCGTGAGGCTCGTCGCCGGCGCCTCGTCCGCGAGGCTCTGGACCACGCCGAAGCCGAGCAGGCGCACGACGCCCTCGAAGCCGATCTGCACGTTGGCGGGCCGAAGGTCGCGATGCACCAGACCGAGGGGCTCGCCATGCTGATCCTCCAGCTCGTGCGTGGCCCAGAGCGCGTGCCCCACGGCGACCCCGATGCGGAGCGCGAGCTGCGGCGGGCAGCGGATGCCGCGGCTCGCGAGCCGCGCGCTCAGCTCACCGAGCGACACGCCGAAGGCGTAGTCGGTGCGCAAGAAGGGACCCTCGTCGTCCTCGCCGACGTCGAGCACGGCCACGACGTTCGGATGCCGGAGCGCGCCGAGCAGCCGCGCTTCACGTAGAAAGCGGGCGCGAGCGGCGGGCTCCCGGCGCAGCGCGCCCGCGAGTCGCTTCACCGCGTACATCCGGCGAAAGGTCCCCTCCCGCCGGTAGACGAGCTCGATGACGCTCCCGGGCCCGCGCGCCAGCGTGCGCATGCTGCGAAACCCTAGCGGCGGGCTCTCCTCGCCGCCCGCCGCGGTCGCGCTCATTCCGCGCGGCCGAAGTGCGTCGGCTCGCTGAACGTCGTGTCCTCGACGGCGTAAACGGTGCGCCGCCCCACCCGCTCCGCGCGGCAGGCGCCCGTATCGAGGAGCAGGCGAAGCGTGCGCTGCACGCCCCGCACCGTGGTGCCGGCTTCTTCGGCAAGCTCCTTGGCCGTCTTGCCCGGGGAGGCCGCGATGAGCCGGAGGATGCGGTCGCCGAAGGGCGCCTGGCTGCGTGGCTCCGGGAGCACGAGGGCGCGCTCGGGGAGGAGACGAAGCACCTCCCCATCGCGCTCGACGCTCGCCGAGCCCTCCAGCGCCGCCCGGAGCCGGTGCAGGAGCACGCGGAAGATCCCGTCGTGCACACCCGGGTCCATGGCGAAGCCGTAGACCCGGCGAAAGGCCTCGGCCACGGGCAGCCCCGCGAGGCCTCCTTCCGCCAGCGCGCCCGCGAGGCCCTGGATGCGTTCCCCCTGGTCGAAGAGTAGCGATCGCTCGGACGCCACGGGGGCCGCCACGCACCACCGAAGCACGGGCGCGGCGCCGACCTCGTGGCTCCACACCGCTGGCGTGCGGCCGAGGCGCGCGGCCGACTCGTGGAGCGCGCCGGCGACGGGGCGGAGCCGGTCGAGGGTGGCTGCGGCGCCGGGGGCGATTCCCGCCAAGAGGGCGTCGCGCTCCGCCGCGAAGACCCGGGGAAGCGCGGCGCTCGCGAGCACCTGCCGCTCCCGCTCCCACGCCTCGGCGTCCTCGGCCTCGGCCGCTGCGCAGAGGCGCCGCCAGCTCGCGGCGGGCACGGTGAGGGAGCGCCCAAGCTCGCCCCCGCCGCTGTCCGAGGCCGCCTGGAAGGTGTCGAGGTAGG
>CALCTH010000022.1 GCA_937893795.1 uncultured Myxococcales bacterium | reverse complement strand
GGGTGGCCTCGACGGTCTCGTCTGCGCGGCGGGCGTCGCCCGGCACGCCGCGCTCGGCGCGATCTCCGTGAGGGATCTCGAGGCCGTGCACCGCATCAACGCCTTCGCGCCGGTGCTCCTCGTCCAGGCTGCCGTGCCCCGGCTCCGCGAGCGCGGCGGCAGCGTCGTGCTCGTCTCGAGCACGCTCGCGCCGCGGCCGGCCCCGCACACGCTCGGCTACGCCATGAGCAAGGCCGCGCTGGAAGTAGCCACGAAGGTGCTCGCCGCCGAGCTGGCGCCGAGCGTTCGCGTGAACGCCGTGGCGCCCGGCGTCGTCGACACGGCCATGGTGCGGCAGCTTCGCCTGACGCCCCACGAGCCGCCGCCCCCGGAGACCGAGCGGGCCGACCGTATCGAAGCGCAGCTCGCCAGCCTGCGGGCGTTGCATCCGCTCGGGCGCGGCCTCCCGGCGGACGTGGCCCGTGCCGTGCTCCAGCTCCTCACGGCGCGCTGGATGACGGGCAGCGTGCTCACGCTGGACGGCGGCCTGACGGCGGTCTGACCAGGCTCAGGCGGCCGGTCCGAGGCTCCCCGTGAAGGCCTCGAAGGCGGGCCTGGCGGCTTCGACGGTCGCGTCGGGGCCCACGAGCTTGAAGAAGACCGGTCCCTGCGGACCCAGCACGATGGCCCCGAGGAGCCGCGTGTCCTCCGTCGGTGGCGTCTGCGTTATCGAGTTGACGTAGGTGCCGCGAATGTCGACGAGGTGCACCTCGAGGCCCGCGGCGTCGCGGGTGGCGCGATAGAGCTCCGGCTCCTCCGAGCCGGCCACGGTGAACTGGCCGACCCAGCGCCCAACGTTGTCGTCCACGCTTCCGCCCATGCCCGGGAAGTGGAAGACGGTCATCAACGCCTCGCCGGCCTCTCCGGCCACGACGTATTCGGCAGCCCGCATGGGCATGGAGGGCCGGCGGAAGGTGAAGGCCGGCGGCGCCTGCCAGCGCACGCCCGCGAGAACGGGAGCTGCCGGGTCCAAGCCCGACGGCGCGCCTCCGCCCATGGCCGGCGCACCGCCGCCCAGCGGGGGATGGCCCGCGGGGGCCGAAGCGCTCGGTACGGCGCCTCCGCTGGGCGCTGGGGCGCTGCTAGGTACCTCCACCTGCGCCGGAGACGGCGCTCCGCCGGGCGCCAAGGAGGCCGGCGGCCGGCCTTCGGCCACGGCGACGTCCGCCGCGGGGGTGGAGTCCGAGCACGCGAGACACACGCCGAGGAGGGGGAGAAGGAGCCGTGCCATGCGCCGCTCCTAGGGCCTTCGTTCAGCCCGCGCCAGGCGCGCCGGGGCTATCGCTGCGGCACCGAGATTCGCTACCGTGGGCGCCTTGAAACCCCCGCAGGATCCGCGGCCCGGGCCGCCCGCCGATCTCCAGCGCGCGAGCGTCCGCGTGGTGTTTCTGCTCGGCCTCGTGCTCGCGCTCACGCTGGCGGGCGTAGGCGCCGCGCTGCTCGCCGACTTGCCCCCGGCGAGCGCCGGCGAGCTCCGCCCGCTCTCCCGCTTCCTGCTGGCCCTGGCCTTCGCCGCCGTGGCCTCGCTCTCCGTGGCGGTGCTCGGCGTGGGCGTCGGCGCCCGCGACTTCACGAGCGACCTCCGCTTCGTCGGGCAGGGCCTGGCCGCGATGGTGCGCGACGAGCATCTGACCGAGTCGATCCCGCTCCGCACCCTCGACGAGCTGGGCACGCTGGTCCGCTCCTTCCACGAGCTCCGCCTCGATTTCGGCGCGGCCCTGGAGCGGGAGCGCACGCTCCGCATCCGGGCGGAGGAGGCGGAGGCAGAGCGGGCCGAGCTCCTCCGGGCCGTGAGTCACGAGGTCCGGACGCCGCTGAACGCCGTGCTGGGCTTCGCGGACGTCCTCCTCGAGGAGATCGACGGTCCGCTCAGCCAGGGGCAGCGCGACGACCTTCGGGTTCTGAAGGACGCCGGCACGCATCTTCTCTCGCTCTTCGAGGACGTGCTCGACCTCAACGAGGCCACCTCGAGCCAGCTGGTCATCGCCCCGGCGCCGGTCGACGTCGGGCCGTTGATCCACGGCGTGGTGGCCGAGCTTCGGGGCCAGCGTCACGCGGCGGAGGTCGCGCTTCGGGCGGTGGTGCCCGCGGACCTGCCCCCGGTCATCGGCGAGGCCAAGCGGCTCCGGCAGATCATCACCAACCTTGCCGGCAACGCGCTCCGCTTCACGGACGTCGGGGAGGTCGTCGTGGAGGCATCGGCGTCCGCGGACGCCGTGTCCATCGAGGTTCGCGACACGGGCATCGGCATCGCGCCCGAGGACCAGGAGCACATCTTCGACGAGTTCGCGCAGGCGGCGCCGGACGGCCCCCGCGGCCGGCGCGGGGGTGCAGGGCTCGGCCTCGCCATCGCTCGACGGCTCACCGCGCTCCATGGCGGCACGCTGACGCTCGAGAGCGAGCTCGGCGTGGGCTCGGCCTTCACCGTGCGGCTCCCGCGCGGGGAGGGCGCATGACCGCCCGTCTCCCCCTCAGCGAGGCGCCCGAGTCGGCGGCCTGGACCCTGCCGCCCCCGCCCCCGCCGGTGCCGAGCATGCGCGCGGTGGAGCGCGGGCTCGCGCGCGCGTCACTCATCGCCGTGGGCGGCAGCGGTGCGCTGACGCTCGTCACCGGGCTCATCGTGCTTCC
>CALCTH010000021.1 GCA_937893795.1 uncultured Myxococcales bacterium | reverse complement strand
ACGGTGACGAGCTCGCCGGGGGCCACCTCGACCCCGAGCGACCGATGGACCCGGCTGCCTTCGCGGACCTCACGGCGGCCCGCATGCGCGACGCCACCGAGTCCGACGTGGCGTTGTTGAACCTGGCCGCCATCGACGACCGCTGGCGCCCCGCGAATCCCCGAGAGCTCACGCGGAGCGACGTGGCCATCGCGCTCCAATACGACGAGCCCCTCGTCGTCGCGCGCGTTCCGGCGCGCTACCTCCTGGGACTGGCGCGGGCCAACCCCGACGGGCTGCTGACGCTGGGCATGGACGTCACGCGCCTCGCCAGCGGCGCCGTGCGCGTGAAGATCAACGGCCGGCCTCTCGACGATGCCGCGACCTACCGCGTGGTCACGGTGCGCTTCCTGGCGGATGGTGGCGACGCCCGCGTGGTGCCGGAGGCCGACTTCGAGGCGGCGGAGGGCGAGCCGACGCTTCGCGGCGTCGTCCTCGACCACCTCCGCGTCCCGCGTGACGGCGACCCACGAGCCGCGCTGCGCGATCCTTTCGAGCGCCTCGAGTGGCGCGCCGGGGGTAGCGCGGCCCTGACCTTCTCGGGGACCGCCGTGCGCGACAACGGCGCCTACCAAGAGAGCCCGCTCACCAACGCGAACCAATCCCAGGTGGGGATCAACCTCGACCTGAGGGGCGGCATGCACTCGCGCCTGGCGAGCTGGGACAACAGCCTCGGGCTCACGTACACGCTCGTCTCGACGGACGACTCGAGCCTGGAAGAGGGCACGGACGTGCTCCTCTACGAGACCACCGGCGCCTGGCGCGGGCTCCGGGCCCATAACGACGCCCTCTACGTGCCGGACCTCTTCATCGACGCGCAGCTGCAGACGGAGCTCAGCGCAGAGGAGGGCGCCGCGCGCTTTCTCCGCACGCGCTTCACGGTGGGTCCCCAGTGGCGCCCGCACCTCAAGGTGGTCGCCAAGCTCAAGACCGGCTTCGAGGTGCTCGACGCCCTCGACGGCGCCCTCCGTCGCACGCAGCCGGGCTTCGGGGCACAGCTGACGGTGAACGACTACCTCGTCGCCCGCGAAGGCCTCCGTCGCCGCGTCACGCTCGGCGGCGACATCGACTACTTCGCGTCCCTCATCGACGTGCTCGGCGCAGCCGACCTTCGCCAGCTCCTGCGGGGCCGGGTGGCCCTGAACTATCAGGTCAACCGCTTCGTCAGCCTGGGCCTCGAGTTGAACCTCTTCGCGCTCCGCGAGGGCCGCGACTCCTTCAGCGTGTGGTCGAACGGTCTCGCCAGCTTCCGCATGGCCTGGTCCGGTCGCTTCCTCGCGTTCTGAGCCCTGCCACGAGGGAAGGCGCGACTGGTAGCCTGATGGGGCGCAGGCGAGAGGCAGCCGTGACCGACGGGCGAACTTCGCCGGGCTCGCGGCTCGGGGCGCCCCCGCCTCGGCTCGGCGGGACGACGGCCGACGCCGCCACGCGCTGCACGG
>CALCTH010000020.1 GCA_937893795.1 uncultured Myxococcales bacterium | reverse complement strand
GCCGACGCTGGCCGCGCGAGCCGCCGAGCTGCCCAGCCTCCGCCCGCGACCCCGGCCGCTCCGCGTCGGCGCCCGGGAGCTCCACGCGACCCGCTGCCACGTGCAGGACGAGGAGTCCCGCCTCGCGGAGAGTGTCTTCCGCGTCGCCGGCGACGTGGCGCGCACGGACGCCGGCCTCGTCGTTCTCGATCCCTCGGGGGCGCTGCGGCGCTACCTCATCGAGGCCGAGAGGCCCTGCGCACTCGCGCCCGATCCGCTCTTCGGAGAGACGGGAACGCTGCGCCTTCCGGGCGCGGACCCGGCCCCTTCGCTGCTCGCGGCGGATGCGACCGGTCGCGTCGTCGCCGTGTCCGAGGCGGCCAGCTGGCGCGTCGACCCCCGCGGGGAGGTCCTACGCTGCAGCGTCGGCGGCAGCTCGCTCGCCCTCAGCCCCGAGGGCGCGGTGTACGTGACCACGTCGCTGGGCGAGGTCCTTCAGGTCGACTTCGACACGCCGAGGGGCTGCGAGGCCCGGCGCTGGCCCGAGGGCCAAGACCTTCGCGCGCGCTTCGCGGCCTTCGCAGCCGAGAACCTCTGGCTCACGCCCCGGGCGCCCCACGCCGACCGTGTGCTCACGGCGTTCACGCCCCGCGGCGCTCGCGCCTCGCTCCAGCTCGGCAAGGTCGGTGAGCGGGACCCCATCGTCCGAAGCCGTGCGCTCGTGGGCGACGCGCGAGGCCTCGCCCTCGTCGACGGGCACGCTCGGCGGCTGCGGCTCTTCGCGGGTGACGGGAGCCGGCGCGGCGGCGTCGACCTCCTGCGGCTGCTCGACCTGCCGCTCCCCTGGGTCGGCGGCGCGACCCACGCGGTGGGAGGCGTGACCTTCCTCGCCGTCGGGCACGAGCGCGGCACCGCGAGCGGCGTCTTCGAGGGCCTGCTCTTTCGCCTGAGCGGACTCTGAGGCTCCGGCGAAACGCTCGCTGCGCCGGCGCATAGGGCAGGGTGCGGGAGAGCGAAGGGGCCCCGTAATGAATGCCGGGCCGGGGGGACAGATACCCATGTTCCGAGGGTGGGCAGCTCGAGGAACGAATGATCCGTACGACACTCATCACGCTCGTCACGCTCTCGGCCTGCGCAGCGCCGGCCCCGGACCCCCACCGCGAGGTCATCGTCGTCCGCGGCACGGTGGGCGACGAGGCGCCGCGTCCCGCGCTGACGCGCGTTCACCTCGCGAAGCTCGGCGACCGGCTCCGGACACAGCTTCGGCGCGATCCGGGCCCCTACGCGGTCCGCGTCGACTTCGACGACATCCCGGGCGAGGACGTGCTCGAGAACTACTTCCTGCAGCCGCACGGCGACGGGTTCATCGGGCGTATCGACCGCGAGAGCCTCAAGGACCTCCTCGTGCGCGAGGACGTGGTCCGCGTGCAGGCCATTCGCGGCTGAAGGCGCCGCTTCCGGCGGGCCTCGCTGCTAGCGTTCCCGCGTGCTGACGCCGCGCCTTCGCTGGCCCCTCGTGGTGGTCGCCGTGGCCTTCGCCGTGCTGCGCGGCATGGGCGGAGACCCCTGGCGGGCGGGGCTCTTCGGGGCCGCGGCGCTTCTCTTGGTCTGGGGGCATTGGCGCTACGGCGCGGGGGGGGTGGCCTTCACGGCGCTTCGGCAGGGGCGGCTCCCGCGAGCGCTCGCGCTCCTCGAGGGAACCGACCCGGCGCGCCTCGCGCCCGGCTTCCGCGCCTACTACCTCTGGATTCGTGCCGCCGAAGCCGAGGCCCGCGGCGACGTGTCGGCGAGCGCGGCCCGCCTGGAGGAGGCGCTGTCGGCGGGTCTACGCACCCGAAAGGACCGGGTCCTGGCGCGAGCGACGCTGGCCGCCGCACGCGCTCGGAGCGGCG
>CALCTH010000019.1 GCA_937893795.1 uncultured Myxococcales bacterium | reverse complement strand
CGGCGGCCGGTGGGCTCGTGGCCGGCGGCGAGAGCGGCGACGGGGGTGGCGCAGCCGAAGGGGCTCGGAGGAGCCAGGCGACGCCCGCGCCGAGACCCGCCGCGGCCAGTCCCACGAGCGCCAGCGCCCACGCGCCGCGCCGGTTCACCCCTGGCGGGCCAG
Organism: uncultured Myxococcales bacterium; assembly: GCA_937893795.1. Taxonomy (GTDB): domain Bacteria; phylum Myxococcota_A; class Polyangia; order Polyangiales; family Houyiibacteriaceae; genus CALCTH01. The sequence continues at coordinate 2,815 of CALCTH010000019.1, read as the reverse complement.
GTAGCTGTTCGTGAACTCGGCGCTCTGGTCGTAGGAGCGCTCGACCTCCTTCGAGGCGAAGGTCTCCACGAGCTTGCCGATGCCGAAGATGGTGCAGCCGACCTCGAAGTGGACGATGCGGTGGCACTTGTCCGCGCCGAGCGGCGGGACCTCCATGTGGCCGCGGACGCTGATCTTGTTGGAGAAGGTGTGGGGCACGACGTGAAAGCGGTAGACACGCGCGTCGCCCTCGCCCTCCATGCGCCCGTTCTCGTCGAAGCCGATGCTCTCGCCGATGACCTTCTTGATGGGGCCGGGCAGGTCGACCTTCGGGGTGATGGTCGCCTCGCGGACGCCGTTCTCGATGTCGTTCTTGCGAACGGAATAGCCGTAGCCGAGCAGGTCGCCGTAGAGCGCCTGGTTGAAGGCCGGGTCCCAGAGGATGGCCTCCCAGAAGCGATCCGGGGTGCAGGCGATCTGGTGGCGAACGGTGAACTTCCGCATCGGCAGCCTGCTAGCAGAGCCGCCGCGCCCGCGAAAGCCGCGGCGGGTTGGGGCGCCCGCCGCCATGGGACACCGCTAGCCGGAGAAGCGCAGCGTGACGACGGTGATGTTGTCCTCGCCGCCGTGCTGGTTCGCGGCGGCGACGAGACGCTCCGCCGCGTTCTCCATGTCGGTGCCCGCGTCCGCGATGATCTCGAGGATCTGCGGGTCCGTGACCATGCCGCTCAGCCCGTCCGAGCAGAGCACGTAGACGTCCCCGGCCTGCGGCTCGTCCGGAACCATGTCGACGGCCACCGAGTCCTGCATGCCGAGGGCCCGTGTGATCACGTTCTTCGGGAGCTCTTCCTTCTGCTCCTCGGTCATGTCCGGCATGACGAGGAGGTAGTCGTTCAGGAGCGAGTGATCCCGCGTGAGCTGAGTGATCTCGCCGTCGCGGACGCGGTAGGCGCGGCTGTCGCCCACGTGCGCCACGTAGAGCTTGTCCTTCTCCTTCGAGAAGAGCGCCCCGACCACCGTGGTCCCCATCCCGTGCACCTCGCGGTGCTTGATGGAGGCCTCGAAGATCTTCCGGTTGGCGAGCTTGATGCCCGTGATCAGACGGTTTTCGTCCACGCTCAGGTGCGGGTCGAAGCTGAAGGGCCAGGTCGCGTCCTCGCTCGAGGTCGCCTGGAAGAAGCTCGCGATGGCGTGGGTGGCCATCTTGGAGGCGACGTCACCGGCGCGGTGGCCACCCATCCCGTCGGCCACGATGAACAGCCGATGCTCCGGGAGGATGCAAAAGCTGTCTTCGTTGTGCTCCCGCTGGAGCCCGACGTCGGAGAGTCCTGCGGCGAGGAAGTTCATGAGCGACGCTCGCGCAACGCTCCCCCGTGGATCGGATGGTGTCAAGGGAACAGCAAGGGCTGCGGAGGGCCCATGGGTCGAGGCCATCGTTATGAAATCGGCGCGCGCCGGGAGGGGCTGTAGGGGGCGCCCCGCTACGAGCCCGTCGCCGAGGAGGCGGGTCGCCGCGCGGAGCGCGTACGTCCCGACCCGCGGACCGTACGATCGATACGCCACGGCCCGCGCGGCGGGAACGGCGTCGGCCGCGCGTGACCGACCTCGCGCGAAGATCGCGGCGCGGTTGCTAGCGTCGCGGCCATGAGCGAAGCGGCGACGAGCTTCCGGGTCACGGTCATCGGCGGCGACGGGATCGGGCCCGAGGTGACCGCCGTCGGCATGGACGTGCTCCGGACGCTGGCGGAGCTGAGGGGCTGGGCGCTCGCGCTCGACGTGCTGGACCTGGGCGCCGAGCGCTACCTGCGCGACGGGACGACCTTCCCGGACGAGGTGGCCGCGCGCATCGCCGAGGAGTCCGACGCGGTGCTGCTCGGCGCGCTCGGCGACCCGCGCGTGCCGGGCAATCAGCACGCCCGGGACATCCTCTTCGGGCTCCGCTTCGGCATGGACCTCTACTGCAACGTGCGGCCCGTGCAGTGCCTCGCCGATCGGCTCATGCCGCTCAAGGCCTACGCGGCGGCGGACGTCGACTTCACCGTCTTCCGGGAGAACACCGAAGGCATCTACGTGGGCATGGGCGGGCACTTCAAGAAGGGCACGCCCGACGAGATCGCCATCCAGGAAGACGTGAACAGCCGGAAGGGCGTGGAGCGTGTGATTCGCGCGGCCTTCGCTCACGCGACGCGGACCGGGGCCGGCTCGGTGCACATGGCGGACAAGCACAACGCCATGGTCCACGCGCACGAGCTCTGGCTCCGCGTCTTTCGCGAGGTGGCGGCCGAGTACCCGGAGCTCGAAGCGCATCACGTCTACGTCGACGCGCTCTGCCTCTATCTGGTGCAGGACCCGCGGCCCTTCGAGGTCATCGTGACCTGCAACCTCTTCGGCGACATCGTCACGGACCTCGCTGCGGCGCTTCAGGGCGGCATGGGCATGGCGGCGAGCGCCAACGTGCGGCCGCCCGGCGACGAGCGCGGGCGCCTCCGCGGCCTCTTCGAGCCGGTGCACGGGAGCGCGCCGCCGCTCGCGGGGCAGGACGTCGCCAACCCCTTCGCCACGGTGCTCACGGTGGGCCAGCTGCTGGCACACCTCGGGCATCCGCACGAAGACGCCCGGCTGCGCGCGCTGGTCCAGCGCGGCCTCGCGGAAGGGAAGTGCACCCGCGACGTGGGCGGCGAGCTAGGGACGAAGGCCGTGGGCGCCTGGGTGTGCGATCAGCTTCGTTCCGGGTGACGAGGCGGCGGCCGGCGAGAGGGGCGCTTACGTGACTACCGCCGTCGTCACGCCGATGAGCGCCTCGAGGTCGAGTGCTAGGATGCCACCGTGTCGTCGG
>CALCTH010000018.1 GCA_937893795.1 uncultured Myxococcales bacterium | reverse complement strand
GCTGCGCGGCTTGGCCCTCGTCGCCGCGGCTGCGGCCGCTCCGGGCCCGGCGTTTTCCCAGCCTGCGCCGCCGGATGCACGCCCCGGGGCGTCGACCGATGAGCCGGCGGGGCCTGCGGCGAGCCCGCAGCCGACGGTGGGTGCCGCGGCCGAGGCGGCGCCGGCCGCCGGCCGGACTTGGCTCCCGCCGCCGGCGCTGCTCGCAGAGGCCCCCGCCGAAGCTCCCGAGGGCCTCGTGGTCCCCGACCCCGTGTCGGTGGTGCTCCAGATCACCATCGACACCGGAGGTCGCGTCACGGCCGTTCGGGTCGTCGAGTCCGCCGGCGCACCCTACGACGACCTCGCCGCCCGTGCGCTTCGGCGCTCGCGCTTCCGGCCGGCGACCCGAAGCGGTCGCGCCATCGAGTCCCGAGTGCTCTATCGATGGGTACTTCGGCCGCGGCCCACGCCTCCGCCCGCCGAGGACGCCGTCGAGCCCGAGGCGCCCGGCGACGAGGCGGCCGCTGGCCCGGAAGACGCCCTCGAAGACGAGTTGCCTGCGTCCGACTCGGGGATGAGTGCGTCGGCGCGCGCGGAGCGGGACCGCGAGGGAATCCTCGAGCGGAGCGCCGAGGCCGTGAACGTCGTGGACATCGCGGCACAGCGCGCGCGGGCCCGAGACCTCGGCGACGTGCTCGCCCGGGAGCAGGGCGTGAGCGTGCAGCGCTCCGGCGGCCTCGGGTCCGGATCGCGCTTCTCGCTCGGTGGGCTCACCGACGACCAAGTCCGTTTCTTGCTCGACGGCGTACCCATCGAGCTGGCGGGCTTTCGCAGCCTCGCCAACATCCCCGTCGGCGTCGTCGATACGGTCGAGATCTACCGGGGTGTCGTCCCCATCCGCCTCGGTGCCGACGCGCTCGGCGGCCTCGTGAATCTGCGCACGGGAGACGCGGAGCGCCGCTCCTTCGGCGTCGCGAGCTACCAGGTCGGCTCCTTTCGCACGCATCGCGCCGCCGGTGTCGCGCGCTACTTCGACGAGGACACGGGTCTCACCGTGGGCTTTCGAGGGTTCTTCGACCGTACGGCGAACAACTACCGCATCTTGGTGCCGGTCGTGGACCTCTCGGGTCGCGAAGAGGACGCGAACCTCCGTCGCTTCCACGACGACTACCAGGCCTACAACGGCAACGTCGACATCGGCGTCCTCGACAAGCCCTGGGCCCGGCGACTGCAGCTCAGCCTCTACAGCTCGGGTGCCAATCGCGACCTGCAGCACAACGTCGTGATGACGCAGCCTTACGGTGACGCGCAGCTCCAGCAGCGCTCCCACGGCGGGACCCTTCGCTACGAGGTCGACCACGGTCCCTTCACGCTGGAGTCGGTCTTCGCCCTCGGTTGGTCCCGCGATCTGCTCGATGACCGGGGGTGCTTCGCCCACAACTGGCTCGGCGAGACCATCGGCCGCGAGCGAAGCCCGTGCGGCGAGATCGACGGGATTCCCCTCTACCAGCATCTCGATGACCTCAGCGCGTTCGGCCGGGTCGTGGCCGCCTGGCGCATCTCCGAAGACCACGAGGTGACCATCGCCTTCACGCCACGCTTCTCCACCGTCGACGGCGACAACCGGCTGAGCACGTCGGCAGAAGGCCGAGATCCCCTTCAGTTCCGCCAGGACCTCGGCACGCTCGTCAGCGGGATCAGCTACCGGGCGACGCTCTGGGGCGGGCGCGTCGAAAATAGGGTGTTCGCCAAGCACTACGTGCTTCAGCTCGCCACCGAGCAAGTGCTCTTCGGCGGCGAGTCCCAGGACTTCAGCCGCCGGGACAGCTTCGGCGGAGTCGGCGATGGTCTGCGCATTCGGCTCGCCGGGGACTGGCTCTGGGCGAAGGCGTCCTACGAGTGGGCCGTTCGCCTGCCGGACCCCTTCGAGGTCTTCGGCAATGCCGGACTCATCCTGCGTAACATCGAGCTCGCACCCGAGCGGAGCCACAACGGCAACATCGGTGTCCAAGTAGACCACCGCACCGGGGTGGCCGGCCGCTTCAAAGCTGAGTTGAACCTTTTCATGCGCCTGGCGCAGAACCTGATCGTGCTCTTGCCCAATCAGGACAACTTCCTGCGTTTCGGCAACGTGCTCGACGCACGCATTCTGGGGCTGGAATCCGCGCTGCAGTGGACCTCGCTCGGCGACTGGGTGACGGCCGGCGGTAACTTGACGTACCAGGACGTGCGGAACCTCTCGCCCGACGGGATCTTCGCTACCTTCAACGGCGACCGGATTCCCAATCGACCCTTCCTCTTCGTCAACGCCAACGCGGCCTTCCGCTGGAACGACGCAATGACTGCCCGCGACCGGTTCAGCTTCGGGGGGGACGTACGCTTCGTGGAAGAGTTCTTCCGCGGCTGGGAGTCGCAGGGCGATCCAGACTTCAAACCGCGCGTCGATCGCCAGGTAGTTTACGGCATCTTTCTCTCTTATCGGGTGGAGCGCCCCTTGGGTCTCACGGGAACCTTCGAGGTTCAAAACCTGAACGACGCCCGAGTCTTCGATTTTTTCGGCGTCCAACGCCCCGGTCGCGCGTACTTTTTCAAGCTCACAGGAGAGGTCGACTCGGCGCAGTGAACCAACCCCTGTCATAGGGCCTTCATGAGGCTCGTGCGGTCGCCTCCGAGCGCCTGATGGTCTCATGGCGGGCCCTTGGATACGTACGTCCGTCGCCTTGAGCAGGTGAGTTAATGCATCCAATAATGCGACTAATAATTTGATAAATTAAGCGCAAAGCACCCCACTACAGGGATTGCCTCTTCCGTGCTTCGGGCAGACACATGGGCGCATGAACATCGACAACAACAGCACGAGGGGCCTCGCGCTTCTCGCGATCTCGATGCTCGCCTTGGCTTTCGCCTGCGGCGACGACGACGACGGGACCACGGGTACCGACCCCGACATGATGACCGTGGACCCTGGAGACATGACGACGATGGAGGACGGGCCGGGTCCCATGGAGGACATGACGACGCCGCCCGTCGACCCTTTCTACGTGGTCCACTTCACGCAACAGACGCCCGAGACCTTCAACTCGCTCGTGGGCATCGTTCCCAACCTCGAGGCGGGCACGGAGTTCGATACGAGCACGGCGCTCGAGTTCCCGGGCTTCCTGGGCGTGGTGACGCCGCCGGAACCGAACGGCAGCTTCTTCGTGATGCTCGGCGACGAGACGGTCATCATCCGCTACGACGTCGACGAGGACGGCAACATCGTCGAGTTCGATAACCGCCTCAACTACAGCGCGGCTACCGGCGCGACCAGCGGCAACTTCATGTTGAGCTTCGCGCACTTCATCTCCGACGATCGGGCGTACATGGTGGTGCCCGACGCGCTCGCGGTCATCGTCTGGAACCCGCAGACGATGACCATCGTCGAGACCATCGACCTCTCGGAGGGCCTGACGCCGCCGGAGAACCTGGCGGCCCGAGCCACCGATTCGCGCATCGACTCCTCAGGCCGTCTGCTTCTTCCGATGGGCTACTGCCGCTTCATGAACATGGACTTCACCTGCGCGCCCATCATGCGTCTGGCGATCATCGATCCGGACACCTTCGAGGTGACGTACGACGAGGACACCCGGTGCGGTCGGCCGACGCTCTCGGTTACCGACGACGACGGGGCCATCTACTTCGTGTCGCACCCCGGTCAGTCGTCGCAGTTCGTCGGCGGGGCTGCGGGCGACCCGGCCTTCCCGGGCTGCCTCATTCGCGTCCTCGACGGTGCCGATGGCTTCGACCCGGATTACTACGTGAACCAGCTCGACCTCACGCCGGAGGGCCGGCCCGTCGGAAGCATCATTCCCGGCGTTGGCAACCGGGCCTACGCCACCGTGTGGCCGCCTGACCGGATGGTGAGCGAGTTCAACGCGGAGAACTGGTTCATGCTGCGCTCGGAGCCCGTGTGGGAGGTCTACTCCTTCGCGCCGGGCAACGAGGTCGCCACCTTCACGCTCGAGGACGACGTTCCGACCACGGCGGACCAGATCTTCGGCCGCCTCGTGAACGTGCGTCGCCCCGACGGCAGCGACGAGGTCATTCCTATCGCGCTCACGAACCCCGACGGCTTCGGGTCGTCGACCTTTAACGACGTGAGCGACCCGGCGAACTGGCAATCGGGCATCGTGTTCCCGGGCTTCACCTACTCGGTGGACCGGGTTCGCTGACACCGTCGGGCACTTCCGCGGCCCGATGAACGGACGGTGCGGCCCGGGTCACCATGCCCGGGCCGTTCGTCTTTTTCGGGGCGGTCCTTCGGTGAGGGTTGCGACCTCAGTCGAGGCCGAAGATGCCGGTGAAGAAGCCGGTCATCGTGAAGGCCGAGGTCGCCTGGTTGGTGACGGGGTCGATGGCGAAGACCTCGGTGTTCGTCCCGTCGTCGGTCTCGCCGAGGTAGAGCGTGCCCTCGAAGCGATAGCTGCCGAAGCCCACGCGGCCGAAGGTGAGTCCCTCGACGGGCGCGGCCGTGGGCGTGTCGCCCAGCTCGATGCGCCACATGCGGTGGGCGAGGGCGTCCCAGTACTCGAAGTTGCCGAAGCCGACGCCGTCCGGGACCTCGTCCGGATAGAACATCTTGGCGAAGGCGACGCCCGAGCCCTGCGATGCCGTGTTGAGCTCGGTGATGGACTGGAGGCCGCCGGTGAGTGAGGGGATGGCGACGTAGTAGTCCGGGTCGAAGTCGGCCTCGCCGGGCGCGATGCGGAGGATGCAGTTGTCGAGGGCCGGCTCGCCCGTGACGATCGAAATGGCGTGCGTGAGGTGCGTTCGCCCGTCGCCCATGACGTACGCGGTGCCGTCGTCGTCGAAGACCACCTGGCCCCCGCTCGTGCATCGGTCGTCTTCGGCGACGGCGACGATGGTGCCGGCGGCGGGATCTAGGATGGTTGTCGACACGCCGGGGCGGATTTCGCCACGGATGAGGTCGCCCCAGCGTCCCGGGATGTAGACGAGCCCCTCGTGGGCGACGGTCGTGTAGGACTCGGCCGTGAAGCCGGGCACCGCGAAATGCGGCAGGTCGATTTGCCGCGTGATGGTCATGGTGGTCGGGTTCCAGACCACGGCGACGGCCTGGTCCGGCACCACGGTGACCGCCGTCGTCGCGTCGACGTAGGCGTTGCCGAAGGAGATGCGTCGCGCACCGCTCGGCGCGAGGCTGAGGCGGTTGGTCTCGGCGAGCTGTCCGGTCGCGTCGAGGTCGTAGCGCACCCACACCGGCTCCTCGGAGAGCCCGATGAACACCGCGCCGTCGCCGCCGATGCTGACGGCGTTGCCGCCGTGCTCGATGGCCGTGTCGGTTCCGAAGGGACCCGGGTCGTCGCGGTCGATGGCCTGCACGAAGGTGGTGCGGCCGCCCGTGGGGAGGATGGTGACGGCAACGAGGGCGACGCGCTCGGCGTCGCCGACGGGCATGTCGGTGGAGGGGCCCTGGTCGGGAGTTCCGGGATCGGCGTCGTCGCCGCACGCGAGGGCCGTGGCGAGCGAGAACAGCAGAACGAGGCGAGAGGTCATGGCGGTCAGAAGCGGAGCGGGAAGACGTAGAGGATGGTTTGCCCGGTGCGCACGCCCGGGGTGCGCGTGCCGTCGGGGCGGATGCGCGTCAGCTGGCTGCCGCCCGCGGGGGTGCGGTCGACGGTGAGGCGAAGGTCGCGGACGGTGTAGGTACGGGTGAAGGCGGGCCCGAGCGGCGCGCCTTCGACGAAGCGGAAGCTCACCGGGTCGAGGTTCGCGACGAAGCCCCAGCGCCAGAACGCGCCGTTGGTGAGGTCGAGCGTCGTGAGCGTGGTGTCCGCGGGCAGCGCGTCGGGGTCCAGCGTGCGGACGAAGGCGCGGTCGTCGGCCACGAAGGCGAAGGAGCCGCCCGGGCGTCCGCCAAGGTCGTCGCCCTCGACGAGCACGGGCGTGTCGTCGAGGGTGAGCGTCTCGATATCGAGGCGGAGGACGCAGCTCGGGCCGGCGCGTTCGCCCTCGCTCGCGACGTGGACGGCAGTCGAGAAGATGTCCGTGCCGAGATAGACGTCACGGGTGCTCGTGGCGAAGACGTCGCGGAGGTAGCCGCAGCGCTCGGTGACGAGCAGGGTCTCGAGGGTGTCCGTGGTCGTGTCGAGGACGGCGACGAGGGTGCGCGGGTGGGCGGCGTCGTCGAAGGAGTTGGCGAAGCTGATGGGGTAGATGACGCGCGTACCGACCTGGGCGGTCTGGACGGCCGGGAGCGGCAGGAGGTTCGGGCCCGGGACGTCCTCGGTGGGGACCGGGACGCGGCCCGTGACCACGAGGTCCACGGGGTCCCAGACGATGAGCTCTTCGCCGAAGGGGTCGAAGAGGTAGGCGCGGCGAGCGTCGATGAAGACGAAGTGTGCGGGGCCGACGAAGCGAGGTGGAGTCAGAAAGCGCGGAAAGGCGAGGGTCTCCTCGGCCTCGAAGGCGTCGCCCGGCCCGACGCGATAGCGCGTGATCTGCGGCGAGGCGCCGTCGAAGATGAAGACGCGGTCCGGCGCGAAGGGGGAGCCGACTGCGGTGCTGCTGGGGGAGAGCGTGAGCCCCCTGCTCAGGTCGAGCTCGGCGTTGGCCTCGACGTCGTCGACGAGGAGGAGCAGCCCCGTGTTGTCTCCGCCGGCGGTCGTGAGGTGTACGCCGAAGCGGTCCTGGGGCTCGGGTGGGCCGAGATCGGCGCCGAGGTCCCTGGGCGCGTCGCCGGAAGAGGCGCAAGCGCGGCCCGCGGCCGCGAGGGCGAGGAGCAAACGGCGCATGGCTCAGGAGGCCTGCTGCGCGTCGGCCGCGGCGCCGGTGCCGGCGGCGGCCCACGCCCGCGACGCCCGGACGAGCTGGACGTTGGCGAGGAAGAGCGCGCTCAGGAGGAGGATCTGCGCGTACCCGAGCACGCTCTCCGCTGCGCGCGCGGTACCGAGCACGTGCGCGGCGTTGGGCAGCAGGAAGAGCGCGGCGAGCCCGAGGTTCACCCGCCGCCACGCCCGCCCAGGCCCCGCGCTCGCGACCACCGCGAGCAGGAAGGGCAGCACGTAGAAGAGCCCCTTCACGACGAAGTTCGACCAGGGCACGGTGCCATCGGCCCCCGGAGCCTCGAACGCCAGCCCGTAGCGAATCCCGCTCACGTCGTAGGCGAAGTGCAGCGACATCCCCACCACCAGGGCCAACCAGAGGACAGCGACCTGCAGGCCGCGGTAGCGCGCGTCGTCCACGGCCGGGAGGCTGGCATAGGGATATCGATTTTCAAATTCGTTTGGTGCCCGGCTCCTACCCCCCTGCCCCTCGCCCGCTGGACGGCCCCCCGTCCCCGTGCTTGGGTCCCGGCGGAACGAGGTCCCGATGTCTTCCACCGCCATCGCCAGGGGCGGGGACAGCGCCGTACCGAGCGCCGCGCCGGACTCTCCGGCAAGCTCCGGTGTGCGTCTCCCCGAGCTCGCCGACACCAGCGCCACGCTGGCCGATCCGACGCCCACCGAGGCCGTCGCGCTTCAGGCCGCCGATGGCACCAAGGCCAAGCTCGCCATCAAGGGCGGCGGGCGGCTCCTCTTCGTCGACCTGCTCCGGCTCCTCGCGTCCTTCCAGATGCTCCACGGGCACACGCTCGACGCGCTCATCGCTCAGGAGCTCCGGCAGGGTCCCATCTACGAGGCCTGGACCTGGCAGCGCGGCCTCGTGTCGGTCGGCTTCCTCTTCGCCGCCGGCATCGCCTTCACCCTCTCCACCCTCGCGAACATGGAGAAGTGGAAGGCCAACACCCGCCGCGTCACGAAGCGCTGGCGGCGCATCGGCTGGCTCATCCTCCTGGGCTACTCGATGCACTTCCCCGCCGAGGCCTGGTCGAGCGATCCGGCCCGCGCCGAGGCGTCGATCCACGCCTTCATGATGGCCGACGTGCTCCAGTGCATCGGCGTCTCCATCGCCATCATCACGGGCCTCGTCTTCGTGCTGAAGAACGAGCGACAGGTCGCCTTCGCCGCCGCCGCGCTCAGCGTCCTCTTCATCGGCCTCGCGCCCCTCGCCGACGCCGTCGCCTACGACGGCTGGTGGCGGCCCGTCGCCAACTACCTCACCCACAAGGGCGGCTCGCTCTTCCCGCTCTTCCCCTGGTCCGGCTACGTCATGGCCGGCGTCGCGCTCACCTTCGTCGTCGCGCCCCAGGGCGCCCGCACCGATCCCCGCGTGCCCATCCCCCGCCTCGCCGCGCTCAGCGCCGCGCTCTTCGCCGGGCACTTCCTCATCGCGGCGAGCCCCCTCCAGTACACCACCGAGGCCACCACCCGGCACTCGGTGCCGAGCTTCGTGCTGCTCAAGCTCGCGAGCGTCGTGCTCGTCGTCGTGGTCCTCGCCATCCTCGCGCTGCGCGTGAAGCGCCTCCCGCGCTGGCTCCAGACCCTCGCCGGCGAGAGCCTCATGCTCTACTGGTTCCACCTCATGGTCATCTACGGCGCCGGCGTCGGCCTCGCCGCGACCGTGGGCCGCACGCTTCCCCTCGACCAGGCGCTCCTCGCGGCCGGCGGCATGGTCGTCGTCAGCGCTCTCGTCGGCCTCGGCTGGAACCGCTTCAAGAAGTGGCGCGACCGGCAAATGAAGGCCTTCCGCGAGCGCCGCGCGCCCGCCGCGGCCTGAGCCTAACGCTCCCAGAGCGCGGCCAGCTCGAGCGGCACCGCCGCGAAGGGCTCGAGCGTCGCTTCGTCGTCGCCGCTCGCGCCGCCGACGAAGCGGTAGGTCTCGCCGTCGAGGCGGTAGACCTCGATGAGCTGCTTTTCGGCGTCGACGAGCCACGCATGACTCACGCCCTCCCGCGCGTAGATCGGGAGCTTCTCGAGCCGGTCTCGGCGGGCCGTCGCCTTTGAGAGCACCTCGCCGATCCAATCCGGCGCCAGGTCGAAGTACGCCGCGTCGGGCATCTCGGGCATGCGCTCCCGGCGCCAGCCGGCCAGGTCGGGCACCAGAATGTCGGGCCGCGCGCCGAGGTGAAGCTCCGGCTCCCCAAGGATCAACCAGCCTCCGGGGCCGCCTCGGCCACGGTCGAAGGGCCCGTCCAGCGCCGCGCCGAGCCGCGTCGCGGCCCGCGCATGTGTGCTCCGTGGCCGGGGCTGCGTGTGCAACACGCCGCCGATGACCTCCGCGACCAGATGCTCGGGAGCCTCCAGCACGTCCTGGTAGCCGGCCTCGCGCTTCTTGCCCATCGACTCCCGCATCCTAACGGACATAGCGTCGGCCTGTGACGGCTCCGGTACCAGGTCCCCTCGCCGGGCTCCGCATCCTCGACCTCTCGCGCATCCTCGCCGGCCCCACCTGCACGCAGCTCCTCGGAGACCTCGGCGCCGACGTGCTCAAGGTCGAGCGACCGGGCCAGGGCGACGACACGCGCGCGTGGGGGCCGCCCTACGTGAAGGACGCGGCCGGCGCCGACACGAGCGAGAGTGCCTACTACCTCTGCGCCAACCGGAACAAACGTTCGGTTGCCATCGACTTTCGCACGTCCGAGGGCGCGTCGCTCCTCCGCCGGCTCGCCGGTCGATGCGACGTGCTCGTCGAGAACCTCAAGGTAGGCACCCTTGCCAAGTATGGCCTCGGCTACGCCGACCTTCACGCCCTGCACCCGCGCCTGGTCTACTGCTCCATCACGGGCTTCGGTCAGACCGGCCCCCGCAAGGACCAGCCTGGCTACGACTTCCTGGTCCAGGCCATGGGCGGCATCATGAGCCTCACCGGCGAGCCCGAGGGCCAGCCCATGAAGACGGGCGTCGGCATCGCCGACGTCATGACGGGCATGTACGCCACCGTCGGCATCCTCGCGGCGCTCCGGCACCGCGACGCGACCGGCGAGGGCCAGCACCTCGACCTGGCGCTCTTCGACGCGCAGGTCAGCTGGCTCATCAACGGCGCACTCAACTACCTCACGAGCGGAGCGCTCCCCGTGCGCCGAGGCAACGGCCATCCGAACATCGTGCCCTACCAGGTCTTCCCGAGCGCCGATGGGCACGTCGTGCTCGCCGCGGGGAACGACGCGCAGTTCGAGCGCTTCTGCGCGGTCGCCGGCTGCCCCGAGCTGGCCGCGGATCCGCACTTCGCGACCAACGCCGCACGAGTCCGACACCGCGACGCGCTGGTCCCGCTCCTCGCAGCGCGCACCCGAACGAAGTCCACGGCCGACTGGATCGCTGCGCTGGAGACCGCGAAGGTCCCCTGCGGCGCCGTGAACACGCTCGACGGCGTCTTCGCGGACCCGCAGACCCAGCACCGGAACATGCAGATCACCATGCCCCACTCCCTCGCCGGCACCGGCGAGGTCGCGCTTCTCGGCAATCCGCTCAAGCTCTCGGCGACGCCCGTCAGCTATCGGCGTCCGCCTCCCGTGCGCGCGGCGCACACCCGCGAGGTGCTCCGCGAGGTCCTCGGCCTCGACGCGGCCGAGCTTGCCGCGCTCGAGGGCGCCGGCGCCATCGAGTCCGCCGCGTCCGATGCCGCGACGCCCGAAGCCGCCGCGTCCGAAGGTGGCGCATGACGCGAACCGTGGCCGACGCCCTCGCCGAGCGCCTCTACGCCGCCGGCATCCGCCACGCCTTCGGCGTCCCCGGAGGCGAGGTGCTCACCCTCATGGGCGCGCTCGAGCGCGCCGGCATCCGCTTCGTGCTCGTGCGCCACGAGACGGCCGGCGGCTTCATGGCCGAGGGCGTCTGGCACGCGACGGGTGCGCCCGGGCTCCTCGTCGCGACCGTGGGCCCCGGCGTCGCCAACACCGTCAACGTGGTCGCCAACGCCGAGCAGGACCGGGTGCCTCTCGTCGTGCTCACGGGCTGCGTCGATCGCGCGCTCACGGCTGGCTACACGCACCAGATCTTCGATCACCGCGCCGTGCTGGGGCCCATCACCAAGCTGAGCCTCGAGGTCGACCCCGCCGCGGCGCCGAAGCAGATCGACAAGGCGCTTCGCGTCGCCCAGGAAGGGCGCCCGGGCCCCGTGCATCTCGATTTGCCCGTCGAGGTCGCGCTCGCGCCCTGCGATGCGCCGCTCCGCGTCACACCCACGACGGCGCCCGCCTCACCGGTGGGCAGCGACGTCTTCGACGACGCGCGCGCGAAGCTGGCCTGCGCGAAGCGCCCGCTCCTCCTCGTGGGCCTCGAGCTCGCCCACGCGGAAGGCGCCGCGGCCGTCCATCGGGCCACCGAGCGCCTCGACGGCATGCCGGTGCTCACCACCTACAAGGCCAAGGGCGTGCTCCCGGAAGACCACGCGCTCGCCCTCGGCGCGGCGGGTCTCTCTCCCAAAGCCGACGCCTTGCTTCTGCCCTTCGTGGCCCGCGCCGACGTCGTCGTCCTGGCCGGCTACGACCCCATCGAGATGCGGCGAAGCTGGTGCGACCCCTTCGACTCGAGCGCGACCCTCATCGAGCTCGCGCGGATGCCGAACGACCACGACGTACACCAGGCCACCCACGCCTTCGCCTGCGACCCCACCGTCGGTCTCGACGCACTGACGCGGGACCTCGCCCTCGCGGCCTCTCCGTGGCCGACGGGGGAGCCGGCGCGCCTCCGCGCAGCGCTTCACGCGGCCTTCGAGCCTCCCTCCGAGGAGACGGCGGGCCGGCTCAGCCCTGGTCGCGCCCTCGACGCCGTCGCCCGCGCGACCCCGGAGCACGCCCGCGTCACCGTCGACACCGGAGCGCATCGCATCCTGCTCAGCCAGCAGTGGCGCTTTCAGCACGCGCACCGGCTCCTGCAGTCGAGCGGGCTCTGCACCATGGCCTGCGCGCTCCCCTTGGCCATCGGCGCGAAGCTCGCCGAGCCGGAGACGCCCGTGGTCTGCGTGCTCGGCGATGGCGGGCTCGAGATGGCCCTCGGCGACCTGGCCACCTTGCGCGACCTGGGCCTCGGGCTCGTCATCGTCGTGCTCGACGACCAGAGCCTCGCGCTCATCGAAAAGAAGCAGCGTGCGCGTGGTCTCCCCAGCGTCGGCGTGGACTTCGGTGGCCCGGGTCCCGCCCCGGTGCTCACGCAGTACGCGCGCATCGCGCATGCCTTCGGCGGCGAGGGCGTGCTCACGAGCCACGTCGAGGGCCTCCGCGAAGCCGTCGAAGAGGGCCTCTCCCAGCCGGATCGCTTCACGCTGATCCACGTGCCGGTGCCGCGTCGGGCCTACGACGCCACGATTTGAAGCACGCGGCGCGTCTCTCGCTTTCTCGTGACCCGGCGCCGCGTGCCCAGACGCCGGGCCCAGGTCGTCACTGCCGGCTCTTCAGACGCTGCTCGGCGCGATGGGTGTCGCGGAGCGCCACGAGGAGCACGGCGAGAAAGCCGAAGAAGGTGAGGGTCATGAGAGGGGGGAAAGGGAGGTTGAACACGATGGACGTCCTGAGTGCATCGCGTGCCCACCTCCCGCTCTTCAAGTCCCGTGCCGGCGCTTCCGGCCCTTTGCCGACCTCGAAATCACGGCTCTTTCGTCGGGTGATGCCCCTCTCCGTGGCAAGAAGCCGCGGCGCGACGGGTGATCTCGCGATCTCGCCGCATCCTCGGTTGCGGACCTTCCCATTCGAGGATGTCTTGCGCCGCGCGACGCGGTACCCGCCCCCGTGCGAGGCTCCGCGGAGACCTCGTTCTTGGAGACCTTCATGCAGCTCGGCGCCTTTTCCGTGTCCCTCGCCGTCGAAGACCTCGCCGCCTCGAAGGCGTTCTACGAGAAGCTCGGCTTCACTTCGCTCGGTGACATGCCCGGCGGCAACTGGGCCATCCTCCGCAACGGAGCGACCACCCTCGGCCTCTTTCAGAAGATGTTCGAGAAGAACATCCTCACCTTCAATCCGGGCTGGGACGGCGAGGCGCAGCCGCTCGAGAGCTTCACCGACGTGCGCGAGCTCCACGCCGAGCTGAAGGCGGCCGGGGTGGAGACGATCCAGGAGTCGGGCCTCGAGGGCGAGGGCGTCGCGAGCGTCGTGGTCGTCGACCCCGACGGGAATCCCATCCTCATCGACCAGCACGTGCCAAAGCCCGGCTGAGCCCGACGCGCGCGTGCTGGCGCTCCTCCCGCGCGCGGTCCTACCCTCCGGCCATGGTTCGCGTCCTCGCTGGGCTCCTCGCGGTCGCCGGCCTCGCGCCGGGCGTCGCGGTCGCTCAGCCGGCGGGCGACTCGGCCGCCGCGCTCGACGTGGCCGTGCTCGGCCTTCGCTCCGTCGAGGGCGACGACGAACGCGCCCGGGCGCTCACGGAAGCGTTGCGCCGCGAGGCCACCGCCGTTCCCGGCTGGCGCGTCCTCCCCGCCGACGTGTCGCTCTCGCAGATGAGCCTCGTGCACGGCTGCGCGGAGCCCGACGCCGCATGCCTCGCCTCCATCGCCTCGGATCTGGCGGCCGCCCGCGTCGTCTACGGCACGCTCCGCCGCATCGGCGACGACGACCTCGCCCTGTCTCTCTACCTCTTCGACGCCGAGCAGGGACGGATCGCGGAGTCGATCCGCGACACCTTCCCGGCGACCGACCCGGCCGACGACATGCGCAGCCGACGCTACCTCGCCGAGCTCGCGGGTCGCTCGCGCTTCGGATCGCTGCGCCTCGTCACGGAGGCGGGTGCGACGGTCCGCCTCGACGGTGCGCCGGCCGGCGAGGTCGGGGAGGGTGGCGTGTTTCTCGCCGAAGACCTGGCGGAGGGCCCGCACGAGGTCGAGGTCGAGGCGCCCGGACGGTCGCCCTTCGCCGGCGAGGTGAACGTCGTCGCCGACGAGGTGGTGGAGCTTCGACCTCGGCTCTCCCCCGTCGAGGAGCGACGCCTCGGGTGGGTGCCGGGCGCCGTGCTCCTCGCCTCGAGCACGTTCTTCTTCGGCCTCGGCGTACGCTCCTGGCGCCAGAACCGCGGCTACGACGACGAGCGCGCCGAGGTGGCGGGCCTCCCGCAGAGCGAGGTGCTCCGGCTTCGCGATGCCCTCCTCGAAGGCAACGCGCTCGACTCCGCGACGGGCATGCCCGCGGGCCCGGTGGACCCCGCGGCCGCCAACCTCACGCCTTTCCAGGCCATGCTCGTGCTCGCGGATCAGACCCAGCGCGTCTGCGCGGACGGTACGTTCATGGTCGAGGGGGGCGGGAGCGTCTGCGACACGCAGGACCGGCAACGCGTGCTCCAATACGTCTTCCACGGCCTCGGCCTCGCGACGGCCGGCGTCGGCGCCTACTTGCTCGTGCGCGGTCTACGCCGGGACCGGGAAGCGACGGAGGAGGCGCGCTTCGAGCTCCGACCGGCCTTCGGCGCCGGACCGAGGGGCGCGCGAGGCGGCCTCCGCGCCCGGCTGAGATTCTAGATGCCTCGCATCGTCGGCGGTAGCCTCGGGGGCCGGCGCTTCGCCGCCCCGCCGGGCAAGGGCACGCGACCCACGAGCGAGCGCGTCCGGGAGGCGCTCGCCTCGGCGCTCACCGCGCGCGACGCTTTCCGGGGGCGCGTCCTCGACCTCTACGCCGGAAGCGGAGCCCTCGCCTTCGAGGCGCTCCGCCGCGGCGCCGCCCACGCCCTGCTCGTCGAGCGCGACCGCCGCGTCGTCCGGCAGCTTCGCACGACGGTCCAGGAGCTCGGCCTCGGCGCACGGGCGCAGGTGCTCGGCCTCGACCTCGGCTCCCGGGGCGCCGTCGCGCGCGTCGCGTCGCTCGGGCCCTTCGACCTGGTCTTCGCCGATCCGCCCTATGCGCTCGCCGGCGACCTGCCGGAGCTCTTCCGCGCCCTCGTGCCGGCTCTCGCGCCGGGTACCATCCTCGTCGTCGAGCACGGCCCCGAGGTCACGCCGGGGCCATGGCCGGCTTTCCTCGCTCTCGAGGGGGCCTACCGGTATGGTTCCACGTCCCTCGCGATGCTCCGCGTGGGCGAGGAACCGCCATGAGCGTCGCCGTCTACCCGGGCTCCTTCGACCCGATCACTCGCGGGCATACGAGCATCATCTCGAGCGGCCTCGAGGCCTTCGACAAAATCGTCGTCGCGGTGCTTCACAACCCGCGGAAGTCGCCGCTCTTCAGCGTCGAGGAGCGCCTCGAGCTCATCCGCGAGAGCGTACGAGAGATGGGCGCGAGCCCCGAGCGCGTCGAGGTGGATACCTTCGAAGGACTCCTCGTCGACTACTGCAAGCGCAAGGGTGCGGGGGTCATTCTCCGCGGCCTGCGGGCCGTCGCCGACTTCGAGTACGAGCTCCAGATGGCGAACATGAACCGCCACCTCGAACCGGGAGTCGTGACCATGTTCATCATGGCCGACGACGCCTACTTCTACGTCTCCTCGAACCTGATCAAGGAGGCGGCGAAGCTCGGTGGGGACGTCGACCGGCTCGTCCCGAGCTGTGTCGCTGCGCGGCTCCGGGCCAAGCTCGGCCGGTAGACCCCCTCCCGGATGTGCCCCTCCTCGCGGAGGCGCCGTAGCGTCGGCACGTCGTCCAGGCCCACCTTGCCGAGGCGCATTTCGTCGACGGTCGCGTCCCCCTCGTGTACCGCGCGGCGCACGCGAAGCCAGCCGTAGAGGTAGGCAGCGTCCCGGGCCACGCCGCCACCGCGGTAGGCCCGCTCGCCCAGCGCGAGCGCATCCTCGGCCTTGAAGCCGTGGTCCCGGTGCAGGAGCCGCGTGGTCTCGTCGAAGCTCGCGCCGCGGTGCATGGCGTCGGTCGCCACGACGCGCCCTGCCAGCGTGCGCACGCGGTGCCCGTCGAGGAAGCCGTGGAGCTCTTCGAGGGTCAGGCAGAGCCCCTCCTGATCCGCAAAGGCCCCCGCCGTGCCTACGGAGAGCAGCGCCAGCGGCTGGCTCCGGCCGTTCGCCGCGGCGACGAGATGCCCGAGCACCTCGTGCACGGCGAGCCGTCGCGCCTCCCGCTCCCCGAAGCGAGCGTCGCGCACGTACACCGTGCGGTCGCCTGCGGCGGCGTTGGCGACGAGCCGCGGCTCCACCTTCACGTCGACGCGAAGACCGGCCAGCTGTGCCAGGGTTCGCATCCATCCGCCGAGCGAAGGGCCCTCGGGCGCGTCCGCGGGCAGCTGGGGCGGCTCTTCGCTACCGCGCACCTCCTCGAGCAGGACGTCCGCCACCTCGGCGATGGAGCAGCGCCGCGTGCCGAGGGTGACCTCGCGTGCGCCGGTCCCGAAGCGTCGGGCCGCCATGGGGCGCACGCGCCGCGCGTCGCCGAGCGACTCCATGAGCACGAGCTCGAGCTCGAGCTCGTCGAGGCGCGCGAGATAGAGCTCCCCCGCGAGGCATTGCGGCGCCAGCGCGCGGGCCTCCGCGAGGGCGCGCCAGGCGCGGCGCTCGACCTTGCCCCGCTGCACGCTCCACTCGGGGACCAACGGCTGATCCCGCCCGAAGGCGCGGAGCAGACGCGCCCGTTCCTCCGGCGCATTGCGCGCCGTGAGGGCCGGCAGAAGCCGGGCGACCTCGGACACGAGGCGGAGCCGGTGGTCGAGCTCGAGCTGAAGGCGACGGTCCACGTTTGGGTACAGTGCCACTTTCTCGGCCCATGTGGAGGGCGCGGCACCCAGGAAATCCCGGGGGTTCGCGTCCACCTCCCGCGCCGGTGCCGAGCGGCGTGCACCGAGCGCCTTCACGGAGCGCTCTGGCCCGCTCACCCGAGCGGTGCGGCCCGCGTGGGTAGCGGCGCCTCCGCCAGCTCGAGCTCGGCGTCTTCACTCACGTTTTCCGCGACGCGAGCCCGAAGCGGGACGGGCGGCGGAGGACGCGGTGGGCCCCCCTCCGACGTCACGACGCGGGCGTCCGCGATGCGCTCCACGGCGGCCAGGGTCTCGGCGTCGGGCTCGTCCAGCACGAGCACGGGTCGCGCGCGGCCATCGAGGAGCGTCAGCGTGCGGACGCGTCCCCACGGGTCGAGCTGCGCCTCGAGCGCTCCCGTGCCGGCGGGGACCTCGAGGGCGTGGCGCGTCCCCTCCGCCACGAGCACGGTGCCCGCGGCGGTGCGCCGGAGCCGTAGCGGTCGTGGCACCCGCGTGCCCCACGTGGCGAAGAGCCAGGCGGCGCCGCCCGCGACGGCGTAGAGCGAGAAGGGGTGGCTTCCGAGCGCCCCGGTCAGGCGCAAGAGCGCGCTCAGCCCGAAGGCTCCGCCCACGGCGAGCGCCACGGTGGCGCGCGTGCTCAAGCGGCCGCCGTAGAGGCGCCGAAGCGCGGTCCTCGCGCCGAGGACACGGGCGTCCCCCGCGAGGCCCGCGTCGCCGCCCGAGCGCGCGAGGCGCCGAAGCCAGGCGCGCGGATCGGCCTGCGCTTCGGCCTGCGCATGCGGAGCGGCCCGGAGCAGGGCGCTCAGCTGGGCGGTGCTGAGCTCCCGGAGCGGGATCCGGCCTCGCAGAGCGGGACCGCGTCCCGCGGCCTCGGCGAGGCAGAAGCTCACGGCGCCGCTGCCTTCCCCGACCGCCGGCTCGTCGTAGGCGAGCATCAGGGTTCCCCGCTGCCATCGGCCGTTGCGGCGTCGCGCGCGCACCTGCCCGTCGCTGCGCACCTGCAGCTGCACCACGCGGGTTTGCCAAAGCTCGCGGAGCATCCACGCGCCTGCGGCGGCCGTGGCGAGGACGAAGGGGATGCGCGTGGGAGGTGGGCTCAGGAGCCCGAGCAGCGCGAGCAACGCCGTGGTGGCGGCCGGCACGAGCGCGCGAAGCGGCGCGCGCGCTCGCCGCAGGTCGAGGTCGAGCGCCAGCGGCGCGTCCGCCTCACGGTAGCCGACCGGAGTGCCGCGTCGCTCCTCCGCCCTCCGCCGTCGTCCGCGCACTGCGTGAGCCTAAGGTCGGTCCGTCCTCACCGGGAGTCCCGCCCGGGGTGGGGCCACGGGCGCGGCCCCACCCCGGCGCCTCACATGTCCGGGCCCGAGGCCATGTCGCCCTCGCCCATGTCCGTCTCGGGTCCCATGTCGTCGCCCCCGCTCATGTCGTCCGGCGCGTCCATGTCGGCCGCGTCCATGTCGCCTTCGTCCATGTCGGCCTCGTCCATGTCGACGGTGATCATGTCCATCGCCATGTCGGTGTCTCCGGTCGTGCCATCGTCGTCGCCGCATCCTGCGAGCGCCGCGAGCACGACCATCACGAGAATCGAGTTCTTCAGGTCCATCGCTTCCTCCCGCAGCTCCACGAGCTGCAGTCTCGCTCGCTAGCAATGGGGCGGAATCATGTCAATTGTGACGCGAAGTATGCTGTTTCGCGCACATTTCCGGCCGATTTCGCGCGCTTTGGAGCCGCTTAGAGCAGCTGCGTCGCGCGCTCGGCGAGCTCGCTCCGCTCGCCCTTCACCAGGGTCACGTGCGCGCCCACGGCCTCGCCCCGGAAGCGCTCCGCCACGATGGTCAGCCCGTTGCTCGCCGCGTCGACGTAGGGGTTGTCGATCTGGTCCGGGTCGCCGGTCAGCACGATCTTCGTGTTCACGCCGGCGCGCGTGATCACGGTCTTCACCTCGTGCGGCGTCAGGTTCTGCGCCTCGTCCACGATGAGGAACTGGTTCGGGAGCGAGCGGCCGCGGATGTAGGTCAGCGGCTCGACCTGGAGCGTCCCGTTCCGCACGAGCTCCGCGTAGTCACGCACGTCGGCGCGGCGTCGCGAGCCCGCGAAGATGTACTCGAGGTTGTCGAAGATGGGCTGCATCCACGGGTTCAGCTTCTCTTCGAGCGTGCCCGGCAGGTAGCCGACGTCCCGCCCGAGCGGGAAGATGGGCCGGCTCACGACCAGGCGCTGGAAGGCGCCGTCGTCGAGCACGGTCTGGAGACCCGCCGCCACGGCGAGCAGGGTCTTGCCGGTGCCCGCCTTCCCGACGAGCGAGACGAGGTGAACGTCCGGGTCGAGCAGCATGTCGAGCGCCAGGTACTGCTCGAGGTTCCGCGGCCGCACGCCCCAGGCGCCATCCCGCCCGACGCGAAGCGGGACGACCCTGTCTTCGCTCGCGTCGTAGCGGCCGAGCGCCGTATGCCGTGGATGGTCCCGGTCCTTCAGCACGATGCCCGCGTTGGGGTGCACCCCCGGACCGAGGTCGAGCTCTCGCGCGTCGAGCACCTCACGCTTGCCCAGCGCGTCGACGGCGTCCTTCGGCACGTTCAGCGCGACGATGCCCGTGAAGAGGTCCCGGGCGCGAAGGCGGCCGCCTTCATAGTTCTCCGCTCGGAGCCCCATCGCGTCGGCGCGGATGCGGAGGTTCGAGTCCATCGTGACGAAGACCACCGGGCGGTCCGGGTTCGCGTCCCGAAGCTCGAGCGCCGTACCCATGATGGCGTTGTCCATCTGCTTGTTGTCCCGGCGCTTCCAGAGCTCGTCCGCGTGCGTTGGGACCGCCACCACCAGGCGCCCCTCGTCGCCGTTCTCGAGAAGCACGCCCTCCTGCAGCGTGTGGCCGTTGCGCGCGCGCAGCTCGTCGAGGAAACGCGCCGTCTGCCGCGCGTTGCGCCCCCGCTCGCTGAGCTCCTTCTTGAAGCTGTCGATCTCCTCGATGACGTAGATCGGGATGACGACGGTGTTCTCTTCGAACTTGAAGATGGCCCGGGGGTCGTGCAGCAGGACGTTGGTGTCCAGCACGAAGATCTTGGGTGGCACGCGTCGACGGTAGGCAGCGCCGTCCGCCCTTGGCAACGGACGCCGCGGGCGCCGGCCGAAGTCGCCCGGGGCCATTGCGTTTTCCCGTCCTGCGGCTGCGCGCGAGGCGATCGCGGGGCCGCCTTCGTGCCCCCTCGGGTGCCGGCGCTGATCCCTCACGGAGGATCGCAGGCGCTACCCTGCCTTGACGGCGCTCGCGGCTCGCGAGGACGCTCGGGGAATGTCCCTCGTCGCCACCCTCCGGGAGCGAGGCCTCGTCGCGGTGCTCGACGTGGAAGTCGGCGACGCGCTTCGTAGCTGGGGCCTGGCCGTGAAGGAGGGGGGCATCGAGGTGCTCGCGGTCCCGGTGAGCCACCCGTCCGTGACGGAGACCGTGGCGGAGCTCAGCGACGAGGCCGACCTCGTCGTGGGCATCACGGGCGTGGTCGCCGCGGAGCAGGTGAGCGTGGCCGTCGCGGCGGGGGTCGAGCTGGTGGTGTCGCCCATCGCCGATCGCGACATCATCGAGGCCGCCAAGCAGCGCGGGCTGACCATCGTGGCCGGGGCCACGACGCCCACGGAGGTCGCCTGGGCCGCCAGCGCCGGCGCCGACCTGGTGAGCCTTCATCCCATCGGCTTCGCGACGCGGGCGGAGGACTACCTCGCGTCCATGCTGCGCACCTTCCCCGAGCTGCCCCTCGCCGTCAGCGGGGGCGTGGGCGTGGACAACGCGCCAACGTTCCTCGCCGCCGGAGCGTCGGCGGTCTTCGTCGATCACGGGCTCTTTCCCGAGGTCGGCGACCCGAGCGCCCAGGAGATCCTCACGACCCGCGCGCTGGCTCTCGTGGAGGTCGCGGCCGACGTCCTCGGCCGGCCGGCCCGTTCGTCGCTCGCCGCGCACCGCGCCCAGAAGAAGCCCGCGCGCGGGCAGCGCCCCTCGCGCCCGCCCCGGCGGAGCTCCTACCCACCGGGCGCCATCGACATCGAGATCGAGACCATCACCGATGAAGAGCCGCTCGGCTGAGCTCGGCTCAGCCGTCGAGCGTCAGCCAGTAGGTCGCGAAGGTGCCGAGCCAGTGGGTGCCCGCGTAGGGAGCGCCTTCGACGGCCGCGAGTCCCACGGCCGCGTGCGCCTCGGCCATCGCCTCGAGGGAAGGGCGTCGACGGTCTCCGGTCGGAAGGGCGCGGGCGATGCGCCGCGCCATCCACGCGCGACTCAGGTTGAGCCCGTCGAGGTGCGCGAGGCGCCCGTCCTCGCGATCGGCGGGGGTGACCGGCGTGAGCGTGCCTTCTCGGCCGAGGGTCGGACACGCGCCATCGAGCCAGCGCGCGAAACGCACGGGCTCCAGCACCCGGGCCAGGAGGTCCGCCTCGGTGAGGGTGGGCGAGAGAAAGTCCTCCCCGCCCGGCTCGAGGTGGATGGGGAGCGCGCGATCGGCGCCGAAGAAGGCGAGCGCACGGTCCCGCGCGAGCTCCCGGAGCCGGCCGGCCTCGAGCACGAGACCCAGCGCGAAGGCGGTGTTGGCGTGGGTCCCCGCGCGCGTCGGCGCGTGCAGCTTGGGGAGCCAGCGGGCGAGGTTGGCTTCGGCGACGTCGGCGAGGGGCGTGAGCCGCGCCGTCCACGTGGCGGCTTCCGCGTCGCCCTGGGCCCAGGTCGCGAGCTCGGCGTGGAGCCGCAGCAGCCAGGCCAGCCCGTAGGGGCGCTCGAAGCTCGGGCGCGCGCGCAGGTAGCGGATCTCGGCATCGACGTCCTCGGCGAAGCTCCGGCGGAGCGCCTCCTTGGCCGCTTCGGCCAGCGGGTCGCCGAGCCGCGCGGCGCGGACCAGAAGCCAGTGGGCGTGCACCGCCGAGTGCCAGTCGAAGCAGCCGTAGAAGACCGGCAGCCGCGCGCGCGGCGTGGCCGGCAGCTCGCCTTCCTCCCAGCGATGGGCCAGCTGCACCGGCCACTCCCGATGCACGCCGGCGAGCGCCAGCTCCACGAAGGGCGACAGGCCGCTCACGCCCGGGCGGCGTTCTTCTTGGGACCGATGAGCGTGCGGAGCTGGGCGGCGGCGACCTCTTCGCCCACCGCGTCGCGAAGCGACACCGGCACGAGGAGCTCTCGGCGCTCGCTACCGAGCACGGTGGGGCAGCTGCCGACGGCCGTGATGGTGCCTCGCGCCTTCTTGGCGAAGTCGATGGACAGGCCGGCCACGATGAAGCGCGCGTCGTCCGGCAGCGTGTATGCGACCGCGAGGTTCCCGGCGAGCTCGGCGAGGTTCGTCAGTGCGACGGCGTGGACCGAGCGGAAGGGGTTTCGCAGGCCGGGTCGGTCGCGCATGGAGCACCGCGCGTGGCCCAGCCCGACGTCCTCGACGCGTGGGCCGATGGTGCCCGTGTAGGGGGCGATGCGGCCGACGAAGAGGCTGAAGGCGCGCCTGCCGCCGGGGAGCCCCTGGAGCCGATCCCAGGTGGCGCGCACCATGTTGCGGTCGCCGGCCTCGACGCTCGGAAGAAGCCTCTGTAGCGGTGCCGGAGTGGCCATGGGTCTTTCATCGCATGGGAAGGCGGGACTTTCATCCCGCGCCCCGCCGCGGTAGCTCTCGCCGTGCCCTTCCGTCGCGTGCTCTCGGCGCCCGTAGGTCCCGAAGCGTTGCTGCGCATGGCCGCTTCGCTGCGCCGCGCGGGCGGCCTCGCGTGGCTCGACGCGGACGGCACCGAGGGCGCGGGGCGCCGGGCGTTCCTCGGTGCGGCGCCCGTCGACGTGGTGAGCGTCCCCTTCGGACATCCCGCGCCCTTTCGGGCGCTCGAGGCGCTCGCCGGCGAAGCG
Source organism: uncultured Myxococcales bacterium (assembly GCA_937893795.1). Taxonomy (GTDB): domain Bacteria; phylum Myxococcota_A; class Polyangia; order Polyangiales; family Houyiibacteriaceae; genus CALCTH01. Next base: position 9,594 of record CALCTH010000018.1, on the reverse strand, counting down.
GGCGCCGGCGCCGTACCGCGCTGGCTCGGGTACGTGAGCTACGATGCCTTCTTCAGCGGCAACGATGGCTCGAGCGCGGCGTCGCCGCCGCCCCGTCACGCCCGCGGGTCGCTCCCGGTGTTGCGCTTCGCGCGCTACGACGCGCTGGTCGAGGTCGACGTCCTCTGCGGGCGCGCCGTGCTCCATGCGGACGACGAGCCTGCGCTCGCGCGCCTCGAGGCCTTCCTCGCCCGCGAAGGGGAGCTGCCGCGGGTGAGCCTCGGTGCGCCGCGGGTGCCCGCGCGCGAGCATCACGTCGCCGCGGTGCGACGTGCGCTCCACCACATCCGCGAGGGGGACATCTATCAGGTGAACCTCGCCCGGGCCTGGGACGCGTCCCTCGAGGGCGACCCCTTCGCGCTCTTCCTCGCCATGCGCCGGGCGAGCCCGGTTCCCTTTGGGGCTTACCTCGACGCCGGGGATCATCAGGTGCTCGCGCGAACCATGGAGCGCTTCGTCGGCTGGTTCCCGGACGCGTCCGGGCGGGGCACGCTCGTCAGCCGGCCGATCAAGGGGACCATCGCGCGGCCCTCGGATCGTCCCGAGGACGACGCGGCCGGCGCCGCATCGCTCCGCTCCGACCCGAAGGAGCACGCCGAGCACGCGATGATCGTCGACCTGGTGCGCAACGACCTCGCCCGCCTTGCGGAGGTGGGGAGCGTGAGCGTCGAAGATGCGCTCGCCGTGGAGCCCTACGCCAAGCTGCAGCACCTCGTGAGCACGGTGCGTGTCTCGACGCGAAAGGGCACGACCCTGAGTGACGTGCTCTCCGCCACCTTCCCGCCGGGAAGCGTGACGGGGACGCCCAAGCTTCGAGCCCTAGAGCTCATCGAGGCCCTCGAGCCGGTCCCCCGCGGGCCCTATTGCGGCGCCATCGGGCACGTCAGCCGGGGCGGTGAGCTGCACCTCGCCGTGGCGATTCGGACCGCCGTCGTCGAGGGAGGAGCGGTCCGCTACCACGCAGGTGGTGGCCTCGTGGCCGCGAGTGATCCCGAGCGAGAGGTGGCGGAGACCGAGCTCAAGGCGCGTGTCTTTCTCGACGCGGTCGCCGAGATCCGCGGAGAGTGATCTTGTTCGAATCGTGAACGAGCACTGAAGGCAGCAGTCCACGAAAACTATCGTGAGAGAAGAGTCTCGCTTTTCTCGATTTTGTTCTTGACGCCTTCGTCGGCCATGGCTACAACGCCCCCATGTTCACGCGGTCCCATACCCGTCGGCCCGCGGCCCTCGCGCCGCACCGACCCGCTCAGGAGGCGACGTTCGACGTCCGTCTCGTGCGCGGCGCGGTGCCCGTGAACGCGGCGCCTTCGGTGCTCGTGGGCCTTCGTTGGCCTGGCGAGCGCGCGACGGCCGGCACCGCCAGGAAGCTGGAATCACTGGCTCTTCGCGCTGCCGAGGGGAAGCGAAGCCCCATGAATGACGATATTTGCCCTGGCTTTTTGGGTCTTGGCACGCAGCCGGGGCCCGAGGGCAACGGCGGCTACGATAGCGCCTCCCTGGTGGAGGTGAACCCCTGAGGGTGGTCTTCTGATGCGCTGAGCGCGCACTCCTCGAAGCGAGGAGCGAAGCCGCCCGCGGGACACCGCCGGCGGCTTTTTCGTGTTCGGCGTTCATCCGCACCCCTGCCGAGCGCGGGCGGGCACGCCTGAAGATCTCATCTGGAGACCTTCAGGCGAGACGGAGAGGTGCGATCTCAAACTGAGTAGATTCGATTCGTGAAGCAACTTTGCTTCCCAAGATTTCCGAGTCATGTGCTCTCTCATGAGCATGTTTCGGGGTGGACGCCGAGAGTTCGGCAAGCGGCCTGTAAAGCCGCCGGCTCAGCCACACGAGGTGCGACTCCTCGCCACCCCACCGCGCCGATGTCTGGTCGGCGAGCTCCTTGACAACTCGTGGTCGCGGGACGGTGTAGCGCCCGTCCCGCTCTCATTCTGCTGCAGCTCGATGGTCGAGCGCCCGGGTGAACTCCGGGAGGTGGGGGTTCGATTCCCTCCGGCAGAACCAGGTGCGATCTGCCGCAGCTCGAGGGTCGAGCGCCCGGCCGTTAACCGGGAGGAGGGGGTTCGATTCCCTCCGGCAGAGCCGCGGGCTCGCGCCCGCCTTCTTCTGCCGTGGCTCGAGGGTCGGGCTCCCGTTTCGTACTCGGGAGGTGGGGGTTCGATTCCCCCCGGCAGATCCGCCGCCGCCGGCGCTCGATGGTCGAGCACCCGTCTTACACACGGGAGGTAAGGGGTTCGATTCCTCTCGGCGGTACCAGGCGGGGACGTCGTGTCCCCTCGCTCTGCTGCAGCTCGATGGCGAGCACCCGGCTCTTAACCGGGAGGTGGGGGTTCGATTCCCTCCGGCAGAACCGCCGCCGCGAGGCGGCTCATGGTGTATGAGCGGAGGTCCGTTCGCCCGGCCGTGACCCGGGTCGACGTGGGGTTCGAATCCCCCCGTACACCCCACCTCCGGCGGGCCTGCCCCGCCGCAATGCACGGGGGATGGTGGCCCAGCGCTCTCTGATACGGAGCGCCTCGTCGGTTCGATTCCGACCCGCGCAACCAAGATTTGCACCGTACGTTCGGTGCATTGGGACCGTAGCTCAACGGGAGAGTGCTCGTCTTGCAAACGAGGGATGCGGGTTCGACTCCCGCCGGCTCCACCCACCTCTCGCGAGGTGCGTTGTCATCGCGTCGGCCGTGCCTGGCGGCCGCCGCTCCTGCTCCCGTAGTGTAGGGGAATCACGCGGGCATCCGAAGCCCGAGTCCCGAGCTCGACTCTCGGCGGGAGCGCCATCTCCTCCATGGTGAAAGGGAATCACGCGAGCGCGCGAAGCTCGTAGTCCGAGTTCGAGTCTCGGTGGAGGAGCCAGAACATCCGTGTGTGGCCAAGTCTGGGATGGCACCCCGTTCGGATCGGGGAGGTCGGGGGTTCGAATCCCTCCGCACGGACCGGGAGCCTCGCTCCCGTCACGGCGCCGTCGTCTAGCGGCAGGATCCTGGACCCTCAATCCAGGGGCGCGGGTTCGACTCCCGCCGGCGTCACCGCGTCCCCCACGGGACGCACTTTCTCGCGGTGTGCATCTGGGATGCAGCCCGGCTGTCGACCGGGTGAGGCGGGTTCGATTCCCGTCCGCGGGGCCGCGCAGCGATGGCTGCGCTCACGCCGAGGTGGCGAAACGGAAAACGCAGCGCGTTCAGACCGCGTGGCCTTCGAGCATGAGGGTTCGACTCCCTCCCTCGGTACCCACTCTTCGCCCTTTCCCTTCAACCCCGAGCGCGTGCATCGCACGCGAAAGGAAACGCCATGCGCACGCTCGTTCTGGATCAGGGCTACGAGCCCCACCAAATCGTCCCCTGGCAGAAGGCCATCGGCCTGCTCTACGTCGGCAAGGCCGACGTCCTCGAGGAGTACGACGCCGTCGTCCGTTCCGTGAGCCTCGCCATGCCCATGCCGGCCGTCGTACGCCTCAAGGCGCGCGCGCCGCGCAAGGCGCACCGGATCCGCTTCTCCCGGCGGAACGTGCTGCTTCGCGACGGCTACCGCTGCCAATACTGCGGCGCGCAGAAGCCCGCCAAGGAGCTGACCTACGACCACGTCGTACCGCGCTCGAAGGGCGGCAGCACGACCTGGACGAACATCGTGGCGGCTTGCCGGCCCTGCAACGCGCGGAAGGGCAACCGGACGCCGAAGCAAGCGGGCATGCCGCTCCGGTCGACGCCGGTGAAGCCCACGTGGCTTCCGGGTGGACCGGCCCGGACGGGCCTGCCGGAGGTGATCCCGGAGCGCTGGGAGACGTGGGTCGCTTGGGCCCTCCCCAAGCGCCGCGCCTGAGGGCCTTGGCCCGAACTCGTCCCCGGCATCGCGGGGGCCCCCTTTCCACTGCCGCGGTGGGGGTCCCCGCGCTGCCACCTATCTTCTCGGAGGCGGAACCGGTGTGGCACCGGGCTTCGTTGCTAGCGACTGCGCACCCCGCGAGGGGTGTGGGGTTCGACTCCTCGCGCCTCCTCACCCTACGTCGGAGCTCTGGTCGAGCGGGGTGCGCTCCAAACGCGCCCGTCCGTGGGTTCGACTCCTACCCGGCGTGCCGATCAACCGCGCCGAAGGCGCTGCACCACCGAGCCGACGGCACCCTCGCCCGCGCTCCTTCGATGGGCGGCATCGGAGTTCGCGCGCGGGCCGGGAGGCTCCACCTCCCACCCGGCCGCCGTCCCGGACCCCTCGTCCGGGGCGGCCGGCCACCCTCTTCGCGGCGTCCGTGAGCGCCGACGTCAGCCGATGAGCTCGCGGACGAAGCGCGCCATCAGCGTCTTCGTCCCGCTCTCGAAGCGAATCTCGAGCTTGGCGCCGCCCTCGAGCTCCCGCAGCACCTCGCCAACGCCGAACTTCGCGTGCTTCACGTGCCGCCGCTCGCCGCGCGTGGGCCGCATCAGCGCCGGCGCGAAGGCCTCGACGTCGGCGTCCGTCACGGTCTTGTAGACCCGCGCCTTCTCGTCGCTCTCGTCGTCGCGGAGCTTCTCGATCTCCTCTGCGATGAGCTCGTCGAGCCACGCCTCCACCGGCAGGTGCCGCGTCTCCCCCTCCGGGTCCGTGGCCATCACGATGACCTGCGTTCCGAGCGGCGTCGCGCCCACGATGGCCTCGCTCCCGGGCTCTCGTCCCAGCGCCACGAAGCCGAAGGGCAGCCCCGCGACGTGCGCCTCCTTCGTGAAGCCGGGCAGGCGCTGGAGGTCCAGGTCGTAGCCCTCGAGGGCCTTGTCGTGGTTCGCGAGGAGCGCGAGGAAGGCGTCGCCGAGCGGCCGCCCGAGGACCTGCTGCGCGAGCAACACGTCCGCCTCCTTCAGCTCCGGCGCCTGCTCCACCCCGGTCAGGTGCCTCAGATGCACGAGCCGTCGCTTCAGCGACGCCGAGAGCTCGAGCGTGCGCGCCGTCTCCATGGCCGAGACCATAGGTCAGCCGACCCGCCCCCCGCCATGCCTTTGCGGGCATCCCGCGACCACGAGCCACCGACTGCGTCGGTCGTCCAACCGGCAGGATCCCGGAGCGCCACTCCGGAGACGTGGGTTCGAAGCCCGCCCGACGCACCGCCCCCTCTCCCCTTTGTATGCAGCGGTCCGGAACGCCGTCCTCCATCGAACGGATCTGGAATTCACGTTTTCGGGAGACCGTCCTGCGCGTCGGCAAACGCGTCGGGGAGGGGGCACCTCTTCACCTCTTCGTTTCGAAGGAGGTTCATCATGAACGACATCACGCTTCACACGGCGCGCGCTCGGCGCGTGCACCACATCCCGGCGGGCTACGTCGGCCTCTATCACCGCGACGGCGCCTTCGTGCGCGAGCTCGCGCCCGGCCGTCACGAGCTCGGCGCTCGCTTCTTCGACAAGGCGCTCCACACCGTGGAGGTCATCGACGTGCGTCAGCGCTCGATCGTCATCAAGAACCAGGAGATCCTCACGAAGGACAAGGTCGCCATCCGCGTCTCGCTGCTGGTCACCTTCCGCGTCGTCGACGCCCGCGCGGCCCACGAGGCCGTGGCGGACTACGTCGCTCGCATCTACGAGGACGTGCAGCTGGCCGCGCGTCGCTTCCTGGCCACCAAGGACCTCGAGGCCATCCTGGCCCTCCGCAACGAGATCTCGGACGCCGTCCGCGAGACCGTCGAGGAGGACGCCAAGGGCTACGGCGTCGAGATCCTGCGCGCCGACGTCAAGGACCTGATCTTCCCGGGCAACCTGCGGGAGATCATGAACCGCGTCCTCGAGACCGAGCGCCGCGCCGAGGCGCAGCTCATCCAGGCCCGCAAGGATCTGGAGGCCAAGCGCCTTCACGCCGAGGCCGAGCTCGAGGCGGAGACGCAGCGTCGCGCCGCCGAGCTCGAGCGGCTGCACCTCGACCTCGAGACCAAGGCGCAGGCGGCCAAGGCGGCCCAGGTCCGTGAGGCCGAGGCGCTCGAGGCGGCGCTGCAGGCGCATCGTCGGCGCCTCGAGGCGGCCAGCGCCGAGGCGAAGGCGCGCGAGGCCCACCCGCAGCTGCTCAAGCTCAAGGAGCTCGAGGCGCTGCAGGTCATGGCCAAGAACGGCGCCCGCTTCGTGCTGGCGGATGGCGCCGGCGTCCCGCGGCTGCTGGCCGCGGACCGCGACTGAGGGGCGCGCCGCTCGGCTTCGGCCGGGCGGCGGCCTCGGGGGCGTGGTATGTCCCCCCGCTCCGGAGTCGTCTAACGGTAGGACAGCGGACTTTGGATCCGCGAATCGTGGTTCGAATCCACGCTCCGGAACCAAGCCTCCCTCGCGGGGGACGGTTCAGCGCGCGCCGGGAACCTCGAAACGCGTCTCGCCGATGCGATAGGCCACGGCGCCCTCCAGCGTCGGCACGAAGTAGACGTGGCTCGTCTCATCGCTCAGCTCGACGTCGCGCGCCGCCAGGAAGCCGAGGCTCCGCCCGAGGCCGTCGAGGGCTTCGACGAGCCGCCGCTCCGGGCTCGAGGCGCCCACGGGCCGTTCGTCCACCGTGCCTGCGTAGTGCCGGCCGTCGACGTCGTCCCGGAAGACGTGATGCGTGACGGGCGCGCCCCAGCTCAGCGGCGTGGGTCCCGTCACCGCCACGAGCCGGTCATGGATCCGGTCGTAGTTCCAGTCGCTGATCCACTGGTCGTCACAGTAGGCCATGAAGTCCGTAGAGGTCGGCGGGAGCAGCGTCGTGCTTCGCCCGTCGATGGCCCAGACCCCAATGGTGCCCCCGTCGTGCGGGAAGGGCTCCGCCGCCGCGCCGGAGGCGCCGCCGCAGGGCGCGTGGGGGCGACCGAGCGTGTGCCCTACCTCGTGCAGCAGCGTGAGCTGGCTGCCTTCGCCGGGGTACCACACGCCCACGCTCACCCGCGTCGACTGTGAGCGCTCCGCGGACACGAAGCCGAGCCCCGTCACGCAGGCCCGCTGGCAGAACGCCCCGAAGCTATCCGCCGGGGAGACCGCGCCGTAGTAGTAGGTCTCGGGCGGCACCGCGTCGTCGGTGCGCAGCCGGCGCACCTCGTCGAGGAGGGTGCCGAAGCCGGTCCCGTCCCGGCGTACCTCGGTGTCCGTCGCGTAGACCGCGCGCACGCTCAGTCTCAGCTGTCCCGGTGCGAGCGGGAACATCGCGAGGAAGTGATCCTGGATGGCCTCGACCTCGGCCATGCCGAGCGTGGGCTCGCGATCCGAGTCGTCCGCCTCGTAGCGCACGGGCACGATCACCAGCTCGAGGCCGCCGTTGCCGACGGCGCCGAGCGGGAGGCTGCCGCCGCCGCGCGGGAAGCGTGCGTCGCTGGGCGCGGGGTCGCTCTCGGGCGTGCCCTCGAGGTCGTCGGTGAGCACGACCCGCAGCTCGGCGGTCTCGGTCACCCGATCCGCTTCGACCACGAAGGAGTAGAGCGTATCGGCGTTCTGCTCTCGGCTCTCCCGGGTGATGGTCCGGAGCGCTTCCCGGGAGTAGACGACGGCGCCCTCCTCGAGCACGTCGAGACGCCCGCGGATCTCCCGCTCCACGTAGTCTTCCCCGGGCGCGACGTAGACGCGCACGAGCATCTCGCGGCCCGCGATGACGGGCGCGTTGCGGTCGACGACGGTCACGCCCTCCTCGACCAGCGCGACCTTCACGCTCTGGAAGATGGCGATGCCGGTGACGTCGAGGTCCGAGGGCATCCCGGGAATGGGCCCCAGGTCCGGGGGACCGAGGTCGGGGGGACCGAGGTCGGGCGGTCCCATGTCGAGGGGTCCGAGATCCGATGCTCCGGCGTCGGTCTCCCCCGCGTCGTCCGGGAGGCCCAGGTCGCCGGGACCGAGGTCGATGCGGCCCGAATCCGGCGTGCCGGCATCACGCCCTTCGCCCGGCGAGATGGACGCGGCCGTTCCCGTGCAAGCCACGAGGGCCAGCGACAACCACGTCCAACGCATGCGAAGCACCATACGGCAGGCCGGACGGAAGATCGCGTTTCGGCAATGTCTTCGCGGGCTCACGCTGCCGCCGCGGGTTGGGGCGCCCGCGGCCACATGCCCTCCCCTGCGAAATCGCCCGAGGCACGCCAAGCCGGTCCGAGGGCCGAGGAAGAAGACCGCCGCGGGTTGGGGCGCCCGCGGCCACATGCCCTCCCCTGCGAAATCGCCCGAGGCACGCCAAGCCGGTCCGAGGGCCGAGGAAGAAGACCGCCGCGGGTTGGGGCGCCCGACCGGCAGTCAAAGCACCGCTACTCGTCCATGGTCGCCGCGAGCTCTTCGATGAGCGTGCGGGCCCGTGGCGAGAGCTTCTTGGGCACGTCGACCTGCACGACGCACACGAGATCGCCGCGCCCGCGGCCGTCCAGGCGCGGGATGCCGGCACCGCGGACCACGAGCGTGTCGTTGGGCTGCACGCCGGCCGGAACCTCGATGCTCGTCGGCTCCTCGTCCTCCGCCAGGCTCGGCACCTCGCGCATGGTCCCGAGCGCCGCCTGCGGGAAGCTGATCTGCAGACCGTGCACGAGGTCGTAGCCATCGCGCTCGAAGCGCCCGTCGGGCGTCACGCGCACGGAGACGTAGAGGTGGCCGGAGGGGCCACCGTTGCGCCCGGCCTGGCCCTGGCCGGCCAAACGCAGTGTCTGTCCTTCGTCGATGCCTGCCGGCACGTTGATCTTCACGCGCCGTTCCGTGTGCTGCTCGCCGGTTCCCCCGCACACGCTGCAGGGCTTCTCGGGGAGGCGCCCGGCGCCGCCACAGGTCGGGCAGGTCGTCTGGAGAACGAAGGCCCCCCGGCGCGTGCCGACCTGGCCGCTGCCGCGGCAGGTGCCGCAGGTCACGAAGCGGCCGCCCTCGGCGCCGGATCCGTCGCACGCCTCACAGGGCGTCGGATGCGCCAGGTCGATCTCTTTCTCCGTCCCGAAGACCACCTCGGCGAGCGAGAGCTCGACCACCGTACGCACGTCGGCGCCTCGTTGGGGGGCGTCGGGACGCGCCCGGCGACCGCCGAAACCGAAGCCTCCGCCCCCGCCGAAGAAGTCGCCGAAGATGTCCTGGAAATGGGTGAAAACGTCGCCCATGTCCTGGAAGCCCGCGCCGGCGCCGCCCTCGAGGCCGGCGTGGCCGAAGCGGTCGTAGACCTCCCGCTTCTGGGTGTCGCTCAGCACCTGGTAGGCCTCCGCCGCCTCCTTGAAGGCGTCCTCGGCCTGGGGGTCGTCGGGGTTCCGGTCGGGGTGGAGCTCCATCGCCCGCTTCCGGTATGCCTTCTTCAGCGTGCGCTCGTCGGCGGTCTTCTCGACCCCGAGAACCTCGTAGTAGTCGCGCTTGGCCATGGATTCCGCGGTGTTCCCGCTTGGCGCGGAATGTGTGACGGGCGGGCGCGCAGTCAACCCGGAGCTTCGGCGTCTATGCTCCGCGGGTGCGTGTCGTCTCTCTGGCCCTCGTGCCCCTCGCCCTCCCGCTCGCGGCCGCCTGCGCGTCGCCGCCCCGAGGCGGCCTGGGCACGTCTGCGGAGCCGGGCGAGGCGGCGAGCGGTGACGAGACGGCTGCCGCCGCGCCGGCGAGGCCGGACGGTGCCCCGGCACGCCCGAGCGCACTCCCGGCGGATCCT
>CALCTH010000017.1 GCA_937893795.1 uncultured Myxococcales bacterium | reverse complement strand
GCTCACCATGCCCCGGCCGGCGCCGATGCGCGCGTGAGGAATCCTTGGGACGCTTCCAAGCCCACGAACCCCGCCTGCCACGGCAGGCCGGCGTCGCGCTCAGAGGTCCAGGTCGTCGGCGTCGGCGCGGGGCGCGTGCTCCATGATGAAGCGGTAGCGAGGCGCCGCGTCGCGACCCATCAGCTCGCCGATGAGCTGGTCGGTCTCGAGGGGGCCGTCGATGACCACGCGGAGCGCGCGGCGGCGCGTCGGGTCGAGGGTGGTCTCGCGGAGGTCCGCCGCGGGCATCTCGCCGAGGCCCTTGAAGCGGCTCACGTCGGGCTTGGCGCGCCCGTTCGCGGCGGCGAGCACGCGGTCGCGGTCGGCGTCGTCGAGGGCCCAATGCGTCTCCTTGCCGATGTCGATGCGGTAGAGCGGCGGCAGCGAGAGGTAGACGTGCCCCGCGCGCACGAGCCCCGGGAGCATCCGGTAGAAGAAGGTGAGCAGCAGCGTCGCGATGTGGTGGCCGTCGGCGTCGGCGTCCATCAGCAGGAAGACCTTGCCGTAGCGCAGCTTCGAGATGTCGAAGCTCTTGCCGATGCCGCAGCCCAGCGCGTCGACGATGTTCTGGAGCTCCTTGTTCTTGAGAGCCTCGCTCGGCGCCTTGCGCTCGACGTTCAGCACCTTGCCCCGGAGCGGGAGAATGGCCTGCGTGCGCCGGTCCCGGGCCTGCTTGGCGTTGCCGCCGGCGCTGTCGCCCTCGACGAGAAAGAGCTCACTCTCGTCGGGGTTGGTGCTCTGGCAGTCGCTGAGCTTGCCCGGGAGGTTCAGCCGGTGGCTGACGGCCGTCTTCCGGCTGACGGCCTTCGACGCCGCGCGGCTCGCCTCGCGGGCGCGCGCGGCGATGACGATGCGGGCCACGATGGCGTCGGCCGTGGACGTGTAGTCGAGGAGCCACTGCTCGAGGGCCGTGCGCACGAGGCCTTCGACCTGCCCGGCGACCTCCGGGTTGTTCAGGCGCTGCTTCGTCTGCCCCTGGAACTGCGGCTCGGCGACGTAGACGCTGAGGATGGCGACGAGGCCCTCGCGGATGTCCTCGGCGGTGATCTTGACGCCCTTCACCTTGACGCCCCGGGCCTCGATGAAGCCGCGAATGGCCTTGTGCAGGCTGGTCTTCAGGCCGGCCTCGTGGGCGCCGCCGTTCGAGGTGGGGATGCCGTTGGCGAAGGTCTCGAGGCGCTCGCTCGGCGCCTCGGTCCACTGGAGCACGAGCTCGAGACGGAGCGGCGCGTCCCCGTCGCCTTCGCCGCCGCGCTCGAGCTGAAAGGCCGTGGGGTGCACGGGCGGCTTGCCCTCTTCGGCGATGCGCTTCGGGAGCAGCTCGGAGATGCCCTCGGGGTGCTCGAACTCCTCGCGGGCGCCCTTCGCGTCGCGGAAGACGATCTTGAGGCCCTTGTGGAGGTAGCTCTTGGCCTCGAGGCGGTCGCGGACGCGCTTTTCGTCGAAGGCGAGCTTCTTGCCGAAGATGCCCGTGTCCGGGCGGAAGTGAATGGCGGTGCCGCGCTTCGAGGTGCGGCCGCCCTTCTCGAGCTTCGTCTGCGGGATGCCGCGGGCGTAGCTCTGCGTGTAGGTCTGCCCCTCGCGCCAGACGGTGGCCTCCATGGCCTCGCTGAGCGCGTTGACCACGGACGACCCCACGCCGTGCAGGCCGCCGCTGACCTTGTAGCCCTTGCCCCCACCAAACTTCCCGCCGGCGTGGAGCTTGGTGAGGATGAGCTCGAGGCCGCTCACCTTGTGCTTCGGGTGCTTGTCGACGGGAATACCGCGCCCGTTGTCGCTGATGGTCGCGCCGCGGAGATCCGGGTCGAGCTCCACCTCGATGCGCGTCGCGTGCCCGTTGATGGCCTCGTCGACGCTGTTGTCGACGATCTCCCAGAGCAGGTGGTGGTACCCGGTGGCGTCGGTCCCGCCGATGTACATCCCGGGCCGCTGCCGCACGGGCTCGAGCCCCTCCAGGGCTTCGAGGTCGGCCGCCGTGTAGTCCGTCGTGCTCATCGGTGCCGGGAGCATAGTCGGCGCTGCGACGGTGCGAAGCGCTGGCGTGCTCCCCGGGGCGAGGGCGTCCGGAGTGGCGCGCGAGGAACGTGAGGTCCATCCCCACACGGCGCCCTCTCCCATGGCAGAGTCCGCGCCATGCGGACGCCCGCGAGCCCGGTACCTTCGAGGGCGCCTTGGTGGCATGCGCGCTCGGACGCGCGACTCCTCGGTTCGGCCACGCTCTTCGCGGCGCTGCTCGGCGTGCTCTCCCCGGCGATCGCCTCGGCCCAGCTCGCCGCCTCGGAAGAAGCGGAGCTGCTCCGGCAGCCCTACTCCATCGGGGGAGACCTCGGCCACCACGTGGCCGTGAGCGACGACGGAACCCGGGCCGTCGCCCTCGCGTGGAGCAAGCAGCCTCCCTTCGTCGATGCGCCCTTTGGGACCAACCGCCGGGGCACGCTGCTCGTACTGCGTCGCGAGGGCACCGAGTGGCTCGAGGAGGCGACCATCGAGCCCCAGCTCCCGCGCCTCTTTTTGCGCGGCAGGGTGGACATGGATCGCGACGGCTCTCGGATCGCCGCCTCCAGCAGCGATGGCCGCGTCTTCGTGTATGCGCGAACGGGCACTCGCTGGAGCCTCGAGCAGGACATCGCGCCCGGTGGAACCGCCACGCTGATCGTGCGCGGGGTCGCGATGACCGAAGGGGGCGATCGCATCGTCGTCGGCGTGCCGCGTGCTGGCACCGTCGGTGCGGCCTACGTGTACGTCCGCACGGGCACCGCCTGGAGCCTCGAAAGCGAGTTGACGCCGACGGGCCTCAGCGCGGGGGACAACTTTGGCCAAGCCGTCGCCATCGATGCCACGGGCACCCGCGCCGTGGTGGGCGCTCCGGCCCACTCGCCGATCATGTTCCGGCGGTCCGGTACGAGCCGCGTGTTCTTGCGGACCGGATCGACCTGGAGCGAGGAAGCCACCATCGGGGACGTTTCAACGGCCTCGCGCGACGATGAGCAGGGGACCGAGGTGGCTCTCGACGATACCGGGACTCGCGCCGTGGTGGTCGGGCGCGGGGCCGCCGGCGCCGGCATTCTCCGCGTCTATCGGCGCACCGGGACCACCTGGGCCCTCGAGGCGACGTTTCGGCCCGTGTTCCGCACGGACGGCCTCGGCATCGCGCTCGCCTTTGCTGGAAATGGCGAGCACATCCTCGCGGCGACGGAGCGCACGGCCGTCGCGTGCAGCCCGGGGAGCGTCTTTCCGTTCCGCCGCACGGGCACGACCTGGACGGAAGACCCGGCCATCGTCGCGGCGGGCGAAGACGGCTCGTGCAACGTCGATGGGCTGGCCCTGAGCGACGACGGCACGGTGGCCATCGTTGGCGAGCCCAGGGCCTGGGGAGGGTTCTACGGGAGCGCGCCCGGCGGAAGAGTCCGGGTGCTCTCGCGCACCGGAGCGACGTGGAGCCTCGAGGACGAGTACGAAGGGCGTGACACCACCGCCAGCGACAACATGGGCGCCTTCGCCTCGCTCTCCGACGATGGAACGCGCGCGATCTTCTCGTTGCCCAACGGGGACCTCGACCGCCGGGACGAAGGGCTGGTCGAGCTCTTCGAGCTGGGAACCGCCGGCTGGGAGCCCGAGCAGACGATTCAGGCAGAGACGATCCGCGCCAACAACCGATTTGGCTCCACGGTTGCGCTCTCTGGAGACGGTCAGCGCTTCGTGACGGGCGCGCTCGCCCTGAGCTCCGGCGGCGAGGCGTTCGTCTATGAGCGCGGCGCCGCGGGCTGGGTCGAAGAGGCGGAGCTCCGTCCGGCGACGCCCGTGAGCCTCTTCGGCTTCACCGTCGCCATGGACCGTACGGGTACGCGAGCCGTGGTCAGCACGGGCCCGCAGCCCGGCTCCTCGCCAGGTCTGACGACTCCGAGGCTGGTCTTGGTCTTCCGGCGTACGGGCACGGCGTGGTCCGAGGAAGCGCGGCTGGCCCCCGTGGGCGGGCTCTCCTCACGATTCTCTTCGATCCTGCTGGCGCTGGCGATCTCCGACGCCGGAGACCGCGTCGTCGTGGGAGACGAAGGCGCGCAACGGGGGACCGACCTCGGGCGCGCGTACGTCTTTCGACGCACCGGGACGTCCTGGGCCCTCGAAGCCACCCTCGAACCCACCAACAGGCCCGCGTTCGGGGAGGCCGTCGCGCTCTCCGGCGACGGCAGCCGACTGCTGGTGAGTCAGCCCTCGGACGCCGGTGGGACCGGTGTGGTGTTCGAGCGCACCGGGACGACCTGGACCCTCGACGCCACGCTTCGGCCCACGGGTGGCGGTCGGCTCTTTGGCGAGTCGCTGGCGCTTAGCGGCGACGGGCGGATCGCCGCCGTCGGCGGGCCGCGCGCCTCCGGGTCGACGGCCGAGCCCGCGAACGGACAGGTGGCAATCTTCGAACGAGGCGCGACGACGTGGTCCCAGGTGACCCTGCTGAGCGGCGCCGTCCTCAGTCAACGCGAGTTCGGGAGGGCGCTCGACCTCGCGGGAGACGGAAGCCGGCTGCTCGTGAGCGCTCCCTTCGCGGGCATCCGGGTGCCCTTCGAAGGCGCGGGCTACGTGTACCTCTTGGCCGAGGGCCTCGGCGATGCATGCACCGCCGCCGCCGACTGCGCGACGGGCCACTGCGTCGACGGGGTGTGCTGCTTCTCGGCCTGCGACGGGCAGTGTGAGGCGTGCGCCGAGCCCGGCCGCGAAGGCAGCTGCGTCGCCATCGACGGCCTGCCGCGGGGGACCCGCGCGGCGTGCGCGACCGCCGGCACGCTGAGCGGCGGCCCCTGCGACGGCACGACCCGGAGCGCGTGCGCGTTCGCCGACGCGACGGTGGAGTGCGCGACGGGCTCATGCACCGCCGGTGTTGCGACGCTGCCCGAGACCTGCGACGGCGCCGGCGCGTGCGGAGCCCTCGGCGCGACGGAGGCGTGCACGCCCTATGTCTGTGGACCCGTGGCCTGTGCGACGGCGTGCGCCCTCGACGCCGAGTGCGCCGGCGGCTTCGTGTGCATCGGCACCGAGTGCGTCCCGCCCTTGGCAGACGGCGCGATGTGCGCCCGCGCCGGCGAGTGCGCATCGGGCTTCTGCGTCGATGGGTTGTGCTGCGACGCAGGCTGCTCCGGCCAGTGCGAAGCCTGCGACGTGATCGGGA
>CALCTH010000016.1 GCA_937893795.1 uncultured Myxococcales bacterium | reverse complement strand
CGACGCGAGCTGGGCACCTTGCGAGGGCGGCTGGGCCTTCACGCCCGGGCACTGGACGCCGCGCACGTTCTGACTCGCTCTCCACGTTCTCTCTCCTTTCCTCCTCCCTCCTCTCCCCGCGAGCCCGCTCGGGTCCGGTTCCCCCGCCGTGACCCGGGCGGGCCTTTGCCCTTCCGGCCAGCGCAATCGCGCGGTGCCACGAGGCGCCGCGGCGAGTAGGGTGCCGGCGGCATGGCGGCCGAGGGCTACGTCGCGACGAAGCGCACCCGACGACGGCGTCGCCGCCGGCGCATCGCCGCGGCGCTGCTGGTCCTGCCCCTCGCGCTACTCGCCGTGCTCGCCATCGGCCTAGCGCACCACGAGGCCAGGGCCATACGCGGTCTCGTCAACGGGCGCCAGCGCGACGGGGCCGGCCTCGAGGTGAGCTACGAGCGCCTGGGGCTCGGGGTGCTCGGCGGAGCGCTCGAGGCCGAGGGGGTCGTGATCGAGAACCCGGCGCGCTTCGCCGACGCGGCGCCGAGCTTCGTCACCCTGGGCTCGCTCCGCGGCGAGCTGGACGTCGCCGCGCTCCTCGGCGGCGAGGTGCGGCTCGCCAACGCCACCGCCGAGGGCGTGCGCGTGACGCTCGCCGCCGACGAGGGTGGGGACGCGCTCGACGCGCTCTTCCCCTCGGACCCCGACGACGCGACGCCGCCGACGCCACTCTCAGCGACGCTGCGGAACCTCGACGCCCTGGGGGTGCTCGCCGAGGACGCCACGCTCACCGACGTGACGGTGGAGCTCGTCGAGGTCGAGGGAGGCCAGGTCGTCGAGCGTCTCGCCCTCGAGGGGCTTCGCCTCGCCGGTCGCTTCGACGCCCTCGGGGAGGCCCAGGCCCGGCTCACCCTCGGGGACGGGCCCGCCACCTTCGTGAGCGAGACGGCCGAGGATGACCCGCTGCGCCTCGTCTTCACGCCCGCCATCGACGCCCGCCTCGAGGACGGTACGCTCGCGCTCACGCTGGACACGCGAGCCTCCGAGGGAAGTGGGCTCCCGCCAGGCGTCGAGGTGCCCGCCGGCCCGCTCTTGAGCGGCGCCGTGGCCGCGACCTTCGACCCCGACGCGGAGACCACCCGGCTCCGCGTCGACGCGCTCCGCCTGCTCGGCGAGGTCGCCGCCCTCGACGCCAGCGCCACGATTCACGACGCCCGGGACGACACGCTCGACGCGCTCACGGGCGCCCTCGCCATCGATCTGCCGGGTGCGGCCGCGCTCCCGGTCCCGCTGGGCGACCTCGAGGCGCGGGAGCTCCAGGTCGCGCTCCGCGTCGAAGACGGCTCGCTCGGCCCGGAGCGCTTCACCTTTCCCGGCAGCGCCTCGCTCCAGGCGGCGCATCTCCGGCTCCCGGGCGACCTGCTCGGGAGCCCCGAGGAGCTCGTGCTCACAGGCGCCGACGCGCGCCTCGAGAGCCGGGTCGAGGGCGAGGGCGAGGCCCTCCGGACGCTGGCCCTCGACGCGGAGGCGGAGGTCGCGGCGCTTCGCTACGCCCCGCCGGAGGACGCCGACGTCCCCGCCGCCATGGACGTGGCGCTCGAGCAGGCGAAGCGCGTCTACCGAGGCGCCGGGCTGCACTTCGCGCCGGGTCCCCGCGGCGCCCCGGAGGAGGGCGACACGCTCGCGCTCACGCTGGCGCGGCTGGACCTCGACGACGGCGCCGGCACGCGCCTCGACGCCGCGGACGCCTCGCTTCGCGCGGAGGGAGGCGCGGGCAGCCCGCTCCTCGTGCAGGCGCTCCTCGACGGGACGCCGCTCACGGGCACGCTCTCGCTCCCAGCGCGGCGCTTCGCCGTGGACCTCGGCCCGCGGGACACGCTCAGCCTGACGGACGCGGCGCTCGACCTCGAGATGCGCGCGCTGGACCTCGACGGCGCCGGGCTCTTCGACCTCGGAGGCGCCGCCGACGCGACGCATCGCGCCGGAACCCTCGAGGGGCGCCTCGCGGGCTCGCGGCTGAGCGGCCGCGCGCTCGCGCCGCGCGTGGACCTCGACATCGACACGGAGGTCTTCGCCGGCGAGCTGCCCTTTGCAGCCCTCGGCCTGGACGACCTGCGGCTCACGGGCTCGCGCCTCGCCCTCGAGGGCCGCGCGCCGCTCGCGCTCGATCCCGAGGCACCCGGCGCGGCCGAGCTTCGGATGCGCGGGGCCCTCGGCCGCGTGAGCCAGGGCGAGGACGGGGCGCGTCTCCCCGCGCTGGCGATCTCGGTGACGAAGAACGGCGCCGGACGCCTCGCCCTCGACGCCGACCTGACCACGGCCGACCTGCGGGCGGCCGGCGCCACCTTCGAGGCGCCCCGGAACGCCACCGTGAAGGGGACCGTGAACCTCCGCGCCCTGGCGGCCGATCTCCGCGTCGGGCTGCGCGGCGAGGCGGGCCCGACCCTCGACCTGCACGCGGTGGTCTCGAGCGAGGGCCGCGTGCTGCGTCATCGCATCGAGGGCGAGGGCAGCCGTCTCCGGGGCCTCTTCGCCGGGCCGCTCAGCGGGCTCCTGCCCGAGGGCACGGCGCTCGACCTCGACTCCTTCCGCGTGGCGACCGAGGGCACCTTCTCCGGGGTGCTCGCGAACCGCCGCGTGCCGCCCGCGCTGAAGCCCGATCCGCTGGCGACGGCCCGGGGCGAAGGGACGCTCTCCCTCACGCTCGACGGGCTCGAGGCGGCCCAGGATGGCCTCGAGGTCGACGCGGACGGCCTCGCGATCGAGGGCACGCTGCGCGCCACGACGGGGGACCTCGACGGCGAGGCGCGGCTGCGGAGCGGACGCCTCGCCGCCCGGGACGGTCCCCTCACGGTCGCGCTCCGTGACGTGGAGCAGGAGCTCACGGTGCGGGGCACGGGCGTGAGCGACGCGCGCATCGCGTCGACGCTGCGGGTCGCCGAGGGGACGCAGAGCGCCGCGCCGGGCTACCCGCTCCGGGACGTGGTCGCCGACGCCGAGGTGCGCACGAGCCTCGAAGCGCTCGTTCTCGATCGCTTCGAGCTCGTGAACCAGGGCGGCGAGACCCGGCTGACGGCGACGGGGACCTATGAGCAGCTCGTGCCGCCGGAGGACGACGCGCGCGGTCCGGTGCGCGACCGCGTCCCGGGACGCGAGGCGCTCACGCTCACCGGCGATCTTCAACAGGGCCTCGCGGTCCTGGTGCCGCTCGGCTACGCCGACTCCGCCTCGGGCACGCTCGGGCTTCCCTTTCAGCTCCAGTCCGGCGACCTGGTCACCTTCCGCACGGAAGCGAGCCTCGAGCCGGAAGACGTGGACGTTCGAGCCGGCGACCTCGAGGTCCGCGGGCTCACGGGCATCGTGCCCATCCGCGAGGACGTGACGATCCAGCGCGGCGGCCGGATCGCCATCGACGCCGCCAGCGGCGGAAACGTGCTCGCGCGCACGCGCTTTCCCGACGTACAGCCCTTCCTCGCGGCGCAGGACTTCGTGCGCCTCGAGGCGCTGCGCGTGGGCGACGAGATGCTCGGGCCGCTCGCCGGCAACCTCCGCGTCGACGGGCTCGCCGTGGGCCTCGACCGGATGCAGGTGAGCTGGCGCGGAGGCATCCTCGACGGCCGCGTGAACGCCGACCTGACCCCTGGCCGGGGCCGCCTCACCTTCCGCGGCAACGTGACGGGCCTGCGCCCCGACGGGGGCGAAGACGTGCTCGACGCGAACCTCGCGCTCACGCTGGTCCCCAGCGAGTATGCGCTCGATGGGACGGTGCAGGTGCTCCGGGTCGGCAAGACGCATCTCCGCCAGCTCCTCGACGCCCTCGACCCCTACGAAGAGGATCCCGACATGAACTCGCTCCGCCTCGCCCTCCGCGTGGGCTACCCGGAGTCGGCTCGGCTGCGCGCCCGCGAGGGGCTCCTCGACGTCCGGGTGCGCCTCGGGGGCGTCGCGCGCGTGGTGCGCGTGGACGACATCCTGGGGATTCCGCTGACGCCGCTCCTCGAGCCGGAGCTGCGGCCGCTGGTCGAGGAGCTGCAGGCCATGCTCGCCGCGGCGCAGGGTACGACGGCGGAGGCCGGCGCGGACGCGAGCCCGGAGCCGACGCCATGACGAGCCGTCGCGTCACCGGGGCCTTCCTGCTGCTCGCCGGCTGCGTGAGCGTGTCGGACGTGGCGGTGGTGAGCCGCACGACGGCGCTCGAGGAGCAGGCCGCGGGGCGGCATGCGACGTCGGAGGACGCGCTCACGGAGGCCGCGCTCACCCCGGGGCCGGAGCCCCTCGACCGGGCGTCCCTCGGCGAGGCGGCCGAGCCGCTGGGCGTGGTGGCCGCGCTCTACGCCGCCGCCGCGAGCG
>CALCTH010000015.1 GCA_937893795.1 uncultured Myxococcales bacterium | reverse complement strand
GGCCTTCGGCCCGGGCGGCGGGGAGCGCGCTCGCGTCGACGCTCGCCGCCGCGGGCCGGCCGCGCGGGTCCCGGAGGCGCAGGAAGAACCCGAAGCCGCCCTCCGGAGGCGCACATACCTTCACGAGCAGCCGGTTCGGCCCCGCCTGCGCCATGACCGTCACGGCGCTGCGGTCCGGGTCCGGCTGGCGGTAGGCGTCGTCCTCGCGCACGGCCTCGCCGTTCCAACACGCCCGCAGAGCCCCTCCGGCGCCGAGATGCAGCGTCAGCGGTGCGGCGCGCTGGCTCTCGACGGTCGTCGCGGCGTAGGCGCAGACGGCCGTGCGGGGGCGGAGCATGGCGCCCAGGTCCACGTAGCCGAGCGGGCCGAGGTCGGCGGCCGGGCGCCATCCCACCTCGCGCTCCTTGCCGACGTAGCGGTCGTCGAGGGGCAGGGCGTCCGTGGCGGCCACGGTCTCGGGGCGAAAGGCGCGGGCGAAGCCGCGCTTGCCTTCGTCGTCGAAGGGGCCGGCGATCTGCCACTCCCCGACGAAGCCGAGCTCCCGGGTGCGTTCGCGCGCTCCGGCCAGGTCGCCCTCCCGCACGGCTTGCCGTGCACGGAGCGTTGCCGCGTAGTCCCGCCGGGCGAGCGGGGCTTGCCGCGCCGTCATGACGGCCTCGAGGCCCGCGCGCGTCGCCTCGGGGCTTGCGTCGTCCACGTTCGCCCAGAGCTCGTAGAGCGCCAGGTCACCGCGCGTGCCGCGCGTGCGGGACGCTTCGCGCGCGAGGTCGCGCTGCAGCGTATCGTAGGGGTTCGTGGGGGCCTGCGCGGCGGCGGAGAACCCGGCACCGGGCAGGGCGAGCACACCCGCGAGGAGGAGAGAAGAGGAGACGCGCACCATCACCGGTCTCAGGCGAGACGCCCGAAGGGCGCCGCCGGTTCCAAGAATTCCGTGGAGAGGACTACCGGGAGGTAGCACCGAACGCGCCCGGGGCTCACCCGCGTGGCGCCCTCGACCTTCGCTCGCCCCAGCTCGCGCCTCATGGCAAGAGCATGCGCGGTGCTTCCGGTCCTCCTGAAGGCGATGCGCCCGCGGCAGTGGGTGAAGCAGGTCTTCGTGATCGCGCCCCTCGTGTTCGCGAAGGGGCTCGGCGACCCCGCGATGGTGCTGAGGTCGATCGGGGCCTTCGCCGCCTTCAGCGCCGCGGCGAGCGCCATCTACCTGCTCAACGACCTCTCCGACGTCGAGGCCGACCGCCTGCACCCGAAGAAGCGTCACCGGCCCATCGCGAGCGGCGCCCTCAGCCTGGGCGCGGCCAAGACCGCCTGCGCGACGCTCGCGCTGCTCGCGCTGGCCGGCGGTGCGCTCCTCGGCCCGTCCGTGGCGGCCTGCCTCGCGGCCTATCTGGCCCTGAACGTTGCCTACACGCTCCGCTTGAAGCACGTCCCCTACCTGGACGTTCTGAGCATCGCCCTCGGCTTCGAGCTCCGGGTGCTCACGGGCGCCTTCGCCATCGGCGTCGCGCCCTCGAACTACCTGCTGGTGGTCACGTTGCTCGTCTCGGGCTTTCTCGGCTTCGGCAAGCGCATGCACGAGATCGCGCTCGGGACCAGCTCGCGGGTCGTGCTCGAGGCCTACGACCAGCGCACGCTCTCCGTGCTGCTGCATCTCTTCGCGCTGGCGACGACCTTCACCTACGTCGTGTACACGCTCGACCCGCACACGCGGGCGACCTTCGGTACCGAGTACCTCCCCGTGACCATCGTCTTCGTGGAGTTCGGCATTCTGCGCTTCCTCGGCTTCGTGCAGAACCCCGAGGAGGCCGAGAGCCCCACGGACCACATGCTCCGTGACGTCTTCTTCCTGGGGAACGGGGTGCTCTGGCTCGTGGCCTGCGTGACGGTGATCTACCTGACCTGAGCGCGGCTCATGCCTGGTCGCGCAGGTGAATCAGCGTGTCGCGATGCGCGGCCACGCCGAGCGCGCGCACGAAGAGCCCGGTTCCGGCGAGCCCGAGGAGCGCGAATCCGAGCGCGAAGGCGAAGACGGCGCCCCGCGGCTCGGCAGCTGCGTCGGCGGCGAAGGCCACGATGACCGCGCCGTGATGCACGACGCTCCAGGTGGCGAGCTGCTGAAGCCAGGGGAGGTCCTCGCGCCGGAGGATCTTCGGCCCGGCGGACATGAGGCACCACCCGAGGCAGAGGCCGCTGAAGCCGACGAGCGTGACCAGCAGACCGGTCAGCGCGTGCCCGTCCGAGACGAGCGCGGAGCCATAGAACACACCGGCCGGCGCGAGCACGACGCCCTTGAAGGGTCCCCAGAGCAGGAGAAAGGCGCCGCTGAGGCGCGCGCTCGGCGGGGCGCCGAGAGGTACGCGGTCACGAAGGAGGCCATCGCGGTAGGGCGCATCGCCGCTTCGCGTGGGCGTCAGCTCGCGGAGCCCCCAGCGACCCTCGCGGGCACGCCCGCAATGCGTGAGCAGGAGAGCCACGGCCGGGAGGCCGAGCAGCGCGAAGATGACGAGGATGGCCATGAGAGCGCCGACGCCGGGAGAGATGCCGGACCTCCAGCCTCACCCTCGATCGCCACCCTCGCAACGATGGTCGCTGCGCGAGGCCTTCCCCTACGGACCGCCGTAGGCGGGGAGCAGCACCTCGAGGGGCCCGTTTCCGGCGACCTCGACCCGCGCGCCGAGGGACGCAAGCGCGCGGCGGAGCGCGTTCCGGGCGCTCGCGGTCCCGCGGAGGAGCACCGGGCCGTGCGGGAAGCTCGTGAGGAGCTCGGCCAGGAGCGGCGCCCGGGGACGAAGCGGCCCGAGCAACACGAGGCCCTCCGGCCGCGCTTCGACGCGGAAGCCGCGCGCGACGGCCTCTTCGGCGAGGCTCGCACGCGTCGCGTCGCTGACCGGCAGCGCCGC
>CALCTH010000014.1 GCA_937893795.1 uncultured Myxococcales bacterium | reverse complement strand
CCCTTAATTAGCTTTGGATTTGCTGCTAAAATTTCATTGTCCCGGCCCGGAGACGCGCGGGTGGGGACTGCTCGCCGCCCTCCGAGCGCGAAAAAAAACGCGTCCGCGCGCATTTTTTCTGACCCGAAATCGCCTCGACGCGACCTCTAGGAAGACAGAACGCACCGAGCGTTCTTGTAGGGGGTTCCACGGGATGACGAGGTTCGACGCTCACGAGGACAACCGGCGGCCCGTAGTCGTGCTGGGCGCTTCGGAGGCCACGATGCGCGGACTCCGCGCGTCGCTCGAAGCGCTCGGCCCCGTGCGCCTCGCGAAAGACTCGGCACACGTCCTCCAGCTCGTCGACGCCCCCCCACGACCCCGTCTCGTCGTCGCCGACGCTTCCCGGCGGACCGACGAAGTTCAAGCGCTGGTCCGGGAGCTGAAGCTCGGCGGTGTCACACGGACGACTCCCGTGCTGGTGCTCCTCCACCGCGCCAACGGGCGGGCGATGGTCGACATGATCAACGCGGGCGCCCGGGCCGTGCTCCGACGGCCACTCCGGCGCGCCGACGTCGATGGAGCGCTCCGCCGCGCCCTCGGCCCGGCGAGCGTCCCGCCTCCGCCGGGGCCGAACGCGAGCGCCCGTCGGGCGGGGCGCCTCGAGATCTAGCGCCAGCAGCCGTCCCGCGACCGCGCCGACGCGAATCGAGCGTCCAGACCCGCCCGGCACCTGAAGCGGACGCCGCGGGTCCGGTATGGTGGCCTCCATGCCGCGCCCGCGTGCCGCTGACTACGACGAGAAGCGCCAGGCTCTCCTGGACACCGCCGCGGCGCTCTTCGCCGAGCGCGGCTTCGCGCGCACGAGCATGGGCGCCATCGCCGACGCCTGCGGCGCCTCGAAGGCGTGGATCTACCACTATTATCCGAGCAAGGAGTCGCTCCTCGAGGACATGCTCGTGGCGCACGTCGCGCGGCTCCGAGAGGCCGGTACCGTGGCGCTGGGGGCCGGCGCGTCACCCGAGGCCCAGCTCCGGGCGCTCTTGCGCGCGATGATGCGCATCTACGCCCGGAGTGGCGCCAAGCACATCGTGCTTCTGAGCGATCTCGGCGTGCTCCCCGAGGGGCCGCAGGCCCAGATCGTCGCCGCACAGCGTGAGGTGGTCTCTCTCTTCGGAGGCCTGGTCGGCGCTCTCGCGCCGGAGGCGCCGCGCGCTGCCACGACCATGGCGCTGCTCGGCATGATCAACTTCACCTACACCTGGTTCGACCCCGACGGGCCCCTCGACCCCGAGGCTTACGCGGACCTCGTGGCGGACCTTTTCCTCCGTGGCGTCGGCCAGGCCGGAGGAGGGGAGCGCCCCTGACCCGCGCGGCGCCCCGCCGGCGCCGCGGAGCCACGCGATCGAGTGGGCGCTGGCCGACGCGGCCTCACGGCCATATGAGCCTGGGGTGCCGCGAGGGTGCGCGGCGGCCGGGACGAGGAGCGAGCATGACGGGTGACGGGGCGAGAGACGGCGGGCCGAGCCGGCCGGGGCTACCGGCCAGCGTCGAGGCTACGGTCGCGCTTCTCCGCGGCGGAAAGTACGTGTGCGATACGTCGCTTGCCACGAGCGTGTTCCTGGCGCTCAAGCTCGGGCGACCGCTCTTCCTCGAAGGCGACGCCGGTGTCGGCAAGACGGAGATCGCGAAGGTCCTGGCGGCCACGCTGGGCCGGAAGCTCATCCGCCTGCAGTGCTACGAGGGCCTCGATCTCTCGACGGCGGTCTACGAGTGGAGCTACGCGCGACAGATGCTCGCGCTCCGGCTCCTCGAGGCCTCGGGTACGCGGGACAAGAAGGCCCTCGAGGCGGACATCTTCAGCGAGACCTACCTCGTCAAGCGGCCGCTCCTCGAGGCCCTCGAAACGCCCGAGGAGGGCGCCCCGGTGCTGCTCATCGACGAGCTCGACCGCACGGACGAGCCCTTCGAGGCATTTCTCCTCGAGCTCCTCAGCGACTTCCAGGTCACCGTGCCGGAGCTGGGGGTCTACCGGGCGAAGGAGCCGCCCATCGTGATCATCACGTCGAACCGTACGCGCGAGGTGCACGACGCGCTCAAGCGCCGCTGCTTCTACCACTGGGTCGACTACCCGACGGCCGAGCGGGAGCTCGAGATCCTGCGCGTGAAGGTCCCGGACGCGGCGGCAGGCCTGAGCCAGCAGGTGGTCGACCTCATCCAGCAGCTCCGGGCGCGGGACCTCTTCAAGGTGCCGGGCATCGCCGAGACCATCGACTGGACCGAGGCGCTCATGGCCCTCGACCGGGTCGAGCTCGATCCCACCTCGTTCACCAGCACCCTCGGCGTGGTGCTGAAGTACCAGGACGACATCAAGGCCATCAGCGAGGCCGAGGCCAAGGCCATGCTCGACGCGGCGGCCGCTGGATGAGCCCCGGGGGAACGAGCCTCGGCGCATGAGCGAGCGCATCTTCCGCGGCCGCGCGCCGGGCACCACCACCGGCGGCAGGGAGAACGCGCTGGCGGGTACGGACGGGCGCCTCGCCGCCAACGTCGCGCACTTCGGCCGGGTCCTGCGTCGCGCCGGCATGCCCGTCGGTCCGGGCGCCGTGCGCGACGCGGTCCGCGCCGCCGAGGCCGTCGACGTGCGCCACAAGGAGCAGTTCTACTGGGCGCTGCACGCGGTCTTCGTACGGAAACGCGACGAGCACGAGATCTTCGACGAGGCCTTCCGGGGGTTCTGGAAGGACCCCTTCGCGATGAACCAGGCGCTGGCGATCCTGCTGCCGCGCTCGAAGGCGCCGAAGCGAAAGCCCCAGGCGCGGCGCCGCGTGCTCGAAGCCTTCAAGCGACCTCCCACGGACGAAGAGGAGGCGCAGAAGCCCCGGGACGAGCTCCAGGTGGACATGGCGCTCACCGCCTCGAAGACGGAGAAGCTCCAGACGAAGGACTTCGAGCAGATGAGCGCCGCGGAGCTCGAGGAGGCCAAGCGCGTCATCGCCCGCATGGAGCTCGCGCAGGTGGCGCTCCCGACGCGGCGCTACCGGAGCGCGGCCCGGGGCGCCCGCATCGACCCGCGTCGCACGCTCCGGGAAGCCCTGCGCCACGGCGGCGACGACATCCCGCTCGCCTTCCGCGAGCGCCGCACGCGCCCCCCGCCCCTCGTCGTGCTCTGCGACATCAGCGGGAGCATGGGGCGCTACTCGCGCATGCTGCTCCACTTCATGCACGCGCTCACCGGCGAGCGGGACCGCGTGCACAGCTTTCTCTTCGGCACGCGCTTCACGAACGTGACCCGAAGCCTGCAGCACCGGGACATCGACGAGGCGCTCGCGGCCTGCGGCCACGACGTGCAGGACTGGGCCGGCGGGACGCGCATCGCGACGGCGCTCCATACCTTCAACCGCCAGTGGTCCCGGCGCGTCCTCGGTCAGGGCGCCGTGGTGCTGCTCATCACCGATGGCCTCGACCGCGACGACGTGGGCGAGCTGGAGGTCGAGATGGAGCGGCTTCAGAAGAGCTGCCGGCGCCTCGTGTGGCTGAACCCGCTGCTCCGCTACGACGGCTTCGAGCCGCTCGCCGGCGGCGTGAAGGCCATGCTGCCCTACGCGGACGAGCTCCGCGCCGTGCACGATCTCCGAAGCCTGGCCCAGCTCGCCGAGGCCCTCGGGCCCGGCTGGGAGCGGAAAGCCCGCCGCCTGGGGCGTCGCCCGCAGGCCCGCGCCTGAGGCCGACGGAACGCCGAGCGGCCCGTCTCGCGGGAGCGAGATCGGGCCGCAGGGTCACGCGGGAACGGGGATCACTTCTCGCGGAAGACGATCATCCCGTGGCTGAGGTCGTAGGGCGAAAGCGCCACCGTGACCCGGTCGCCGAGGATGACGCGGATGCGGAACTTCCGCATGCGACCGCAGAGCTGCGCGCGCACGCTGGTGCCGGCATCGGTCTCCACCTCGAACTGCCCACCTGCGTAGACGTTCGTGATGGCTCCCTTGACCTTGATGTGATCGTCCCTGGAATCGTCGGATTCCTGGTCGAAATTGCGCCGCCTGCGGCCTCCGCCGCGACGACGGCCACCGCCTCGTCGTTGCGCCAAAAAATCAGTCCTTTCGTGAGTGTCTCGGTCGGGAGGCCCGCGCGCCGTTCCGTGGAGCGGGGTCCCCGTCGTGCTTGGACGCCGGAGCGTTCGAAGCGCGACCTCGATCCAGGCTGGCACCCTAAGTCGCCTTACGTGGACCGTCGACCCGGCGGGGCCTACCACGCGGGCGCGGCCCTCGCCACGGAGCGGAGGGCGGGTCGACCGGCCTCGCCAGGCTCGGCGCGCTGTCGCTCGGAGGGGCGCCCTGGGGCTGCCCATCCCACGGGGCTCGATGACGGATGCTAAGGGAGGCGCTCGTGCTGGACATCGCTCGCCTCGACCGGATCCGGCTCACGGCGCGTCCGCGGACGCAGATGGTCGTGGCGCGGGGCATCCTCGTCCCGAACTACCGGCTGGCGGGCGTGAAGACCGTCATCGAGGGGAGGGAGAACCTCCCGGAGGAGCCGGTCATCTACGCGATGAACCACACGGATAGGTACAACTACTTTCCCTTCCAGCTCTCCCTCTACACGCGGATGCACCGCTTCACGGCGACGTGGGTGAAGGGCAAGTACTTCGAGAACCCCGGCGTCGCGACCTTCATGGAGAAGACGAACAACCTGCCGGCGGTGTCGCGGGGCTACATCATCACGCGCGACCTGCTGGCGGTGCTCGGCCGCCGTCCCGAGGACGCGGAGTACGCCGCGCTGCGCAAGGCCGTGGACGCGGTCGCGGCGGGGCAGGGCGACGCGGCCGCCGTCGACGCCGAGCTTCGAACGCAGGTGCCGCCGGCCCTGCTCACCGTGCCCCGGGACATGCTCGGGCGTCCCTTCGACCCGCTCGCGGAGACCTACGCCGAAGCCGTCAACGGCACCTTCGGGCGCATGATGCGCCGCTTCGTCGAGCTCCACGAAGAGGCCTTTCGGGTCGGCCTCGACGTGATCATCTTTCCCGAGGGCACGCGCTCCAAGCGCCTCAGCCGCGGGCGCATCGGCCTCGCACAGGTCGCGCTCCGCTATCGGAAGACCGTGGTGCCCGTCGGCTGCAACGGCAGCGACCGCATCTACCCGGGCTCGAACCCCTTCGCGAAGCGCGGCGAGGTCACGTACCGCATCGGGGCGCCGATGCGCTACGAGGACATGGCCGAGTTCCACGTGCCCGAGCCCTTCGTGCCCTTCGACGCGCGCGACGAAGCCAAGCACCGCGCGCGCTTCCAGGGCTACGTCGACCGCGTCATGGAGCGCATCGATCCGCTGCTGGACCCGGAGTACCGGATGCGTGGCGGGACGAGCGGGGGCGTGCGCGGCTCGCACCGCTTCCTCTGATGGCGACGCCCTACCCGGCGGCGCTGCACGCAGCGCTTCACTCCGGCGTGCCCGGTGACGTCGACTTCTATCGACGCGTCTGCGCCGGCGCCACGCGGGTGCTCGAGCTCGGCTGCGGCGACGGCCGCGTGAGCCGCGCGCTCGCCGACGACGGCCTCACGGTCGTGGGCGTCGACCTCCACGAAGGGCTTCTCGCGCGGGCTCGGGACGCCGGCGACGCCGTGCGCTACGTCCGCGCGGACATTCGCACCCTCGACCTCGGCGAGACCTTCGACCGCGTGATCGCGCCCTTCGGTACGGCCTACTGCATGCTGAGCGAGCACGAGCTGGTCGCCATGCTCGCGCGTGCGGCGGCGCACCTCGCCCCGAGCGGCCTCCTGACCTTCGACGGCTACGCCGCGGATGCCTTTCACGCGGACGAGGGCCCCGATGGACCCGACGAAGAGGGCTTCCTGCGGCGCGTGGTCGCGGACGGCCAGGGCTACGACGTCTTCGAGCAGAGCGACTGGACCCGCGCCAGCCAGCGCATCGACGCGCATTACCGCTACGTTCCCGAGGAGGGCGGCGCCGAGATCCGGACGACGCTACCGCAGCGCTACCTCCTCGCGACGCAGGTCGCGAGCGTGCTCGAACGCGCCGGCCTCGAGCTCGTCGTTCTCCACGGCGGCTTCGACCAGCACGCCTTCGACGACGAGAGCGAACGGCTGATCGTCACGGCGCGCCACCGGTGATCCCAAAGACGCCGAGGAACCCCTGCCCATGCCCTGGTGGCTCGGACGCAGCCGGACGGGGCCCACGGGCAGGGGCAACGGCACGGCCAAGGGCGTGGGCCGCGGCTCCGAACCCAATGCGCTTCGGAACGTCGCCTGGAACGTGCGAGTCTCGGCGGATGCGCACGCCTTCCCTCGCCTTCGCCGTGACCCTTGCTGCATGCGGTGGCGCGTCGTCTGCGCCCGTGACCGCCGATGACGAGGCACCAATGAGCGCGCGGATCGTCTCCACCTCCCGGGCCGGCGACGCCATGCGCGAGCGGTCGGCCGAGCGGGCCGGCGACGCGGAGGCGCCGCTCGTCGTTCGCGTCCACGCGGACCGGGAGCGGCAGCGCTTCTACGGCATCGGCAGCTCGCTCACTCAGAGCTCCGCGGCGGCTCTCGCGCAGATCTCGCCGGAGAAGCGCCGCGAGGTCCTCGCGCGGACCTTCGGAAGCGAGGGCGCCGCCTTCGCGCTCTCGCGCACGCACATCGCGAGCTCCGACTTCTCCGAGGAGAGCTACGTCTATGTCCCCGAGCCGGACCCGAGCCTCGAGAGCTTCACGATTCAGCCCGACCGGGACAACGGCCTGCTCCAGCTCATCCAGGACGCGCAGCGCATGCCCGGCGCCGACTTCGCGATGATCAGCTCGCCCTGGTCGCCGCCGCCGTGGATGAAGGACAATGGCAAGCTCTACGACCCCGAAAACCGGACCGGCGGACGTCTGCTCGAGGAGCACTACGACACCTTCGCGCGCTACTTCGTGAAGTACCTCGAAGCCTACGCCGCCGAGGGCATCGACGTCTGGGCGATCACGCCCATCAACGAGCCCCAGGGCAACGCCGGCAACTGGGAAAGCATGCACATGTCCCCGGAAGAGCAGCGCGACTTCCTGCGCGTGCTCGGGCCTACGCTCCGCGAGGCCGGCCTCGACACGCGCGTGCTGATCTTCGACCAGAACCGGGCCGAGATGCCCGAGTACACGGAGGTGGTCCACGGCGACGCGGAGGCGGGCCAGCACACCTTCGGCACGGCGGTGCACTGGTACAACAGCACCTTCAAGGTCTACGAGGACGTGCTCGAGGCCGAGCACGCGCGGCATCCCGACAAGCCGATCTTCCAGACCGAGGGGACCATCGACAGCATGTCGGCGGACTCGTCCTGCGACGGGGTCTGCCTGGAGCCGCCCTGCGGGTGCGAGGAGCTCTACGTGTGGTGGCAGAACGACGCCTGGTACTGGCAGAAGGAGGCCACGGATTGGGGTTGGGATTGGGCGCCGCCGGAGCAGCGCGCGGACCATCCGAAATACAGCCCCGCCTTCCGCTACGCGCGCGACATCGTGGTCGGCATGGCGCACTGGATCGCCGGCTGGGTCGACTGGAACGTCGTCCTCGACAAGCGCGGCGGCCCCAACCACGTCTCGAACTTCTGCCTCGCGCCGGTCATGGTCGATGGGCCGACGGACACCGTCTACTACTCACCGACCTACTACATCCTGGCGCAGCTCTCGCGGCACAGCCGGCCGGGTGGCGTGGTGCTCGAGACGGAGGTGAGCGGGCCCGAGGGCGTGCACGCGACGGCCATCCGCAACCCGGATGGCAGCGTCGCCGTGCATGTCTTCAGCGAGGCCGAGGCCGACGTCTCCGGCGTGGTGGAGGTCGCCGGGGAGCGCTTCGCGCTCGAGACGCCCGCGGCGTCACTCCAGACGCTCGTCGTGGCGCCCTGACTCCGCAAACGCCGCGCGTCCTCCGTCGCCGCACGTCCCCTCGCGCAGCGCGTCCTTCGCGCCGCGTCAGCCCTCGCCGTACGCGAGCACGTGCTTTTTCACCGTGCGCCGGTCCAGCTGCGTGATGCGCGCGACCGCTTCGTAGGTCCCGTAGCGGGCATGGAGCGCCGCGCAGTAGGCGTCGAGGAGCTCCCGGGCGCTGCGCTCGCTCTCGAAGGGATCGACCGGCGCCCGCGCGAGCGCCGGCGCCGCGCAGCGGCCCGTGACCAGCACGCGGCGCACGGTCTGCTCGAGCTCCCGTACGTTGCCGGGCCAGGCGTAGTCGGCCGGCAGGTCGCGGGCGATGGCGTCGCGGACGACGGGCGCGAGCGCGTCGCTCCCGGCGATGCGCTCCGTGAGCGTGGCCAGCAGGACGTCGAGCTCCCCCGCGTCGGACCGTAGCCTCTCCCGGAGCGTCGGAAGCTCCACCACCGTGGAGCAGAGGCGGTAGTAGAAGTCGTCCCGAAAGCCGCCCTCCCCGCGCAGGTCCGCGAGCGAGCGATGCGTCGCGGCGATGACGCGGCCCGGAAAGCGCTCGGCCTGGGCGGCGCCGAGGGGCGTGAAGCTCCGCTCCTGCAGCACGCGGAGGAGCTTCACCTGCACCGCCGGGGGCACCTCGCCGATCTCGTCGAGGAAGAGCGCGCCGTGCTCCGGGCAGCGGGAGAGCGCCCCGGGGTGACGCCGGATGGCGCCGGTGAACGCGCCCTTCTCGTGACCGAAGAGCGCGCTCTCGAGGAGCGTGCCTGGCACTTCGGCCAGGTTCAGCGGCACGAAGCGACCCTCGAAGCTCGCCTCGAAGCGCCCCGCCGCGGCGTCCCAGCCCAGGAAGCCGCTCCGGCCGAGCGCCGCTGCCGCCGCGCCCTTGCCGGTCCCGGTCTCTCCGAGGAGGAGCACGGAGAAGTCCTCCATGCGGTTCCAGAGATGCTCCTCGTAGCGGCGGACGTCGCGGGTGAAGAGCTGATTCCAGAGCGAGGCGCGGAGGCGCCGCATGGGTGGGCTCTCGCCGACGAGGGCGTCGCGCAGAAGAAGGAAGCCCCGGCGGAGCTGGTAGAAGAGCTCGAGCACCCGGCCGACGCGCGCCTCGGGCCACCCGCCCTCGACGAGGAACGCGCCGAGGAGCGCATGCTCCGGGAAGTCGAGCGGCTCGTGCGCGCCCTCCTGGGCGGCGACGAGCGCGTCGAAGCAGTGCGCGAAGCGGTGAAAGGCGTCGAAGAGGAGGAGGTGCCCGACGCGCGCGGCGTCCTCGGGGCCGTAGCGCTCCATGGACCCGAGCGCCTCGCGGAGCGTCGCCATGCGGGCCGCGGCGCGGTCGAGGACCTCCGGGTCGTCCGGGGAGGTCTCCGCGATCACCGCGTCGAGGGCCCCGCGCTCCTCGCCGAAGGGGTTGGCGAAGGTGGCCTGGCTGACCGTCTCGAGGAGGCGTCGCTGCCCCGCGTCCATGCACGCTGTGTACATCGAATGCATACACGTTGCACATCAGTTGATCGGCTTCCCGAGCAGACGCCCTGAAATTGCACATCAAATCGTCCGGCAAGGGTCTTGCGATGCACCCCTTCCATGTCCCTTCGACCGCTTCGCCCGCCGAGCCGCCTCGGTGACCTCGGCCGCACGCTCCTCCGCCACCTGACCCGCCTCGTGGCCAGCCTGGCCTACCGCCTCGACGTTCGCGGCCTCGAGCACGTGCCCCGGACGGGGCCCGCGCTCCTCGTCGCCAATCACCTCTCCTACGCGGACGCCTTCATCGTGGCCTGCCGCCTCCGGCGGAACCCGCGCTTCGTGATGAGCCACGCCATGCTCGGCATGCCGGGCCTCGGCTGGCTCTTCCGCCTGGCGCGCGTGATCCCCATCGCGCCGGCGAAGGAGAACGCCGAGGTGAAGGCCGCGGCCTTCGCGCGCATCGACGAGGCTCTCGCGGGCGGTGAGCTGGTGATCCTCTTCCCGGAGGGCAAGTGCACGCGCGACGGCTCGCTCGATGTCTTCCGCCCGGGGATGGAGCGCGTGCTGCGGCGGCGGGCCGCCGCGGGCGCGCCCGTGCCCGTGATCCCCATCGGCCTTCATGGCCTCTTCGGGAGCGTCTTCAGCTTCGCGCACGGGGCCCCCATGACCACGCGGCCCCGGCGCTTTCGAGCCCGCGTGCACGTGCGCATCGGCGCCGCGCTCTCGCCGCGGGTGAGCGCCGAGGAAGCGCGCGTCGCGGTCTCATGCTTGGTGGAGCGGGCGCGCCTCGCCCCGGCGCCGCGGGAGGCCGCATGACCATCCCCTTCGTCGTGCTCGGCGCCATGCTCGTGATGATGGCCGTGGAGCGCCGGCGCCCGGCGGTGGCGCTCCCGCGGTCCCGCGGCTGGTGGCCCCGCGCCTTCGCCGCGAGCGCCTTCCAGGCGCTGGTCGTCGTGGCCGCAGCGCCCCTCTGGGACGGCTGGCTGCGCGACCACGCGCTGCTGGACGGCGCCTCCCTCGGCACCGAGGCCGGCGCGCTCCTCGGCTACGTCGTCATCACCTTCGTCTACTACTTCTGGCACCGGGCGCGGCACGAGGTGCCCCTGCTCTGGCGCTGGCTCCATCAGCTGCACCACAGCCCGACGCGCCTCGAGGTGGTGGCGAGCTTCTACAAGCACCCCTTCGAGATCCTCGCGAACGGCCTGCTCTCGAGCGCCGTGCTCTACGGCCTCCTCGGCCTCAGCGTGCCGGCGGCGGCGAGCGCGACGCTCCTCACGGGCCTCGCCGAGCTCGTCTACCACTGGAACGTGCGAACGCCGCGCTGGCTCGGCTTCTTCTTCCAGCGACCGGAGATGCACCGGCTCCACCACGCCGAGGGCGTGCACGGCTACAACTACGCGGACCTGCCGCTCTGGGATCTGCTCTTCGGCACCTTTCGGAACCCGGTCACGCAGGACGCGCCCATGGGCTTCGGGAGCGCCGCCGAGCAGCGCGTGGGCGCCATGCTTCGGGGCGTCGACCTCGGCTCCACGAAGGGGGCGGCGCCGTGACCCGGGAGCGCCGCTGGGCCCTCGCGATGCTCGTGCTGGGCTCGCTCCAGATGGCCGGCGACGTGCTCGGCGTGCCGGCGCTCGTCGGCCTCGGCGCGGCGAGCCACGTCGCCCCCGCGCCCAAGGTCTTCACGGCCCTCGGCGAGGGCGAGCCCTTCAGCGCCACCTTCGCCGTGGAGCTCGAGCACGCGGACGGCCACCGCGTTCGGGTGCCCCTGGACCGCGCGCACTACGCGCGGCTCCGCGGCCCCTACAACCGCCGCAACGTGGTCGGCGCGCTCGTCGCCGGCGGTCCGCATCTTCACGACGACGAGGCTCTCGGGCCGCTCTTCGCCACCGCGGGGCGCTGGGCGCTCTGCGAAGGCACGCTGCTGCGGGAGCTCGGCGCACCGAGGGGCCACGGTCCCGTGGTGCGCGGCGCCTTCGTGCAGGTGGGCGCCGAGGGCAGGCGCTGGCGCTGGAGCCTCACGTGCTGAGCGCGCCGTGGCGGAGCCGCGTGCTCGGGGCCTATCTGGCGCTCCACTTCGCGACGCTGCTGCCCTGGGCGAAGGAGCTCTTCTCCGCCGAGGGCATGCTGCCCGAGGCCGCCGCGAGCCCGCTGCTCCGGGCCTTCCCGAACGTCTTCGCGCTCGCCGATGGGCCGCTCTTCGCGACGGCCTTCGTGGGCCTCGGCGCGCTCTGCGCCGGGCTCCTCGTGGCAGCCGCCGAGAAGCCCACGCTTCGGGCCGCCGCGGCGCTCGGCGCGCTCTACGTGCTGGCGTGCTGCTTCGGCCGGAATCCGCTCATCCGCAACCCGAGCCTTCCCT
Source organism: uncultured Myxococcales bacterium (assembly GCA_937893795.1). Taxonomy (GTDB): domain Bacteria; phylum Myxococcota_A; class Polyangia; order Polyangiales; family Houyiibacteriaceae; genus CALCTH01. Next base: position 7,313 of record CALCTH010000014.1, on the reverse strand, counting down.
ACGTCGGGCTCGCTTTGCTGGCGCTGGCCGCAGCCCGGGGTCGTGCGCTCCCCCGCGACGTGGTCACGGTGCTGTGGGTGCTGCTCGGCGTCGGCTACGGCTACTCCGGGCTGACGAAGCTGGCGGCGCCGAGCTGGGTCGACGGAAGCGCCATGGGCCACCTGCTGACGAACCCGCTGGCCCGGCCTCACGCCGCGGCCCTGCTCGCGCTGCCCGAGAGCCTCCGCAAGCTCGCGACCTGGGGTGTGCTCGGCCTCGAGATCGCGTTTCCGCTCCTGCTCCTCACGCGCCGCGGGCGACGGGCCGCATGGTTCGCCATGACGGCCATGCACCTCGGCCTGCTCGTGCTCATCGACTTCGCAGACCTCACGCTCGGCATGCTCGTGACGCACCTCTTCGTGGCCGGCGACGACTGGCTCGGCGCCCCACGCACCCGGCACGGCCGCCCCGAAGATCCCAACGCCCCCAACGACCCGAGCGGTTCCGTGTCCGCCCGTCCATCGGGGCGACCCCCTCAGTCGAAGACGAGGGGGCTGAAGGTCAGCCAGGTCGCGCCGACGAGCAGCAGCACCACGAACGTCAGCCGCGCGTCGAGGCGGCGCCACGGCGTGGGCTCGGCGGGCGCGCTCCCGTACGTGAGCCCTTCGATCTGCGCCGCCTCCGGCGCCGTCGTGACGCGCGACACGACCACCAGCACCACCGACGACACCGCGAAGAGCAACACCGCGAAGTGGAGGAAGTTGATCTCGGCGTAGCTCCGCGCCACGCCGCTCAGGCCCTCCTTCGAGAGCTCGGCCGCCAGCCGAAGCGCCCCGAGCACGAAGCCCGTCGCGAGCGCCGCCACCGCGCCCGCGGAGCTCGCCCCACGCCACGCGATACCGAGCAAGAAGACCGCCGCGACCGGCGGCGAGATGTAGGCCTGGACGCTCTGGAGGTACTGGTAGAGCTGTCCCGAGACGAGCTCCATCATCGGAATCCACGCGAGCCCGAAGCCGACCAGGACCACCGTCGCCAGCCGTCCCACGCGCACCTGCTGCGCTTCGGTCGCGTCGGGCCGGAGCACGAGAAAGACGTCCCGAGTGATGAGCGTCGAGCACGAGTTGAAGACCGACGAGAGCGAGCTCATCAGCGCGGCGAGGAGCCCCGCCACGACCAGGCCCCGGAGACCCACGGGAAGGAGCGCCCCCACGAGCACCGGGAGCGCCTGGTCCGGGTCCGCGAGCTCGAGGCGCCCGGAACGCGCAAGCGCCCCCGCGACCACGCCGGGAAGCACGAAGAGGAAGAGCGGGAGCAGCTTCAGGTAGGCGCCGAAGATGGTGCCGCGACGGGCATGGTCCTCGCTCGCCGCGCTGAGGACGCGCTGCACGATGAACTGGTCCGTGCACCAGTACCAAACGCCCAGGATGGGCGCGCCGAAGAGAATGCCGGTCCAGGGAAAGTCCGGGTCCGAGAGCGGCTTCCAAAGCGAGAGGGCACCGGGCTCCGCCGCCTCGAGGAGCGCCCCCGGCCCGCCGAGCTCCGCCAGCCCGAGCCCCGTCACGGCGATGGCCCCGCCCACCAGCACGAACATCTGCAGCAGGTCCGTGTAGAGCACGGCCCGGAGGCCGCCGAAGACCGTGTAGGCGCCCGTCGCCAGCACCACGACGAGCGCGCCGGTCCAGAAGTCGATGCCCATCAGCGCCTCGAAGACGAGGCCGCCCGCCGCGATGGTCACGCTGATCTTCGTCAGCACGTAGCCGACGATGCTGATGACGGCGAGGTACCAGCGCGCGGCGGGCCCGTACCGGCGCTCGAGGAACTCCGGCATCGTGAAGACGCCGCTCCGCAAATAGAAGGGCACGAAGGCCCACCCGAGCACGAGCAGGATCAGCGACGCGAGGATCTCGAACTGACCCACCGCGAAGCCCCGCGCGGCCCCGGTGCCCGCGAGCCCGACGAGATGCTCGGACCCGATGTTCGAGGCGAAGAGCGACGCGCCGATGACGAACCAGCCGACGTTCCGGCCGGCGAGAAAGTAGTCCGCCGAGTCCGCGCCGGCCGCGCCGCGCGCCCGCCGCTCCTTGAGCGTCGCCCAAATGGCCACGCCGAAGACGGCGCCGAAGTAGAGCGCGACCACGGCCCAATCGACGAGGCCGAGCACACCCGTGAGGACGAGCATCCGCAGACCCTACACGACGTCTGGCGGCCGGGGTCACCCGCCTCTATAGGGCCCCTTCATGCACGTCGTCGGAATCATCGGTGGAGCCGTTGCGGGCTCGGAGGCCGCGGCCATGGTCGCGGAGAGCGGGGCCCTCGCGGTGGTCTTCGAGCAGGGAGACCGCCCCTACGGCAAGATCGAGGACGGGCTGCCGCGCTGGCACGAGAAGCTCCGGGCCAAGGAGTTCGCGCAGATCGACGCGAAGCTCTCGCACGCCAACGTGCGCTTCGTCCCGCGGACGGCCGTCGGCAGGGACGTCGACCTCGGCACGCTCCGCGAGCTCGGCTTCTCGGCGCTGGTGCTCGCCAACGGCGCCTGGCGCGACCGGCGCCTCCCCGTCGACGGTGTCGACGCCTTCGTCGGCAAGGGCTTCGCGTACCAAAACGACTTCGTTTACTGGTTCAACCACAAGCACGAGAGCAGCTACGACGGCCCCGTGTACGAGGCGCCGGAGGGCGCGCTCGTCGTCGGCGGCGGCCTCGCCAGCATCGACGTCGTCAAGATCCTCAGCCTCGAGACGAACGCCCGCGCGCTCCGCGCCGCCGGCCACGAGGTCGACGTTCACGAGCTCGAGCTCAAGGGCATCCCCGCCTGGTGCGCCGCGCGCGACATCCCGCTCCCGGACGTGAAGCCGCCGACGCTCGTCTACCGCCGGGACATGGAGTCCATGCCCCTCGCGAGCTTCCCGCCCGGCGCCGACGACGCGCGGAAGGCCAAGGTCCGCGCCTCCCGGGTCAAGATCATGAAGCGCGTCATCGACCGCTACCGCGTGGACTTCCAGCCGCTCCGGACGCCGGTGGGCCTGCTCACCGAGGGCGAGCGGCTCGTGGGGCTCCGGCTCCAGCACACCGAGCTCGTGGACGGCCGCGTGAGGGCCGTCGAAGGCGCCGTCGACGAGGTGCGCTCGCCGCTCGTGGTGAGCAGCATCGGCTCCGTGCCCGCGCCCATGGGCGGCGTCCCGATGCGGGGCGACCTCTACGATTTCGAGAGCGAGGAGACCGGAGCGCTCCGCGACGTCCCGGGCGTCTTCGGCCTCGGCAACGTGCTCACCGGCCGCGGCAACATCAAGGAGAGCCGGCTCAACGCCCAGACCGTCGCCCGGGCGCTGCTGAGCGCCCGCCTCGAGGCCGAGGTCGCCGCCGGCGCCGCCGCCGCCGCCTTCGACGCCGCCCGCGAGGCGGTGCGCAGCGAGGCCAAGGAGCGTCTGGACGTCACGCTCGGGGGGCCGGCGCCGAGCCCCGAGACGCGGGAGGCCATCGAGCGCTTCGTGAAGGAGCGCTGGGCCGCCGTCGGCTACGAGGGCGACTACGCCCGCTGGGCCGACGCACACCGCCCGGAGTGACCTGCGCTCAGCCCGTGTTCTGAAGCCCGCGCGCGATGCCGAGCACGGTGGTGAAGAGCGCCTCGAGCAGCTCCGGGTCGTCCCGATCCTTCGCGCGCCAGCGCGCCAGAAGATCGAGCTGCACGAAGCTGATCGGGTCGACGTAGGGCCGGCGGAGCTGGATGTTCCGCTGCAGCTGGGGCTCGCCGTCGAGGAGCCGGTCGTTGCCCAGGATGCCCTGAATCTCCGCCGCGCACGTGGCGTACTCGGCCTCGATGGTCGCGAAGACCGGCGCGCCCTCCGGGCCCGCGAGCGCCGCGTAGCGCGCGGCGATGGCGAGGTCCGCCTTGGCCATCACCATCTCCACGTCGCTGAGCAGCGTGGCGAAGAAGCGCCACTCCCGGGCCAGGCGGCGCAGCGCCGGGAGCCCCGCGTCCTCGCGCAGGTCCCGAAGCGCCGTCCCCATGCCGAACCAGCCGGTCAGCATGTGCCGGCTCTGCGTCCAGCTGAAGACCCAGGGGATGGCCCTCAGGTTCGCGATGCCCTGCTTGCTCCGGCGGCTCGCCGGCCGCGAGCCGATGGGCAGCCGCTCGATGACGTCGATGGGGGTCGCCGTACGGAAGTAGGGGAAGAAGGCGGGGTCCTCCTTGACCGTCCGGCCGTACGCCTCGCGGCTGACGCGCGAGAGCCGCGTCATCATCGCGCGCTGCTCGTCCGAGGTCTCCGCGCCCACGTCGAAGTGCTCGAGCACGCCGCCGCCGAGGAGCTCGAGCGTGCGGAGCGCGATGCCGCGGAAGCCGTACTTCGAGTGGATGATCTCGCCCTGCTCGGTGAGGCGGAGCCGGCCGCCCACGGCGCCGCGCGGCGCAGCGAGCACGCCCTCCCGCGGCTGGCTCCCGCCGCGGCTCACGCTCCCGCCGCGGCCATGGAAGAGCGAGAGCTCGACGGCGGCCTTCTCGGCCACGGCCACGAGCTCTTCCTGCGCCTGGTAGAGCGACCACCGGGAGGCGCCGATGCCGGCGTCCTTCATCGAGTCGGAGTAGCCGAGCATGACCATCTGCTGGTCGCCCCGGCGCCGCACGTGCTCCCGGTAGCGCGCGTCGCCAAAGAGGCCGGCCATCACGCCGGGCCCCGCGTGCAGGTCGTCGACGGTTTCGAAGAGGGGCACCACGTCGAGGGGCACGCGACCCTCGGCGTCGACGAAGTCCGCGGCCCGGGCCAGCGCCAGGAGCGCGAGCGCGTCGTCCGCGCCCTGCGCCATGCTGATGATGTAGGGCCCCGTCGCCTCCGGGCCGAAGCGGGCGCGGGCCTGCTTCAGCATGCGCATCACCGCGAGCACGTCCCCGAGCGTCGCCTCCGGGTCATCGGGCACGCGCTGCGGGTCTTCGAGCCACGCGCGGATGCGGGCCGCACGCTCCTCCGGCGCGCGCCCCGGGAAGTCGGCGTCGCCGAGGAGCGTGGCCATGGCCTGGCGGTGGAGCAGCGCGTCCTGGCGCACGTCGAGCGCCGCGAGGTGGAAGCCGAAGGTCGCGACGCGGCGCTGGAAGCGCCGGAGGCGATGCGCGCCGGCGTGACGCCCGCCGTTGCTCTCGAGGCTCTCGAGGAGCACGGCCACGTCCGCGAGGAGCTCCGACGGCTCGCCGTAGCCCCCCTCGGCGTCCTCCAAGGTGCGGCGGAGGCGCTCGTCCATGACGTGGAGCACGAGCCGGTAGGGCATGAGCGCGTAGCGCGACGACACGCCGGAGAGCGCACCCGCGAAGGCGACGCGGTAGCGCGCGAGCAGCGCCTCCAGCGCCGGGGAGACGGCGACCCGCGTGGTCGAGTGCGAGAGGTGCTCGAAGAGCTCGGCGACCTCGCTCCGGTACTTGGCGAGCACGATCGCCCGGTGCCGCTCGAGCGTCGCGTCGATGGTCGCCGGCCCCACGTTCGGGTTGCCGTCCATGTCGCCACCGACCCAGGAGCCGAAGCGGAGGATCGTGAGCGGGATCTCGACGCTCTCGCCGTAGGCGCGCTGGATGGCGTCCTCGAGCGCCTCGAAGAGCGGAGGGACGACGCGGTAGATGACCTCGCTCAGATAGAAGACCACGTGCTCCACCTCGTCGCCGACGGTGGGCCGCTCCGGGTGGTGAGCCTCGGTCTGGAAGCTCGCCGTGATCTCCTCGACGATGCGCGCCTTCGCGGCCACGTCCTCGTCCGGCGTCAGCGTCGTGGGGTCGAGCCGGTCGAAGAGCGCGCGCACGATGCGCTGCTCCTTCTTGAGGATGGTCCGGCGCACGGCCTCCGTGGGATGCGCCGTGAAGACGGGCTGGACCCGGAGCGCGTGAAGACGGCGCTGCAGCTCTTCCAGGGTGACGCCCCGCTCCCGGAGCGTGCGCAGCGCGGCGCAGAAGCTCCCGGGCTGCGGCTCGCCGAGCTTCAGGTAGTCCCGCCGGCGCCGCATGCGGTGCACGCGCTGCGCCGTGTTGACGAGGCCGAAGTACATGGAGAAGGCCTCCACGAGCGAGGTCGCGACCTCGTTCTCGAGGTCCTTCAGCGAGCTCTCGAGGTCCCGGAGGGCGCCGGCGTCGCCCTCGCGCCAGCGTCGCGCGAGATGCCGGGCGGTCTCCACGCGCCCGAAGAGCGCGTAGCCCTGCTGGTCGCGCAGCACGTCGCCGAGGAGCGTGCCGAGCGTGCCGACGTCGCGGCGAAGGGGCTCGTCCTCGGGGGAGAAGAGCGGGCGAGGCGTGTCGTGGTCCATGGCCAAGGTCCGGGACCATGACCGATCTCCTCAGCGTGCGCGAGCGCACGACGGGGTTTCCGGCGCCGGGGAGCACCCCGGGCACGGGACCTTGCCCTTGCCCGTGCTCACCGGAGCACTGACCCTGCCCTTGCCCGTGCCCCTGCCCCTGCCCGCGGTGGGCTAAGCTTCCAGAAAGATTATAGAAACGCCAGCGCGGTCGTGCGGGTCTCACGCGCGGGCAGGGGCACGGGCACGGGCAGGGGCACGGAACGGCCGCACATGCCCGTTTCGCTCAAGCTTCGGTCGGCGGGGGATCCACCTCCCCACGCACCACCTGCATCATACCCTCGACCTCCAGGGCGACCTCGATCTCCGGGTTCGTGTGGAGGAAGCGCTCGAGGAAACCGCGCGCCTGGGCGTAGTCGCCGCGCTGGAAGTGCACGGCGCCGACGAGGAAGAGCGCGTCCGCGTCGTTCCGGTCGAGGCGCAGGACCTGCATCCCCATGCGGAGCGCGCGGTCGTGGTCGCCGAGCATGCGCAGCGCCTGCCCGGCGCCGATGAGCGCGCCGATGTAGCCGGGCGCGACCTCGATGGCGCGCACGAAGCACTTGAGCGCGCGGGCGTGATCCTGGTGCTCGAAGTAGGCGGTCCCGAGGAAGTGGTGCGCGTAGGGGTTGTCGGGCTCGCGCGCGGCGACGTCGCCGAGCTCCCGGAGCGCGCCCGCCACGTCGCCCTCCTGAAGGCGCTCCACGCCCTCCTCCACCGCGTCCCAATGCGCCGCGTCTCGCCCGTCGTCGTCGCTCATGACGCGGAAAATGGCGCCGCTGCCCCGCCCGTCAAGCGCGGCCCGCGCCGGAGGCGGGCGGCGCGCTCGCGACGGCCCGGCTGCTAGAGCTGGAAGGGATAGACGACGACGAAGCGCGTCTGCGCGAAGCGCGGGAAGCGCGCGCGTCGCACGGCGCGCGCGATGCATGAGCCGGTGGGCGCCCGTCCGAAGACGGGATCGAGGACCTGCGCCGTGGTCACGCGCCCGGAGCCGGCCACCGTCACGCGGACGCGGACCGTCCCCTGGCGTC
>CALCTH010000013.1 GCA_937893795.1 uncultured Myxococcales bacterium | reverse complement strand
ACCGAACGTCCGCGGTGTGAGCGCGGGGCGACACATCGATGCCGCGCCGGGACGCGGCGCCCGCGTGGACCGGCCTCCGCGCCGCTGACGCGCGAGCAGCGGCGGCTCCCGAGGGAGTCACCCTCGCCGGGTCCGCGCTGAACGAGCGTGGCCCCGACGCTCGCGCGCGCCGCTCGTGGTCCACCGGGCTACGAGCGCCGGCCCCCGCTCCTCCGGGACGGTCCCGGCGGAGAACCTTTGCCCGCGCCTCGCGCGACGGGCCCGTGTGTGTCTGCGGCGATGCTCGCCGCCGAGGAGTTTCAGAATGTCCAAAGGTTCCGCAGTTATCGCGATCATGATCGCGTTCATCGGCGGCTTCGCCATCGGCAACGTCACCGGGGGTTCCGGGGACGGCGGCGAGGAAGTCGCCACTAACGTCGAGGTCGAGCCCACGGAGGGCGCTGCCGGCACTGCCGCGGGTGACGTGCCCGCCGCACCGGCCGATGGGATCGAGCGCTTCCGCATCCCGGTGACCGACGCCCAGCCCCAGAAGGGCCCGTCGGACGCGCTCGTGACCATCGTCGAGTGGTCCGAGTTCCAGTGCCCTTTCTGCAACCGCGTGCTGCCGACGGTGCAGCAGATCATGCGCGAGTACGAGGGCAAGGTGCGCTTCGTCTGGCGCGACAACCCGCTGCCCTTCCACCAGAACGCCAAGCCCGCGGCGACGCTCGCGCGTGAGGCCTTCCAGCAGGGTGGCAGTGAGAAGTTCTGGGCGGTTCATGACCTCCTCTTCCAGAACCAGCGCGCCCTCGAGCGCGCGGACCTCGAGCGCTACGCGCAGCAGGTCGGCCTGAACGTGGCCGAGGTGCGCGCCGCCCTCGACAACGACGAGCACGCCCGCGCCATCACCGAGGACCAGCAGCTCGCCAGCCGCGTCGGCGCGCGCGGCACGCCCAACTTCTTCATCAACGGCCGCCAGCTGACGGGTGCCCAGCCCTTCGCCAAGTTCAAGGAGGTCATCGACGACGAGATCCGTCGCGCCCAGGCCCTCGTGGACGGCGGCACGCCGGCGGCGCAGGTCTACGCCTCGCTCACGCGGAACGGCCGCACGCAGGCCGCCCCGCAGCAGCCGCAGCAGCAGCAGCGCAACGCGCGCCCGCAGCCCGACCCGAACGCGGTCTACAAGGTCGAGATCGACGGCCCGCACCCGCAGAAGGGTCCGGACGACGCGCTCGTCACCATCGTCGAGTTCAGCGACTTCGAGTGCCCCTTCTGCAGCCGCGTGAACCCCACCGTGGCCCAGATTCGGGAGACCTACGGCAACGACGTCCGCATCGTGTGGATGAACAACCCGCTGCCCTTCCACCAGAACGCCGGCCCTGCGGCGCAGGCGGCCCTCGAGGCCTTCGACCAGCGCGGCAGCGACGCCTTCTGGGCGATGCACGACAAGATGTTCGAGAACCAGCGCGCGCTGACGCGCGAGAACCTCGAGAGCTGGGCTCAGGAGATCGGCCTCAACATGGCGCAGTTCCGTGCGGCCCTCGACAACGAGGAGCACAAGGCGACCATCGAGCGTCAGCAGGGAATCGCGCGCCAGCTCGGCGCGTCGGGCACCCCGAGCTTCTTCATCAACGGCCGGAACCTTCGCGGGGCGCAGCCCTTCGACCGCTTCAAGGCCGTCATCGACCAGGAGCTCGCCAAGGCGCGCGCTCTGGTGCAGGGCGGCACGCCGCGCGGCCAGGTGTACGCCAAGACCATCGAGAACGGCGCGACGTCGCCGCAGACCATCGCTCCCCCCGCGGGCGCGCAGGCGCCGGCGGCCCGGCAGCAGCCCGACGCCGACCGCGTCTACGAGATCCCCGTCCCGCGCAACGCGCCCTCGAAGGGTCCGGCCAACGCGCGCGTCGTGATCCAGGAGTTCAGCGACTTCCAGTGCCCCTTCTGCAGCCGCGTTCTTCCGACCGTGGAGCAGATCACGCGCGAGTACGGGGACCGCGTCCGGATCGTGTGGCGCGACTACCCGCTCCCCTTCCATCAGCAGGCGGGCCCCGCCGCGCAGGCCGCGCGTGAGGTCTTCGCGCAGGGCGGCTCGGAGAAGTTCTGGGCGTACCACGACCTCCTCTTCCAGAACCAGCGCGCCCTCGAGCGCGCCGACCTCGAGCGCTACGCCGAGCAGGTCGGTGGCATCAACATGGCGCGCTTCCGGGCCGCGCTCGACAACGAGACCCACAAGGCCGCCGTCGAGGCCGACATGGCCGCGGTCCGCACGGCCGGCGCGCGCATCGGCACGCCGAGCTTCTTCATCAACGGTCGTCTTCTCCAGGGCGCGCAGCCCTTCCCGGCCTTCAAGGCGGCCATCGACCGCGCCCTCGAAGAGGCCAACTGACCTGAGCGCCTCGCGCGCAACCCGCGCGGCGACGCCCCGGCTCCTGGATGGAGTCGGGGCGTCGTTGCTTCGGGGGCTCGTTCTCGGCTCCGGGTCGGTGAACGTGAGCGTGTACGTCCCCGCCGCCGCCTGCTACTCCGCCTCTCCGTGTCCCCCGCACGTCGCCGCCTGGTGCTCGTCGGCCTCATGTGGGGCGGGGCGCTCCTCTCCCTGGCGGCGCTCGTCGTGGCGCGACGGGGGGCCGAGGAGCTTCCGCCGATGCCGCGGGCGCCGGGGGCGCCGGCCGTGGACGCCGTGCCCTCGCCCGGCGCGCCGCCCCCATCCGCCGCCCTCGCCCCTCCCGCCAAGGGGCCGCCGACGAGCTTTCGTCTCGGCCCCCGGAACACCGGCCGAAGCCCCCATCGCGGGCCGGCGCTGGCGCAGCGGCTGTGGGCCGTGGAGCTCGGCGCGCGGGTGACGGCGCAACCAGTCGCCGACCGCGGGGGAAACGTCTACGTGGGCGCCCACGACGGTCGCTTCCATGCGGTTCGCGACGGTCGCGTGCTTTGGCGCCGGGACCTCGGTGGCCCCATCTGGTCCACGGCGGCCGTTACCGCGGAGGGCCTCGTGGTCGTGGGGAGCGACGCCGGCGCATTGCATGCCTTCTCGAGCGACGGGAGCCTGCGCTGGCGCCTGCCACTCGCGGGCGACGTGGATACGGGCGTCGTCCCCGGACCCGAGGGGGCCCTCTACGTCGCCGCGGGCACGGGCCTTCACCGCGTGAATGCCGACGGGACGCTCGCGTGGCGCTACGAGGCGGACGCCAAGATCTTCGCCACGCCCGCCCTCGGACCCGACGGGACGCTCTACGTGGGCTCGCAGGACGACCACCTCCACGCCGTCACGCCCGAAGGGGCCCGGCGCTTCGTCTACCGGACCGAGGGGGACGTGGACGGCAGCCCCAGCGTCGACGAGGCGGGAACGGTGTATTTCGGCAGTGACGATCGCCGCGTGTACGCCCTCGAAGCGACCGGTGGTCTCCGCTGGTCGGCCGAGCTCGGGGGCATGGTCCGCGCACCGCTCGGGCTGACGCTGGACGGTGGCGTGCTCGCCGGCGTCTTCGGGCCGCGCCCGCGCCTGGTCTGCCTCGACGCGGCGCGGGGCCGCGAGCGCTGGGTCTTCTCGCTGGCAGTGGCCGACACGACCGAGATCGGCGTCGCGAGCGGCCCGCTCGTCGACCGCGACGGCAACATCTACTTTGGCGCCCACGACGACACGCTCTACGCGCTCACGGCGCATGGAGAGCTGCGCTGGGCCGAGGAGGTCGGGGGCGACGTCGACTCGAGCCCGGTGCTCCTGCCCGGGGGCACCCTCGTCGTCGGTAGCGACGACGGATACCTCTACGCCTTCGGGTCCTGAGCCGCCCGGCGCCTACTTCTTCTTGCGGCCGAAGAGCTTTCCGAGGAGGCCGCTCCCCGCCTCCTCGGACTCGTGGCTCCCCGAACGGTCTCCGCCCTTGCGCATGCGCGCGATGCGCACCTGCCGCACCGCGTCGATGTTCTTCGGATAGCGCTGCGCGACCTGCTCGTAGAGGCGCAGCGCTTCCGTGTGGTCGTTGCGTCGCGCCGCCAGCTCGGCCTTCACCATGAGCGCCCGCTCGTGCTCCGGCGCGGCGTCGAGGGCCTGCATCAGATGGTCGCGGAGCTCTCTGAGGTGCAGCCCCTCGGAGCCCTTCAGGCGGAGCAGGACCTCCGCCCTCGCGGCGAGGTAGTCCGGCTCCTTCGGCCGAAGCTCGAGGGCCTCGTCGACGACGGGCGCCGCCTCGGCCCAGGCCTTCCGGCGCATGAGCACCTCTGCCTTTTGAAAGGTCACGGCGGCCTCCAGCACCTTGGCGAGCTTGCGCTCATCCGCCGGCGTGCCGCCGCCGTCCTGCACCGAGCGCCGGTAGCGCGCGCTCAGCTGGGGGTTCAGCAGCGTCTTCTGCGCCTCGGTCAGGTGATGGAAGATCGTCTCCGCGTGGCCGCGCAGTGGCTCCAGCTCCGGCGGGAGCCGGTCCGGATGCCATGTCTTCACCTTGGCGAAGTAGGCCGCGTTGATCTCTTTCTCGCCCGCCGAGGAGCTCACGCCGAGCATCGCGTAGTAGGTCTCGCGGTCCATGCGCTCGGCGACCTGGAGCACCTCGTCCCAGCGCGCGGCCAGCTCGCCCGTGAGCGCGGGCGGCTTCGCCACCGACGAGGTCATGCTCGGAGGGAGAGAGAAGCGCGACGACTCCGCGGCGCCGGTCGGCTCGGGTTCGGCCGCGTCGGGGAAGAGTGAGCTCAAGGGAGCCGCGGGCTCATGCGGCACGGGCGGCATCGCCGGCTCTGGTCCCGGCTCCGGCTCTGGATCTGAGTCCGGCTCGGGCTCCGGCATCCCGGGCAGGGCAGGGGCCGGGCCCTCGTCGAGGTCCTCGAGTCCGGGCAGCCCATGATCGGCCGATGGCGGAGGCGGCGTCGGAGGCAGCGGAGTCGGAGGCGGCGGAGTCGGAGGCGGCGGAGTCGGAGGCGGCGCGTCCGTGCCGCTGGCCGGAGGTGGCGAGGCGTCCCTCCGCATCTCCATCTCGGCGCTCACGTCCGCCGCACTTCCCTGACCGGCCGCCGCGGCGCCCGCCGCGTCCGGCTCCTTCCGCGCCGGTTTCGGGGCCGGCGCGGCCGCGGGGCGCGGAGGCGTTGCCGGACCGGCCTCGGTGCTCGCCGCGAGGGCGGGCGCCGACGAGGCGCGCCGGGCTTCCGCGATGCGCGCGGCCGTCGCCTTTCGGTCCACGCCGAAGCTCGGCGAGCTCTCGCGGATGCGCTGCGCCAGTGCCCGCGCCGCCATGGAGCGCTCTGCCGGCGTGCTCGGACGGTCCCGCGCCGCGTATACCTCGAGGCCACCGGTGAGCGCCAAGAGGTAGAGGACGCGGCGGGCGACCTTGGCGTCGCCGTACGCCTCGACGAGCGCGTCGACGGGGCGGGGCTCGGCGCGGAGCATCTCCACGAAGGCCGTCTCCCGGTCCATCAGCCGAAAGCGCTCCACGAGCGACGACGCGAAGCGCACCGGCCGCCCCTCGAAGGTCGAAAAGAGCCGGTCTACGGCGTCGTCGCGCAGCGGACCTCGCACGGACGCCGCCAGTAGCGCGAAGGTGTCGACGGGCTCGCGAAGGGCCGACTCGCCGCAGAGGTCCTCTTCATAGAAGGCATAGGGCGCCCGTCGCCGGCGAAAGAGGGGAAGCAGCCCGAGCGCGAGGGAGGTCGAGTCCTCGATGAGGCGACCGCGGACGGCGCGGCCGTCCTCGAAGTAGACGCGGTCCTGCCCCTGCTGCCCTTCCTCGTCCGGCCACACGGCGAGCGTGCCGCTCATCTGGCGGTTCAGGATCGACAGCACCACGTGCTGCAGGGGCGTCTTCTCGAGCGTCCCCGTCGCGACTGGCGTCGGCGCCACGCCGTCACTCTCTCAAAGCCGCCGCCGCCGCGGAAGGGAAAGTGACCTGCTCTTTCCCCAGGCGCGCCGTTTCGAGACGTGCGGGACGTGTGCGGCCAGGTGGGGGCGCGTGGGCATCGGTGGACCTTGGCGGGTCATGTGGGTCTCGCCGGAGCTTACGAGGGAACCGTCCACCGCGTTCCCTCGGGCGTGTCGTGGAGCTCGACACCCCGAGCGATCAGCTCGGCGCGAATCGCGTCTGCGCGCTCGAAGTCCTTCGCGGCGCGAGCGTCGACCCGCGCCTGAATGGCCGTCTCGACCTCGTCCCCGGAGACCCCCCGGGCCGCGGCCCGGCGGTCTCGGATGCGAAGCAGCACGGCGTCCGGGTCTTGAAGCCCGAGGCCGAGCTCCGTGCCGAGGACGCCGAGAGCCTCCCGGGCGGCATCGACCACCGCGCGGGCGACCTTGCCCTTCTTGCCCTTGGCCTTCTCCGCGAGCTCGTTGATGGCGCGCAGCAGCTCGGCCATCGCCGCGAGCCCCTGGGGCATGTTGAGATCGTCGTCGAGGGCCGCGCGCAAGGTCGTGGCGAAGCGCGCGATGCCCTCCGGCGGCGCCTCCGGGCGTTCGACGATGCGCTTCGGCGGAAGAGCCGCGAGGCGTCGCACCGTCTCGTAGAGGTACTCGACACGACGCTCGGCCTCTTCGAGCTGCGGAAAGGAGGTCACGTTCCCCGCGTCGTCGACCTCGAAGTCGAGGTTGAGCGGCGCGCGGTAGTGCACGGTCATGGTCCAGAGGCGAACGGCCTCGGGCTCCACGCGGTCGAAGAGGACCCGGGCGGTGAAGAAGTTGCCGAGGCTCTTGCCCATCTTCTCGCCGTTCACCTGGACGAAACCGTTGTGCATCCAATGACGGCAGTAGGTCTTCCCCGTCGCCCCTTCGCTCTGCGCGATCTCGTTCTCGTGGTGGGGGAAGACGAGGTCGAGGCCCCCGGCGTGGAGGTCGAGCGTGTCGCCGATGTGCTTCGTCGACATCGCGGAGCACTCGATGTGCCATCCCGGCCGGCCGGGGCCCCAGGGACTCTCCCAACCGCCCGCGCCGCCCTTCCAGAGCGCGAAGTCGGCAGGATGCCTCTTCCGGCTCACCTGAGCGGCGTCGAGGCGTTCGCTCGCGCCACTCTTGAGGGCCTCGAGCGTGCGGTGCGAGAGCTTGCCGTACTCCGGGAAGCTCTCCACCGCGTAGTAGACGTCGCCCTCGCTCGCGTAGGCGTGCCCCTTCGCGATCAGCGTCTCGACCATCGCGATGATCTCACCGAGATGCTCGCTCACCTTGGGCTCCACGTCCGGGTCGAGGTTGCCGAGGCGGCGCATGTCCACCTGGAAGTGCTCGGTGAACTCTTCGGCGAGGTCCGCCGGCGCGATCCCCTTCTCACCCGCGCGCTTCAGGATCTTGTCGTCGATGTCCGTGATGTTGCGGACGTAGTTCACCTCGAGGCCGCTTGCGCGGAGGTGGCGAATGAGCACGTCCCAGACGACGTAACAGCGAGCGTGACCGAGGTGCGCGTAGTCGTAGACCGTCGGTCCACAGACGTAGATCCCCGCCTTGCCCGGCTCGGCGCCGGTGAAGGGCAGCTTGTCGCCCGTCAGCGTGTCGTAGAAACGGAGAGAGGTCGGCTCGCTCATGAGGGGCGCAGGATGGCATTCATGCGGGGCCGGGCAAGACACCCCGTTCTCCCGCCTGCACTTCCGGCTTGCGCGTCGGCTCATTGAACGGGATGGCTTGGGGACATGGCCGACGCGCTCGTGATTCGCCGACCCGACGACTGGCACGTTCACCTGCGGGACGGAGACATGCTGAAGGGCGTCGCGCTCTTCACGGCCCGCCAGTTCGCGCGCGCCATCGTGATGCCCAACCTGAAGCCGCCGATCACGACGGTGGAGCAGGCGCGAGCCTACCGTGAGCGCATCGTCGCGGCGCTCCCCGAGGACGTGGCCTTCGAGCCGCTCATGACCGCCTACCTCACGGACGCCATCTCGCCCGGCGAGATCGAGACCGGTTTCCGGGAGGGCGTCTTCGCCGCCTGCAAGCTCTACCCAGCGAACGCCACGACGAACTCGGCCCACGGCGTGACCTCGGTGGAGCTCATCCACGACGTGCTCGAGACCATGCAGCGCATCGACATGCCGCTGCTGATCCATGGGGAGGTCACGTCGCCGGAGATCGACGTCTTCGACCGGGAGGCGGTCTTCATCGACACCGTGCTCACGCCCCTCGTCGCGGCCTTCCCGGAGCTCCGAATCGTGCTCGAGCACATCACAACCACCGAGGCCGTCGACTTCGTACGGGACCAGCCGAAGATGGCGGCCACCATCACGCCGCACCACCTCGAGATCAATCGCAACGCACTCTTCGCAGGCGGCCTTCGCCCGCACATGTACTGCCTCCCGACGGCGAAGCGGGAGAAGCATCGGCTCGCGCTCCGGGCCGCGGCGACCTCCGGCGACCCGCACTACTTCCTCGGGACCGATTCCGCGCCTCACGCCGTGTCCGCCAAGGAGTCCGACTGCGGCTGCGCGGGCATTTTCGGCGCGCCCTACGCGCTCGAGTCCTACGCCAAGGTCTTCGAGGAGGAGGGCGCGCTCGACCAGCTCGAGGCCTTCGCGTCGGAGCGTGGTCCGGCCTTCTACGGGCTGCCGCTCAACGAGGGGCGCGTGCGCCTCGAGCGTGCGCCCGTGGAAGTGCCGCGTAA
Source organism: uncultured Myxococcales bacterium (assembly GCA_937893795.1). Classification (GTDB taxonomy): domain Bacteria; phylum Myxococcota_A; class Polyangia; order Polyangiales; family Houyiibacteriaceae; genus CALCTH01. The sequence goes on along the minus strand of CALCTH010000013.1, from coordinate 10,528 downwards.
CCTCTCCCTGGGCGGCGAGGTGGTCCGGCCCTTCCACGCCGAGGCGACGCTCCAGTGGCGCTTCGCCGGCCCGGCGTGAGCGGCGGGCGCACGGGCCGAGCGCCAGGCCTTCGCGCATCGCCCCGAGGAGTGCGGCGAGGCCGGCGTCGCTCCGCCGGCTCGGTGGGTAGCTGGCATAGAGCGTGAAGGTCCCCGTCGTGTGTCGCGGCAGCACCCGCTCGAGGCGGCCTTCGTCCACGTAGCTCCCGGCGACGGGTGGCGACATGAGCCCGATGCCGAGCCCCGCCACACAAGCGCGCACGAGCGTGCGGCTATCGGTCGCGCTCAGCCGGCCCCGCACCGGGACCACCTGCTCGTCGCCGGCGTCGTCGGTAAGCGTCCACGTCGTCTCGAGCCCGCCCGGATAGACGAAGCGCAGCACCTGGTGCGTCGTGAGGTCGCTCGGTCGCGTCGGTATGCCATGCGCTGCGAGGTAGCTCGGGGCCGCCACGAGGAAGCCCGCGATGGGGCCGAGGGCGCGGACGACGAGGCGATCGCTCTCCACCTCGATGCCCAGCGCGAGGTCGAGGCCTTCGCGTACCGGGTCGGCGGGCTGGTCGCGCACGTGGAGCTCGAGCGCCAGCTCCGGGTTCCCGAGGAGCAGCGCGTTGAAGGTCGGGGAGAGCAAATCGGCGATGAGCCCGGGAACGTGCACCCGGTAGGTCCCCGACAGCTCGGCGGGGCCTCCGTGGCCTTCCGCGGCGCGGAGCTCGCGCTCCGCCAGCTCGAGCGCCGAGAGCACCTCGACGCAGCGCGCGTAGTAGGCCTGGCCCGCGGCGGTGACGCCCAGGGCCCGCGTCGTGCGGAGGGCGAGCGTGGCGCCGAGGCGCTCCTCGAGACGAAGGAGGCGACGGCTCACGACGTTGGTCCGCACGCCGAGCGCGCGCGCGGCCGCCGTCAGGCTGCCGCTCTCCACGACCTGCACGAAGGTGCGCAGCTCCTCGAGGCTCTCCGCCCGCAGCATGGGGCGACATTATCTCCCATGAAGGGATTCTGAAACCGATATTGTCTCACTAACGGAGTGAGTCGCCGGCCCGAGGATGGGGAGGGGCCAGATGGCCCGCGAAAGGAGACACATCATGGCCACCATCCGCGAGCGCCGAGCGCTCGACATCGGCGTCGACGACGCCTGGGCACAGCTTGCCGACGTGGGCGGCATCCACCGCCTCGTCAGCTTCCTCGATGGCGCCGACGTCGAAGGCGACCGTCGCGTCTGCCGCATCGCCGAGGACTCCCCCTTCCCGGGCGAGCTCGTCGAGACGATCCTCTCGGTCGACGGCGATCTTCGGCGCGTGGCCTACGTGATCACGGCCTCGCCCTTCGGCATGGCGGCGCACGCGGCGTCCATGGAGATCGTCGGGGACGCCGGCGAGGCCGCGCTGGTCTGGACGACGGACGTGAAGCCCGACGCGCTCGCGCCCCAGCTGGCCGGGGTCATCGCGAGCGAGATCGACCACATCGCAGCGCGCCTCAACGACGCGGGAGGGGCGCGATGAGCGAGGTCGTGCTGACGCGCCGCATCGCGGCCTCGCGCGAGGCCGTGTGGGCGGCCCTGGGTGACGTCGGTGGCGTACATCGCTTTCACCCCCACGTGGAGTGTTCGCCGCTCAACGACGGCTCCGCCGAGGGCGGCCTCGGCGCCAGCCGCACCTGTCACTTCTACGATGGCAATCACGTGGTGGAGGAGGTGACCCGCTGGGTGCCGCTCGAGGCCATCGACGTCGCCATCGTCGCGGGGAGCATGCCGCTCGCGAAGGCCAAGGCGGGCTTCCGGCTGACGCCGGAGGAGGGTCCGGCGCAGGAGGCCCGCACGCGCGTGGACCTGCGCATGAGCTACACGCCCAAGCTCGGTCCGCTCGGGGCGCTCCTGGATGCGCTCGTGCTCCGCCGGAAGTTCCGCTCGATCCTCACGGAGGTGCTCGAGGGCCTCGACGTACACGTGCGCACGGGGCAGGTGGTCGGGGAGGGCGGCGTGCTGTCCCCGGCCTCGGCCTGGGCCTGAGGGGCGCCGGGCGTCGCGGGTCCCCTGGCGAGGCCGCCGTGCTACACCCGGCGGTCCATGACGCGCACCGACGACCGGCTCCGGCAGCTCGAAGAGGACCTCGCCGCCCAGGGCGCCGACCGGCTGCGCCTGGAGATCGTGCGCCGCACGCGGATCTTCAAGCGCAGCTGGGTCGAGATGGCCGAGGTGCTGACGCAGGTGAAGCGTAGCCAGGTCTACCTCGGGTGGGGCTACCAGGACTTCCAGCGCTACTGCCAGGAAGAGCTGCTGCTCACGAAGGCGACCGTGGACAAGCTGACCGGCTCCTACGCCGTGGTCGCGCAGCACGCGCCGCAGGTGCTCGAGCGCGATGGGGTGGCGCAGCCGCTCCCGAGCGTCGAGAGCGTCGACTACCTGGCCAAGGCGCTCCGGCAGCAGGAGCGCTCCGCCGAAGAAGAGGACGCGCTCCCCCCTGACCCGGAAGCGCTCGAGGGCCTGAAGCGCGCTGTCTTCGACGAGGACCAGTCCGTCGCCGTGCTCCGGCGGAACTTCCACCCGCTGGTGTTCCGCAAGGTGGAGGGCACGGAGACCCGGGAGACGCTCGAGAAGCTGCAGCGCGCCGGCGCCCGCCTCGAGAGCATGATCCTGAAGGCGCAGGAGCTCGACGCCGACCTCGACGGTCAAACCGCCGAAGGCGCCCTCGCGGCGCTCGTGCGGCTCCGCGAGGAGATCGAGGGAAGGCTCGTGGAGCTTCGCGAGGCGCGCGCGCAGCGGGCGAGCTGAGCGTTTTGGGTCCGTTCGGCGCCCGCCTCCGCCCGTGGCCCCGCGCCCTTGAGACCACCTTCAGATCCTTCGCCGATGTCTTCCTCGCGGCGCTCTCCTCGCGTCGCGGGAGGTGAGGGCGTGCGCGTGTGGAGCCGAAGGGTCCTTTTCGTCGCCGTGCTGGCAGGGTGCGGCGGCGACGCGGCGACGGAGGGCGGCGCCGACGCGGGTGGCGCGCCCGATGCCGCGCGCGACGCGGACGCCTTGCCGGAGCTCGGTTGCGGAAGCCCGGAGGCGCAGGCGCTGCCCGTCGAGGCCCTCGCGCCACGGGCCACGGACCCCGACGTTCGGCCGGGGGACCCGCCCCACCGGCTCGTACGCGCGGCCGGCACACCGAGCGGGCGCCTCCTCGTCTTCTTCCCCGGAGCGACCGCGGACCCGGCCGAGTACGAGGACCTGCTCCGCCACGCCGCGGCGGGTGGCGACGACGCCCTCGCGCTCGCCTACGCCAACGACGTGCGCATCTTCGCCGTCTGCGCTCGGGACGACGACCCCGGATGCCAGGAGAACCTCCGCCTCGAGATCCTCCGGGGCGAGGACCTCAGCCCTCACATCGAGGTGGGTCCGGCGGACTCCATTCTGAACCGCCTCACGCACGCCCTCGAGAGCCTCGGCTGGGACCGCTACCTCGACGAGGGCGCTCCCGCGTGGGCACGCCTCGCGGTCGCCGGCCACTCCCAGGGTTCGGGGCACGCCGCGATGATCGGCCGCTTCTCCGAGACCGACCGCGTGCTCCTCTTCGCGGGCACGGAGCCCGCCCCGTGGACGCGTCGGCCGCGAAGCACGCCGGCCGAACGCACCTTTGGCTTCGCCCACGACGACGATCCGCTCTTCATGGCCTTCCCGAACAGCTGGACCAACCTCGGCATCCCGGGGGCGCCGACGAGCGTGGACGGAGGGGAGCCGCCCTACGGCGGAAGCCAGCAGCTCGTCACGAGCGCGCCGGCGAACCCGGCCGACGAGAACTTCCATCGCTCGCCCGTGTCCGACGCGTCGACGCCGCGCGCGAGCGACGGCACGCCGGTCTACGCGCCGGTCTGGTGCCACATGCTGGGGCGCTGATGCGTCGCGGGCCGTGCTGGGCACGCCTTCGAGCGGCCTGAGCGTCGAGTACGGCAGCCGGGCAACCAGCTCGCCGTGCTCGTCCTGCGTGACCGCGCGGCCTTCGACGTGGCGCGCGCCGCCGGGTGCACCTTCCCGCCACCGGACACGCTCCGATGCCGGCCTCAGCGGCGCGCCCCGAGCTGCCATTCACGGCGGAGAGTCGCCTCCAGCACGTTTACGCTCGACGAGAGCGAGTGGACGTCCTCCACCTCGATGAGCTCCACGTGTGGATGTAGCGTCGCGTAGCGTCGGGAGCTGGCGATGGGCACGACCTCGTCCTGGCGCCCATGCACGATGATGGTCGGGATGTGCGGCGGGATGGCGGGCCAGGGCTCGTTGCGCAGCGACTCGCGGTAGAAGTCGTAGTGGAGCGGCTGAAGCGCCCCCGTCGCATCGGGCACCGGCCGCACGCCCTTCCGGCGCCACTCGGCCATGCCCTCCGGCCCCAGCAGCAGCGGCCAGCGTTTGGGGAGGTCGAAGCCCGGGCAGAGGAGCAGCAACCCACGCACCCGGTCCGGGCGCAGCTGCGCCCAGCGCGCCGAGAGCCAGCCGCCGAGGCTCGACCCGATGAGGCCCCAGCCTGCGGAGTCCCGTTCGCGGTCCAGCGCGTCGAGCGCGTCGAGCATCGCTGCGGGGCTGAGCGCGCGAAAGCTCGGCACGTTCAGGTCCGGTGTCTCGACTTCGATGCGGTCGCGCAGCCGCCTCCGGAGCTCCTGACCCTTGAAGCTGTGCCTGCTGGAGGCGAAGCCGTGAACGTAGGCGTATCGGAGCATCCGGGGGCTTGCCGAAGGGGGAGGGTCGCGTGAGAATTCCCTCGATGGACGGGCTTGGATTGCCAGAGCCGGTGGTGCGCCGGTTGCGCGCTGCCTACCGGACCCCGGGTCGGCACTACCACGATCTCTGCCACGTCGACGCCTGCCTGGCGCTCCTCGCAGAGCTTCCCGCGCTCGACGCGCGCGACCGTCGCCTCCTCGCCTGGGCGCTCGCCTTTCACGATGCGGTCTACGACCCGCGGCGCAGCGACAACGAAGCCAAGAGCGCGGACCTCGCCGCGGCGGAGCTCGAGGGCGTCGGCGCTTCCGCGGCCGAGGTGGCCGAGGTCGCGCGGCTCATCCGCCTCACCACGGGCCACGAGGCACCCGCGGGGGACGACCTCGGCGCGATGATGGTGTCCATCGACCTCGCCATCCTCGGGAGCACGCCCGCTGCGTACGACGCCTACGCTGCGGCGATCCGCGCCGAGTACGCGCACGTACCGGAGCCCGCGTACCGCGCCGGTCGCGGCCGCTTCCTCGCGCGCATGCTCGCCAGCCCGGCGCTCTATCCCGACCCGGGCCTCCGGCGTCGCTTCGAGGCCGCCGCTCGGCGCAACCTCGCTCGCGAGCTGGAGTCGCTCGCAGCGCGCAAGGTGGCGCGGTGACGGGCCCGCCCGCCGGCGCTATGGCTCCGCCATGCTGACCATCCACGAGGGCGACTTCGAGGCGCGCCTCGCCGGCCTCGCGCGGCGCGGCGATGCGGACCTCGAGCGGGTCGAGCCCGCCGTGCGCGCGATCCTCCAAGAGGTGCGGAGCGGGGGTGACGAGGCCGTCCGCGCCTTCACGGAGCGCTTCGAGTCTCGCCGTCAGGAGCACGTCGTCGTGCCCGAGGCGCAGTGGCGCGCCGAAGCCGAGACGGTGGACCCGGAAGTGCGCGCCGCCCTCGCCGAAGCGGCCGAGCGCATCCGCCGCTACCACGTGCATCAGCGCGACCCGGGCTTTTCCTACGAGGAAGAGGGCGTGCTGCTCGGGCAGCGCGTTCGTCCGGTCCGCTCGGCCGCCGTCTACGCTCCCGGCGGCAAGGCTCGCTACCCGAGCTCCGTGCTGATGACCGCCGTGCCCGCCGCCGTGGCGGAGGTCCCGCGCATCGTGCTGCTCACGCCGCGGCCGACCCCCGAGATCCTCGCGGCAGCCGCCGTCTCGGGCGTGACCGAGGTCGTCGACGCCGGCGGCGCGCAGGCCATCGCGGCGGCGGCCTACGGTACCGAGAGCGTCGCGCGCGTCGAGAAGGTCGTGGGGCCGGGCAACATCTACGTCGCGTGCGCCAAGCGCCTCGTCTTCGGGCTGGTGGACATCGACTCCATCGCCGGGCCCAGTGAGATCCTGGTCGTGGCCGACGAAGACGCCGACCCGGCCGTCGTCGCCGCCGACCTGCTCAGCCAGGCCGAGCACGACGAGGACGCCTACCCGCTTCTCGTCACGCTCTCGCGCGCCACGGCCGATGCCGTGTCCGCGGCGCTCGAGGTGCAGCTCGCGAGCTTGCCACGTCGCGCCATCGCCGAGGCGAGCGTGTGGGCCAACGGGCACTGCTTCGTCGCGCATGACCGCGGCGACGCGGCGCGCATCGCCGACGCCCTCGCCGCGGAGCACCTCGCGCTGGCCGTGGCTTCGCCGGAGGAGCTCCTCGAGGACATCGGCGCCGCCGGCGCGGCCTTCCTCGGCTATCACACGCCCGAAGCCGCGGGAGACTACGCCGCGGGACCGAGCCACGTGCTGCCCACGGGCGGAGCCGTCCGCTTCGCCTCACCGCTGGGCGTCTATGACTTCATCGTGCGGACCTCGCTGATCCGCTATGCGCCCGAGGCGCTTCGCCAGCAGTCGAGCCTGCTCCAACGCCTCGCGCGCCTCGAGGGTCTCGAGGCACACGCCCGCGCCGTGGCCATTCGGACCGGGGAGAGCTAGCTGGCGTGGCGTCCTAGGGGACGCCGACCTCGGCGTCCGGCGGCAAGCGGGGCAGCGCGACGCGGAAGAGGGCGCCGGGCCCCTCGCGGGGCACGTACGACACCGTCCCGCCCATGGCCTCGGTCAGGGCGCGCGCCCCAGCGAGGCCCACGCCGCGGCCCGCGCCCTTGCCCGACACGCCCCGCTCGAAGAGCCGGGGTCGAAGCTCCTCCGGCACCCCCGGGCCATCGTCGGCCACGTCGAAGAGCACGACATCCGCGGCGCCCGGGGCCGGATAGGCCACGAGGCAAACGCGCGGCGTGCCCTCGGGCTGCGCCGCGAGGGCGTTCAAGGCGAGGTTGAGGAGCACGCGCTCGAGGTCCCGCGCGGGCCCGGCCACCATCAGGCCCTCGGGGGCGTCGACCTCGAGGATCGCGTTCCTGCCGGAGGAGGAGCGAGCCACCTTCGCCACGGCGGCGAGCACCTGCGTGGCGACCGCGGCGGCGCGCGCGTGCACCCCACTGTCGGGCTTGACCATCGCGCGTGCCAGATCCGTGGCGCCCTGGACCGCCTCGAGGGCCCCGTCGAGGGCTTCCTCCGCATCGGGCACCGACTCGCGGAGCAGCTCGAGCTCGATGCGTGCCGCCCCGAGCAGGTTCCGCACGTCGTGGCTGAGCGATGCGAGCTCGGGGCGCTCGGCGCGGCGCGCCTCCTCGAGCTCCCGCGTGACCTCGGCGAGCTGGGCGCCGACCTCGGCGATGCGCCGCTTGTCGTCGCGCTCCCGGGCGATGGCGCGCGCGAAGGTGCGATGCAGCCCTTCGCTGAGCGCGGCCCCCGCCGCCACCAGCGCGACGAGCTCCACGGCGCGGTCCAGGTACCAGAGCGACCCGGTGGAGCCCCAGGTCGGAAACTCGACGCCCTGGTGGTGCAGCGCCGCGAAGACCAAGAGCGCGGCCGCATAGGTGATGGCGAGGGCCCGGGAGAAGCGAAGCCCCACGAGCAGCGACGCCCCGACGACGATGGTGCCGCCCCACATCGCCGTGAGGGCCTGGAGGCCGCCTTGCGCGGCGGCGAAGACCAGCGTGTTGCCCGCGGCGACCAGGAGGAGGAGCATGCCGGCGCGGTCCACGCTGCGGGCACGCTCCGCGTGAAGGCCAGAGGCCACCAGCACGAGGCTCGTGACGAGCTCGAGGAGCGTGCCCGCCATGCGCCCCTCGAAGGCCAGCCACACGCCGAAGGCGCCGCACACGGCGGCCGTCGCGAAGGAGAGGCGACGGACGAGCCGTCGCCGCTCGCCAAAGCGCAAGACCGGGTGCGCATCGAGGCCGCCGTCCACCGCGGCGAGCAGCCCCGCCGTGGAGGGTGTGGCGTCCGGCTTCGGCCCCATGTCCCTTCCGCGCATCAGCCCTCGCTAGGAGGCCACGTCACGCGAAAAAACTCAAAGGATGCGCGTGTCTGCGGCGCGTCCGCGCGGCGCCCGGTCATCGCCGAGGCGGTCTTCGGGCACTAATCCGACGTCACCGGCTTGAGGCCGACCTTGCCGTTCTTCAGGACGATCTTGAAGTCGATGTTGGCCTTGCCGTGCTTCTGCTGGAGCTTCGGCACCATCTTCTTCAGCCGGCGCTCCATGGTCTCGAAGCGGAGGTTGTCGACGGACTCGTTGTTGCGTCGACGCGCGGCCACGTAGGCGTCGTAGATCTTGCGCATGCGGTTCTCGTCGAGGGGCCCGGACGGCCGGCCCCGCGCGGCCGCCGGCACGGCGGGCGGACGGCGCTTGCGGCGCTCCTCCGGGGGAGCCGTGGAGCGACGGGGCCGGCTGAACACGGCCGTCGCGGTGGCGGGCGCCTTACTCTTCCGGCCCGCGATGGCGTCGATGGCGAGGGCGACCTCGGCGTCGAGGTCCACGGAGCCCTCGAGGTCGAGCTCGAAGGCCTGCTTCGCCTCGGCGATCTGCGTGCGCTCCTCCTGCTTCTTCTTCCGGCGCCGCGCGCGCTGCACGTCGCGGTAGTAGGTGCCCTCTTCGATTTGCCGCGTAATGCGGTCCCAGTAGGTCCCGAGCGTGACCCAGCGCTGCTTCAGCGTCTGGTAGCGGAACTTGAGCGCCGTGTTGTTCGGCTGGGCGCGCCGCAGGTCGCGCACCACCCGCGCGAGCTTGTCGCGCTCGTCTCCCGGCGGGGTGCGCTCGATGCCCTGGAAATACTGCTCGTACTTGGCCTTGAGTCGGTCGAGGCGACCGCTCACTTCCGAGAGCCAGGCATCGTACTCGCTGTTCTTCATCCTCCGTTCGGGCTCCGCGCCTTACAACGGCGTGATCACGAGATTGTCGAAGTAGACCTCGGCTTGCCAGTCGTTGAAGGCAAAATGATCGTGGCCGCGGCCCTCGAGCGGTTCGTCGTCCTCCATGCGGGCGAGCAGCTCGCCGTCGACGGTGGCCTCGACGACGTCGCCGCGGCGTTCGATCACGAGCCGGTAGGTCTTGCCTGGCTCGACCCGGCGCCGCGGTCCGAGGGCCCGATCTCGGCCGTGCTCGTCGAGGCGCGCGATCAGGTTCGTGGAGTTGTTCCACCCGCCGAAGATCACGACGTAGCTCGTCGCCGTGTAGCTGTCCGTGGTGGCTCGGCTCGTGCCATCCCCGAACACCTCGAGCTTGATGTCGCCCTCGGGGCTCTCGGAGCGCACGTCCAGCTCGATGCGGACGTCGCGAGGGAGCGTGCGCCGCAACCAGAGGGGCTTGTTGCGGGCGCCGCGCACCATCAGCTCCCCGTCGACGATGCGGTAGGGGCCGCCGGTGTTGTTCCAGAGGTCCCCGAGGCTCTCCCGCTCGAAGTCGTCACGGAAGCCCTCCGCGCCGATGGACGGGTCCCCTTGTGGGGTACACGCCGCGAGCGTGGCCAGGAGCATGCAAAGCGTCTTCACGGCGCGGCAGCCTAGCAGCTTGTCGAATCGGTCCGCGACCGGCCGGGGAGGTCGCGCCGGTACACCGGGTTCAGGGCCTCGACGACACCGTCGTCCTTCTTCCTGACGCCTGCATTGCAGGCCACCCTTTCGCGACCGATGTCCCGCTCCTCTTCGCCCGCCGAGACCCGCTGGTTCGAGGCCTCGCTGCCTTATGCGTCGGCCCTCGCACGCGGCATGAAAGAGCTAGGCGCGCGCGCCTGGTCGGGCAGGGAGGAGCCGCCCGACCACCGCCAGCCCGAGGTGAGCGTGCTCGGGGACGTGTATCTGCTCCACACGGTCTGGGAGACCCTCGACGCCCTCACGCGGCGGAGGCCGCAGCTCCGCGTCTTCTGGAAGAACCGGCGCTCGGTCTTTCTCGGTGCGAGCGAGGCCGTTGCCACCGACGCGGGCGTGGAGCTCGACGAGCTCGTGGGCCGCGTCGACACCGACGAGGCCATCGCCTGGTCGCGCCAGGGCGCGAAGTTCCGCCGGGACGACGAAGAGGTCATGGAGCGGCGGGCGCCGCGCATGAACATCCTCGAGCGACAGGACGGGTCGCGCGGCGGGACGCGCTGGCTCGTCACGTCCAAGGTGCCGCTGGTCGACGGCCCCTCGGTCGTGGGGATCCTCGGCGCCTACGACATCGTCAGCCGGGCCGAAGCGCTCGCCGTCGCGCGGCGCGGCGAGCGCAAGACCCCGCGCGGCGGCCCGTAGCGGCCGCGCCTCAGGCGCTCGCCGCCTGAAGCCCCAGACCGGGGCCGGCTCGAAGCATGCGGTCCACGCGGTGGAGCAAGGGCGCCAGGGTCCGTCGGTCGAGGGCGCTGACCGCGACCCCGTCGTGCTCGGCCGCGAGGATCGCGGCCCGGCGCGCGTCGAGCGCGGACGCCATGAGGAAGACGGCCCGCCGCCGGGGCGCCACGCGGCCGAGGGGCGGGCGGCGGCAGTCAGG
>CALCTH010000012.1 GCA_937893795.1 uncultured Myxococcales bacterium | reverse complement strand
CGTGGAGCTGGACCCCGTGCTTCGTGCAGAGGTGTCCGAGCAGGTAGAGCACGATGCGCTCCACCTCGCCGCCCTCGTCCGGCGTCAGCACGTAGTGTCGCCGTGTCGTCCGACGGGTCAGCAAGTACGTCACGCCCGGCAGCGTGCACTGGCGGCGCATGCCCACGGACGAGCGCTTTGCGAGAGGCGTGCCGGGTTCGGAGGTGCGCCTTTCCTCGGCGAGTTCGAGCGCGTCGCCCACGGCCCGGTGGCGCGTCGGTCGCCGGCGGCCGCCGATGCGCCACTCGGGACAGCCGAAGATCGAGGACGGTTTCGGAGAAGACTGGCCGTAATCGAGGATCGAATCGCCAACCCGCGACGGGTCGGAGGACAGTTGGGATGAGGCCCCGGCTGGGAGCCCGCGACCTGTTCGTGGCGGGCCTCCGCTCACGACAGCTATTTGAAGACGACGATCACACGCAACCCCGTCTCCGGGTCACCCAGGCATTCGAAGGAAACGCACTCCGGTTCCGAGAACTCCGTTCGGACTGCGTCGAGGATGCACGCGCACGTAGGGTCATCGGCGCACTCGCTCGGCATGTCCATGCACTCGACACGTTCGGGCACGTCAGGGAAAGGAGCGAGCTCGCTTCGGCAGATGCTGTCCAACGGGCATGGCACGTCTGGACGGCAGGCGAAGGTGCCTTCATCGGGACCCGCGTCGGCGGCGGTCGCGTCAGCCACCTCGGCGTCAGCGACCCCCGCGTCAGCCGCCGTCGCATCGGTCGCCGTTTCGGCGTCCGACGCCCCCGCATCGCGCGAGCCGGAGTCGGCCTCCGCCCCGCCGTCGGACGCCGCGGCAGCCATGGAGGAGCGCTGTCGACTGTCGGCACAGCTCATGAAGAGCGAGACGCACAGGAGCAGAACCAGCCGAAGCATGGCTCGGGTTTCGGGCCCCATTCCGGCGTCGTCAACCTTGGCCCCCGTGCAGTCGTAGTCGGGCTCGAGCCCGGGGGCGGACGCCGGATCCGGCGGCGTGAGTAGCACCACCGCCTACAACTTCGGACGCGCCGCACCGCCCTCCCGGCACCGGTCTAAGGCCTGTTCCACCACCGTCACGCGGTGGACCGCGGGGCAGAGCGCGCCGTCGAACGCCGTGCCACACCGCAGCCGAGCTCGGCCAACCAGCATGCTCAGGGCTCACCTGCCTCGCCGGCACTCTTGAACCGCCGCACCAAGTCGAACACGTGCGCCGGGAAGCTCAGCGTCAGCGCGAGCAGCACGAGCTCGGTCGGCGCCCCGGTCACCGCGAGGCGTACGGCGACGAGCAGCATGAGCCCGGCCAGCAGCTGGCCGAGCACGTCGATGGGCCGGAGGCCGCGGCCCGTGCGGCGCCGGTAGGCCACCAGCAGCAGCGCCTCGAGGACGATGGCCACGAGGGCCACGTCCACGAGCGTGCCCCGAGCGAGCCACTCCTCCACGGGCGCGTGCTCAGGTCGGCGCGCGGAGCCCGAGGAGGTGCGCCATGTCCTTCACGAAGATCCGGAAATGGGCCGCCGGCTTCGCCCGGACCAGCTCCTTGTTCATGTAGGCCTGCCAGGTGAGCGTCTGCACGTCCGGGTCGCTGCACATGGTCACGAAGCGCTCCCGGCGCTTGTCGTTCTTATACCAGAAGTGCTGCATGATCCCGAGGATCCAGAAGACGCGCCCGTGCGCCTTCATGAAGCGCTTGCGCGCGAGCTTCAGCGCCTTCGGCTGGCCGGTCTCGAGGAAGATCAAACCCGCTTCCGCCGCGACCTGGCCGCCGACCATCGCGTAGTAGATGCCCTCGCCGGAGGCCGGCGCCACGACGCCCGCGGCGTCCCCCGCCAGGACCACGTCCTTGCCGTTGTCCCACTTCTTGCGGGGCTTCATGGGAATCGGCGCGCCTTCGCGGCGAATCAGCGTGGCGCCCGTCAGCCCCGCCTTCGCGCGAAGCTCCGTCGTCGACGCGCGGATCTTGAAGCCCTTGTGGGCGCTCCCGGTGCCCACGCTGCAGGACTTGCCGTGCGGGAAGACCCACCCGTAGAAGTCCGGGCTCGTGGCGCCGTCGTAGATGACGTCGCAGCGCTTGGGGTCGTACCCGTCGCCGCCGCCGAAGCGGAGCTCCTCGGGCACGGAGAGCACCTCGTGGAAGGCCGAGACGCACTTGGGCCGCGACTCCTTCATCTCCTGCTTGGCCACGCGGGAGAGCGCGCCGTCGGCGCCGATGACGAGGCGTGCGCGCAGCCGCCGCTCCTCGCCGCTCTCCTTCTCCTTCCACACGACGACGGCGCCTTCGCCCGAGTCGCGCTCGAGGTGCAGGAAGGAGCCCGTGAGCCGCGTCGCGCCGGCCTCGGCGGCCCGCGCGCGGAGGTACTCGTCGAAGACCTCGCGATCGACCATGCCGACGAAGCCGCCCTCGATGGGCATGTCCACCTGCCGCGCGCTCGGCGAGATCATGCGCGCCGAGGCAATGCGCGCGCAGAGCAGCGACTCGGGCACCTCGAAGTCGCGGATGAGCCGCGGCGGGATCGCGCCGCCGCAGGGCTTGATGCGCCCGGCCTTGTCGAGGAGCGCGACGCTCCGGCCCTCCACCGCGAGCTGGTGCGCGGCCGTGGCGCCCGCGGGACCGCCGCCCACGACGACGACGTCCACGTCGGCCTTGGCCGGCAGGGGAACCAGCGCGAGGCTGGCGCTCTCCTGAGGGCTCTCCGTCGGCTCCTGCGTCTCCATCTCTCGCTCCCCCGGCCTCAGCCGGCTCCACCCAGGAGGGCACCGCGCACCGCGAAGGCGCTGGCGAGCATCCCGAGCACGTAGAAGGTCGTCCCCGTCGCGTTGTAGAGAGGGGCGCGCTTGCGCGGCGCCGCCACGAGGCTGGGCATCATCGCCAGCTGCGCGAGCACCAGCCCGCCCACGACGGCCGCCGCCCAGGTCCAGCCGTTGGCGATATGAATACCGATGACCGCGAGCTGCGGCGCGAGCATCACGACGCAGGCCAGGAGCGCCGCCCGGCGCACGCCGAGCTGCACCGGCAGCGTGCGCACGCCGAGCTGCTCGTCGCCAAGGGTGGCCTTGAAGTCGTTCAGGACCATGATGCCGAAGGCGCCGGCGCTGTAGAGCAGCGCGAAGGCCGTGATGCGGCCGTCCGGCAAGGCCTGGGCCAGCGCGGCGGCGCCCGTGAACCAAGGCAAACCCTCGTAGCAGAGGCCGACGGCGGTGTTGCCGTACCAGCCGTTGAGCTTCAGGCGGAGCGGCGGGGCGCTGTAGGCCCAGGCGAGCGCGAGGCCGAGGATCGACGCCAGGAAGACCCAGAGCCCCAGCGCCGCGGCCACGGCGAGCGAGAGCCCGGTCCAGAGAAGCGCGATATAAAGGCCCCAGCGCCCGGGGATGCGCCCCGAGGGGATCGGCCTCTCCGGCTCGTTGATCGCGTCGACGTGCCGGTCGAACCAATCGTTGGCCGCCTGGCTGGTCCCGCAGACGAGCGGGCCGGCCAGCAGCACCGAGCCGAGGACCCAGGGCCAGCGCTCGAGCACCGGAAGCCCCGTCGAGATCACGCCGCATGCCAGCGCCCACATGGGCGCGAACCAGGTGATGGGCTTCAGCAGCTCCAGCACCGCGCTCGGCGTCGGAACGCGCCTCGGGGTCGAATCTACCCCCCGATCAGGACGAATCGATCCTTCCATGCCCACCAAAGGGCCCTGGGTCGGGCTTTCCATCGGAGTTTCCGAGGTAACACGGGTTGGGACGTCCGTAAAGCTAGATTGACGTCAACTAAGCTTGACACACCCCGGGATGAGGGCTTAGCTAGCGTCGATGACCTCTCCGCCCCGGCGGCCGGAGCCGCTCTACACCCCGGAGCAGCGGCAACGGCGCGACGCGACGCCGTGGACCCTCGTGCAGGGGATCCTCGCGCCGCTCCAGTTCGTGGCCTTCGCCGTGAGCCTCGTGCTCGTGATCCGGACGCTCGTCACGGGCGCCGGCGCCGACGCGGCAGCCCTCAGCGTCGTCATCAAAACGGCCCTTCTCTACACGATCATGGTCACGGGCATGATCTGGGAGAAGCGCGTTTTCGACGCCTATCTCTTCGCGAAGCCCTTCTTCTGGGAAGACGTCTTCAGCATGCTCGTGCTGGCGCTCCACACGGCGTATCTGTGGGCGCTCTTCACCGGTGCGCTGGACGTGCGCGGGCAGCTGCTGCTCGCGCTGGCGGCCTACGCCGCCTACGTGATCAACGCCGCGCAGTTCCTCCTGAAGCTGCGCGCGGCGCGCCTGGACGAAGCCCGCGCGAAGGGCACCCCGGCGGGCGCTGCCACCGCCGGAGGTGCCGCATGATGGGCACGAACGCGGGCCCCGTCAGCGGGCTCCCCGTCTTGAAGGAGCGCGGCCAGCGCGAGGTCTTCTGCGGCCTCACGGGCATCGTCTGGCTCCACCGCAAGATCCAGGACGCCTTCTTCCTGGTCGTCGGCTCGCGCACCTGCGCGCACCTGCTCCAGTCCGCGGCGGGCGTGATGATCTTCGGCGAGCCGCGCTTCGCGACGGCGATCCTCGAGGACAAAGATCTCGCGGGCCTGGCCGACGCCAACGAGGAAATCGACCGCGTGGTGGCGCGGCTCCTGGCCCGCCGTCCCGACATCAAGATGCTCTTCCTCGTGGGCTCCTGCCCCTCCGAGGTCATCAAGCTGGACCTCACCCGCGCGGCGGCGCGCCTCGACCAGCAGCACGACGCGGTGCGCGTGCTCGCCTACTCCGGCAGCGGCATCGAAACGACCTTCACGCAGGGCGAAGACACCTGCCTCTCGGCCCTCGCGCGCGAGCTTCCCTTCGCGAACGACGCCGCAGACCAGACAGAGGACGAGCTCCTCGTCGTCGGCGCCCTCCCCGACGTGGTCGAGGACCAGTTCCAGCGGAGCTTCGACGCCCTCGGCATCCCCGCGCGCTTCTTCCCGCCGCGGCGCGCGCAGGCGCTTCCGCGCGTCGGTCCGCGCACGAAGTTCCTCCTCGCGCAGCCCTTCCTCTCGGAGACGGCGGCCACGCTCGAGGACATGGGGCTGACGCGGCTCGCGGCGCCCTTCCCGCTGGGCATCGAGGGCACGCGCGGCTGGCTCGGGGCGGCAGCCGAGGCGTTCGGGGTGCCGGAGGCGACGCTCGCGGAGCACGTGGCTCCGGCGGAACGCCGCGCGCAGGTCGCCCTCGGCCGCATGCGCGAGCGCCTCGAAGGCAAGCGCGTCTTCTTCTTCCCGGACTCGCAGCTCGAGGTGCCCATCGCGCGCTTCCTCTCGCGCGAGGTCGGCTGTGAGCTCGTCGAGGTGGGCACGCCCTACCTGCACCGGGAGCACATGGCGGAAGAGCTCGCGCTGCTGCCCCAGGGCACCGCGCTCAGCGAAGGCCAGGACGTCGAGCGGCAGCTCGACCGCTGCGAAGAGGCCGCGCCGGACATCGTCGTGTGCGGCCTCGGCCTCGCGAACCCCCTCGAGGCGAAGGGCATGACCACGAAGTGGTCCATCGAGCTCGTCTTCACCCCCGTGCACGGCTACGAGCAGGCCGGAGACCTCGCGGAGCTCTTCGCGCGGCCGCTCGTACGTCGAGGAAGGCTGCGGCTCTGATGCAGCTCTCGGTCTGGACCTACGAAGGCCCGCCGCACGTCGGCGCCATGCGCGTCGTGACGGCGATGAAGGGCGTGCACTTCGTACTGCACGCGCCGCAGGGCGACACCTACGCCGACCTGCTCTTCACGATGATCGAGCGGCGCAAGGAGCGCCCGCCGGTCACCTACACGACCTTCCAGGCGCGTGACCTCGGCGAGGACACGGCGGAGCTCTTCCAGGCGTCGGCCCGCGACGCCTACGAGCGCTTCAAGCCGGACCTCGTGCTCGTCGGCGCGTCGTGCACGGCCGAGCTCATCCAGGACGATCCGGCAGGCATCGGCATGGCCGCCGGCCTGCCCGTGCCCGTGGTCCCCGTCGAGCTCTCCGCGTACCAGCGCAAGGAGAACTGGGGCGCCGCGGAGACCTTCTACCAGCTGGTGCGCGCCTGCATGACGCCGATGCTGCCCGAGGACGGTGGGCGCCCGAGCCGACCGCGGGAGGCTGCCTCGGACGCCGCCGGACCGCCGGGAGTGGGGCTGCGACCGCGCTGCAACCTCCTCGGGCCGACGGCGCTCGGCTTCCGTCATCGCGACGACCTCATCGAGGTGCAGCGGCTCCTCGGTCGCCTCGGCGTCGACGTGAACGTCATCGCCCCGCTCGGTGCGCGCCCTGCCGACCTGCAGCGCCTCGGCGACGCCGACTTCAACGTCGTGCTCTACCCGGAAACGGGAGAGCTCGCCGCGCGCTGGCTCGAGCGAAAGCTGAAGCAGCCGATGATCACCACGGTGCCCATCGGCGTGGGCGGCACACGGGCCTTCGTGAAGGAGGTCGCCGAGCTCGCCGGCGTCGACCCGAGCGCCGCCCTCGACGAGGGCGAGCTGCGACTCCCCTGGTACTCGCGCTCCATCGACTCGACCTACCTGACGGGCAAGCGGGTCTTCGTCTTCGGCGACGCCACGCATGCCGTCGCGGCGGCCCAGGTGGCGCAGGACGAGCTGGGCTTCGAGGTCGTCGGCCTCGGCACCTACGCCCGCGAGCAGGCGCGCTCGGTGCGCAAGGCCGCCAAGAAGATGGGTCTCGAGGCGCTCATCACCGAGGACCATCTGGCCGTCGAGGACGCCATCGTGGCGCTCCAGCCGGAGCTCGTGCTCGGCACGCAGATGGAGCGGCACATCGCCAAGCGCCTGGGCGTGCCCTGCGCCGTGATCAGCGCGCCGGTGCACGTGCACGACTACCCGGCGCGCTACTCGCCGCAGATGGGCTTCGAGGGCGCCAACGTGCTCTTCGACACCTGGGTGCACCCGCTGATGATGGGCCTCGAGGAGCACCTTCTCGCGATGTTCCGCGAGGACTTCGAGTTCCACGACGAGGCGCCGCCCTCGCACCTCGGCGGCCACGGCGGCGCGACGGAGGAGCGGGCGCCCGCGCCCGCCGAGCCCGCGGCG
>CALCTH010000011.1 GCA_937893795.1 uncultured Myxococcales bacterium | reverse complement strand
ACCGCTCGTGAGGCCGGAAGCGCGCCTTGTACTCCATCGCGGCGCAGCCCCGGATGTAGAGGCCGAGGTAGAGGTGGTGGAGCCCCCAGTCGCGGCAGAGCCGGAGCTGGCAGAGGATCGCGTAGGTCCCGAGACCCAGCTTCAGCTCCTGACCGAGCTCCGGGTCGTAAAAGCAGTACACGGCGCTCAAGCTCCGCGCGGCGCGGTCCGTGATCGCCACGCCCACGAGCCTGCCCTCGTGCTCGAAGCGGAGCTCGAAGGCGTCGCAGTGCCGATCGACGAGGAAGCGCTGGTAGGCGAGGGACTCCATCGCGCGCGTATCGTCACCCGCGAGGCGCCGGCCGAAGCGGTGCGCGTCGTAGAGCGCCACGCGCTCCTCGCTCACCTTCGGCGGACCGACGCTCGTGCGGATCAGCCGATCCCCGCGGGCGAGGGTACGGCGATGGCTCTTCGAGAAGGGAAAGTCGCGGGCGTCCAGGCGGATGGCCTCGCAGGCGTTGCAGGTGTCGCAGCTCGGCCGATAGAAGAGCGCGCCGTGACGCCGGTCGCCTGCCTCGAGGCGCGCATCGAGCTCGGGCGGACGAAGCGCACGGATGGGCAGGCGGAGGGGCATGCGCGCCGTCTGCCCGGGCAGGTAGGGGCACGCCTCGACCTGGTCGTGAACGAGAAGCTCCGCCGGGTGACGGTCCACGAGGAGGGGGAGCGACGCGAGGCGGTTCACGAGTCCGGGACGATAGCAGTTCGCGAGCGCTTCCCGCAGCGCGGAACGCAGGTTTGCGTCGTGCTCACTCGGCGGCGAGGCGCGTCTCGTCCTCGGACGCGTCCGTGAGGGGCGGCGGGAGGCGTCGCCGCGAGCTTCCGAGACGTGCCACCAGGCGCTCGGCGAGCTTCACCCCGCCGAGCGCCGTCGCGAGCGTGCTCTGCCCCGGGAAGACCGTGTCGCCGACGAGGTGGAGGTTCGGAGCGACGGGCCGCGGCCAGAGGCCCGCATAGCTCGCGAGGCCGGCGCGCCGGGGCACGCCGCCGACGTAGCCGAAGTCTCGGCCCGTGAAGCGCGCGAAGGTGCGCGGGCTCGCCGTCATCGCGTGCACGATGCCCGCCTCGATCTCCGGTGCCCGTGCCGCCAGTCCGGCGCGCATGCGCGCCTGCACGTCGCCGACGTAGGCACCGCGCGCCTCCTCGGGGAGCGCACGGAGCTTGGCCATGGGCACGTGCGTCGAGATCGTGACCGTGCGCTCGCGAGCGGCGGCCTTGCCCTCGTCGGTGCCGCCGACGGAGACGAAGAGGTGGTTGCCCTCGACGAAGGGCGCCGCCGGGTCGACGACGAGCTCGAGGTGGTGCGCCTCCTCGCGCGTGAGCGCGCCCTCCCCGAGGGTCAGGTAGAGCATGGCCGCACCCCAGCCGGACTCCACGCGCGTCGCGAGCGCGTCGAGGCGCGGCTGTGCGCCCGGCCCCACGCCCAGCAGCCGCTGCGCGGCCTGCGGGAGCAGGTTGAGCACCACCGTACGGGCGCGCGTGACGCCCTTCCGCGAGGTGAGGACCCAGCCGCCGCGATTATCGGCGGCATCGTCTCGCCGAAGCGACTTCACGCCATCGGGCATGCGCACGTCGCCGCCCTCTTGCCGCACGGCCTGCACGAGCGCCTCGGCCAGCACGCCCACGCCGCCATGCACGTGGCCCGTACCGCGGAAGTAGTAGTCCATCGCACCAAGCGCGAAGGGCGCCTCCACCTCATCCACACCCGCCTGCACCGTGATCTGGCAGACCGCGTCCAGCACGGCGCGGAGCGGGGCGCAGTCCCCGAGGCCATGGCGCCGAAGAAGCGTCGCCAGCGGCCGACCCACCTGACCGAGCAAGGGCAGGTAGCGCGGCACACGCCGCGCATGGGTGAGCAAGGCGCGCGCGCCGAAAGGCGGCAGGAGCTCCGGCGAGGAGAGAAGCGACCAGAGCGTGTCGGCGCTCCGCTCCTGCATCGCGAAGAAGCGCCGCGTCGGGGCCTCCGGGACGCCCTCGAGAGCCACGAGCCGGTCGAGGAAGGCGGTACGCGAGGGCGGGATGGGCAGCGTGAAGTCCGGCGTGCGGAGCTCCACGAGCGGGTCCATGGCCGCGAAGGGCACGTCGAGGCCGTGCCGGTCGATCCACCGGCGCATGAGCTGGCCGGGTCCGAAGCCGCTGAAGAGCGTGGCGCCGCTCTCGTAGCGCCGCCCGCCGCGCGTGAAGGTACTGGCGCAGCCGCCGGGGTAGCGGAGCTGCTCGAAGAGCACGACGTCGACGCCGGCCTCCGCCAGCGTCAGAGCGGTGCCGAGGCCCCCGAAGCCCGCGCCCACGACGGCCACCTCGCGCACGCGTGTGGGCGCCGCGCGAAGCGCGAGAGGGGCACCGTTCGGGGAGACACCGTCGGGGGGCATCGGGACGAGCATGAGGTCACCGCGCCGGGTTCCCAAGGCCCGCGCGCCCGCGCGCGTCGCTAGCGCCAGCGAAGCGTCTCGGCCGCCCCCCGGATGACGAGGTTGTGGTTCAGCCCCTCGGGGCTCGAGACGTACACGCCACCGCGGGACGACCAGAACGCCAGCATGCGGCAGTCCGGGCTGAAGGCCGGGTCCTTGTTCGAGCCCTGCCCCTGCGTGAGCCGCGTGTACTCCTGCGTCGCGAGGTTTACCGTGAAGATGTCGAGGCCACTGCTCCGGCCGGTGAAGGCGACGAGCGTCTGACCGTTCCGCGTGCACACCGCGGGCGTCTGATTGTGCGAGCCGCGATAGGTCACCCGGCGCACGCCGGCCCCGCTGGTGCTCATCATGAAGATCTGCGGGCTCCCGTGGCGCGTGCTCACGAAGGCCAGCTTGCCGCCGCCGGCGCAGGTCGGGCTCACGTCGATGGCCGGGTGGTTCGTGATGCGGCGCACTCCGGAGCCGTCGAGGGCGGCGCCGTAGATCTCGCTGTTGCCGTCCCGCGTGGACGTGAAGAAGACCCGGTTGCCGCAGACCGTGGGGCCCATGTTCAGCCCGTCACCGTCGATGATCCGGCGGCCCCCGGCGCGCGAGTGGGTGATGAACATGCCCGTCTCGGTGAGCCGGCTGTACCAGATGCCACCGGGCCCGAAGTTCGGGAGCATGTTCACGCCGTTCGGCTCGGAGACCCGGCTGACGGAGGCGCCGTCCCAGGACGCGACGTAGACGTCCTTGCGCCCGGGACCGACGCGCCGCGCGAACACGATGCGGCTGTCGAAGGCGCCGGCCTCGCCCGTGAGCACGCGGAGGATCTCGTTGGCGAAGTCGTGCATGAAGCCGCGAAGCTGCTGCGGCGGCCCGCGGTAGCTCTTCGAGAGTGAAGGCGAGGTGCCCTCGGCGAGCTGATAGAAGCGCATCTCCACGCGAAGGCGCCCGCTGCTCGCGCGCTGGATCTCGCCCTTCACCACGCCCTGCGCGCCGACCGTCGCCCAGCTCCCCGGCGTGATGCCGAGGCCCTCGCTCTCGAGGTTCGCCACGAAGCTCCGCGCGTCGAGCACGTCGAAGAGAGATACGAGGCGAAGGTCGTTGCGGATGACCTCCGCCGCCGGGGCGCCGCCGCTGCCCCGGAGGTTCGGGATGGCGATCTTGTAGAGGGCGCGCTCCGGGGCATCGACCTCGATGACCGGGACGCCCTCGGGGAGCGGCTCCTCTTCACCGGCCGCGGGCGGCGTGGGCTCGCTCTGACCGGCGCTCGGCCGGACCGTGAGTCCCACCAGCAGTGCACCGAGGGCGAGGGCGAGGACGGCGGGGAGGCGGGTCATGGGTGATCTCCACGGTCGCATGAGTTCCGGCGGCTGTCTCGGCGTCAGCGGCGCGCGTTCCGTCCGAGGAAACGGATGGGGCGATCCCGGCCGACGTAGTCGGCGAGGCTCTCGAGCGGCGGCTCGGGGATCTGCACCCCACCCTGCTCGAGACGCGTGAGCTGCGCGCGCACGCTCGCGTCGAACTCACCGTTGCCGGAGGGCGTCGCCAGGCGCCAGCTCGCGATGCGGAGGTCCTCTCCGATGCGCACGACCACGGTGGCGCGAAGACCCTCCAGCACGCCCTCGGCCAGCGTCGTCGGGACGCTCCAGCCCCGCCGGAAGAACGCCTGGAAACGTCCGGCGTAGGGGTCGCCCTCGACGTTGCGCGTGCCGCCCTCGATGCCGTCGGCCTCGCCCTCGCGTTCCCGCGCCTCGGCGATCTCGGCGAAGGCCTCGGAGCGCGTCAGCAGATCCTCGAGGCTCCGCGTCCGGCTTGGCGGCGGGCGGCGCTCGCGCGCCTCCGTCGGCCGCGGCTCCGCCGTCTCGCTCACGGCGACGCCGGGGTCCGGGTCTTCGACCTGCGCCGCGTCGGCGACGACCGGCTCCTCGTCGTTCGTCGCGAGCTGCGGCACCTCGCGGTTCGGGAGCTCGTCGAAGGGGCGCCCGAGCTGGACGAACTCCGCCGCGATGACGTCCTCGATGACCGGCGGCGGCGGCGGTGTGACCTCGAGGCCGAGCGCCGCGAAGGCCTCCGGGAGGAGCGCGAGGCCCGCGAGGCCGAGCGCGCCCAGAACGCTCATCGCCACGCCCCCGACGGCCTCGATGGCGCCGACGGACCCTGCCGGGGCCCGCGGGCGATGATCGAGAGCGTGGTCGACGAACATGGCGCTACCCGGTGAGACGCGCGGCGGCGCGCTCGGATTTCACGGCCACGACGGCGAGGCGGGCGCTCACGGCGCCTCCTCCTCGCCCACGACGGCGTCGGACGCGCCTCCGGCGGGATCGGTCACGAGGCCCACCTTTGCGATGCCGGAGCTCTGCACCGCAGCGAAGACGCCGAGCACCACTCCGTAGGGCACGCTCTGGTCCGCGCGGACGTAGAGCTCGCCATCCTCCTGGAGCTTCGCGTTCGTCCGGAGCACCTCCTCGAGACGCGCACGCTCCACTTCGTCCTCCCCGAGGAAGACCCGGCGCTCGGCGTCGATGCTGAGGACCAGCTTGGCCTCGTCCTGCGCCATGCGGGGCGCCCGGGTGCGCGGGAGCTCGACCTCGACGCCGGTGGAGAGGAGCGGCGCGGCCACCATGAAGATGATCAGCAAGACCAGCATGACGTCGACGAGGGGCGTCACGTTGATCTCCGCGAGCGGCGCCCGCCCGGAGCGCCCGCGGCCCGTGCCCCCGCTGCCCCCGCTCATCCCCATGGCGCGTCAGCTCCTGAGGAAGTGGCGACGCACCACGTTGAGGAAGTCGTCCGCGAAGGCGTCGAGCTCGGCCTCGAGCACCTGCACCCGCCGCACGAGCGCGTTGTAGAACATCACCGCCGGGATGGCGGCCACGAGGCCGATGGCCGTCGCTACGAGCGCCTCGGCGATGCCCGGGGCAACGACGTCGAGGCCGGCGCTCTTGTTCGCGGCGATGCCGATGAAGCTGTCCATGATGCCCCATACCGTGCCGAAGAGGCCGATGAAGGGGGCCGTCGAGCCCGTGGTCGCGAGCACCGGGAGCAGCGTCTCGAGGGCCGTGAGCTCGGTGACGCTCGTCCGGCGAAGTGCCCGGTGCACGTTGTCGAGGTCCGCCCCGTGCGCGTCGGTGCCCGGCGGCGGGGGCGGCGCGCTCATCACCTTGGCGAGCTCCACGTAGCCGGCGCGGAAGAGAGCCGCTGCGGGAGCCGCCTTGAAGCCGTCGAGGCCCGCGTAGAGCGCCTCGAGGCGCTCCGTGCTCCAGCCGCCTTCGTCCGCCCAGAAGGCATCCAGGAAACGCTTGTTCGCGCCCCGAGCCCGCGCCATGCGCACCGCCTTCGCGCCGAAGACGAAGAGGCTCGCCAGGCCCATGAGCACGAGCACGAGCATCACGGCCTTCACCACGGGCCCAGCGTCCAGGATGAGCTGCGTGATGCTCAGGGCCTCGGCGGTGGGCGCGGAACCTTGAAGGAGGACGGGGCTCGCGAGAATCACGTCGTTCATGGGCGCCGCCTACGGCGCGTGGGCGCCGTCCGGTGGAGGGCGTTGAACCATGGCCCTTCGGCCTGGGTCAACCGCGCCCGGGCCCTCCTTTCTTTCCCATCGGCCACCTTGACGCGCCGCGACACGAGGCTTACGCATTGCGTTAGACGCACCGCGTCATTGACGCGTCATCACAACCTGGACGGGAGAACACCATGAGCAGCCTCGGGATTCAGCTTCGCGCCAGTCGCGACCGCCTCGGCACCCACCAAACCACCTTCGTTCGCGAGACCCGCGCCGCCGCGGCCGAGCTCGCGACTGCGACCCGTGACACGTTCCGCGCGGCCCTCGGTGAGTCGCAGGAGGCCGCCACGGCCTTCCTGACGCGGACCCGCGCCGCCGGCCTCGACCTGACCCAGAGCCTCCGCGACGAGGCCAGCCAGGTGCGCAGCGCGCTGGCCGGGCAGGCCCCGCGCCCGGCCCTCCCCGAGCTGCCGGAGCCGGCCATGGGCACGCTGGTCGCGCGGGTCGATCGCCTCGCCATCGACCTCCAGAAGAAGGCGCTTGGCTCGCTCCACGACGGCCTCGGCCGCCTCAGCGAGCGCGTCGGCGGTGAGCTGGACCGGCTGGAGACCACGCCGGAGCCCGCCCCCGTCAAGAAGGCCAAGAAGCCCAAGGCGAAGAAGAAGGGCAAGAAGGCGCCCAAGGCTCCGTGGGAGGGCTACGACGCCATGACCGCCCGCGAGATCGTCGCCGAGCTCGGTGACGCGAGCGGGAGCGTCCGGGACGCGGTCGCGGCCTACGAGAAGAAGGGCAAGAAGCGGAAGACGGTGCTCGAGGCGGTGGCGCTTCGCCGCGCCTCGTGAGCCTCAGCGCGCCAGCACGTAAGAGGTCGCGGTCAGCGCCACGAAGGCGAGGGCTGCAGCGAGAACGCGAAGCGCCGGCGGCCACGCAGCCACCTGGGCTTCGATGGCCCGACGCACCCGCTCCAGGGTCGGCGGCCCGGTCGGGGCCGTCGGCGTCAGCGGCGCCAGCGACACCGGCGTCTTGGCCGGCGGCGGCACCGTCGGCGTGGCGTCCGGATCGGCCCTCGCCGGCGACGACGCGGCGGGCGCCG
>CALCTH010000010.1 GCA_937893795.1 uncultured Myxococcales bacterium | reverse complement strand
CGGCGTCCTCGCTGGCCGCGGCGTGTGCCGCCTTCAGCGACGCCTCGCTGGAGAGATGCTCCTCGTCGGACTGCGCCTTCGCCGCGGCGTGCTCGGCGGCGAGGGACTGCAGCGCGTCCGCCTGCGCCTGCGCGGCCGCGGCCAGCGCGGCCGCGTGGGCGCCCACGAGGGCAGTCTTCTCGTCTGCGGCCGCCAGCGCGGCGGCATAGGCGGCCGCCTAGAGCTACGCGGTCGTCGCCACGGCGGGGCGGGCTGGGGTGGATGGTGCGGGGCGGGCCTGGGTTAGAGCCGGTGGGCGGCGACGGAGGCGAGCGCGGATCGCGCGGACTTGGCGAGCGTGATGTGGCCGACGAGGGGCTGGCCCTTGAGGCGCTCGACGGCGATGCTGCGGTCGCGGAGGTCGATGAGCTCCTTGTCCCGACCGGTGACCTGGTCCCGGAGGTCGAGGATCTCCTTGTCTTTCCGGTTCAGCTTCTCGCGAAGGTCGAGGAACTCGCGGCTGGAGACGCCCCCGCCTTCTCCCTAGGCCTTGGCCACCTCGGCCTCGAGCTCTCCGATCTTCGCCTCGAAGGCCTCCGCCCGCTCGCGCCAGCCCGTCGCCTCGCCGGCGGCCCCGGTCGCCGCGTCGCGCTCCTGCTCGGCTCGGGCGCGGGCCTCTTCGGCCACGGCCGTCGCCGCCCGCGCGCCCTCCAGCTGGGCCTCGAGGTTGCGCGCCCGCTGCTGCGCCGCAGCCAGCTCGGACCGGTAGGCGTCGGCGTCCGCCGTGCCCATCCCCGAGTCTTCCGGCGGCGCGGCCGGCGCGAGCGACTCGGCGCTGGCGTCGGGCGGGACGCTGGTCAGCGCGATGATCTCCTCGGCCTCCACGGGCGCGGGCATGCCGGCCATGGTCTCGGAAGCGTCCTCGCCCGCCGAGGCCTCGGCGGCCGGCGGAGCGTCGCTGCTCTCGCCCTCCTCGATGAGAAGCGCGTCGAAGGCATCGTCCGCAAAGGCCTCGATCTCCTCGTCGACGACGCCCCGGTGCTCCTCGGTCGCATCGGCTGCGCGCGCCGGGTAGGGGCCGTCCGCACGGGGTTCGGGCACGGCCACGTAGGCCCGCACGCGCTCGAGCAGCTCGTCGAAGGCGATCGGCTTGCGAAGATAGTCTTCGGCTCGCGTGCGCAGCTTTCGGTGCTGCTCGAAGATCTCCTCGGCGTTGGCGTCGCTCGAGAGGATGATGAGCGGCACGTCCTTGAGCTCCGCGTTCTTCTTCAGCTTCTTGCAGACCAAGAAGCCGTTCATGCTCGGCAGCTCGATGGAGAGGAGAATGAGGTCCGGCCGCTCTTCGGCGGCGCGTTCGAGGCCCGCAGACCCGTCGGCCACGATATCGAGGGCAACGCCGCGGCCGGCGAACCCCTCCTCCAGCAGTTCCGAGAACGAGGGGTCGCTCTCGAAGGCGAGAATCCGTTGAGCCATGGTCCTCCGCGAAAGGCCCGCGGAGTCTATCAGGTCCTCGATCCCCGCCGCGAGGAAGCGCCGTTACGTCGGGCCCGTCCCGCGGGCCTCAGTGCACGACGCGGGCGCTCGCCGCGAGCCGCAGCAGCTCGTCGCGGGCTAGATCTCCCGTGAACGCATAGGTGAGCCCCGCCTCCCGGCGCACCGGGACCGCATAGCCCCGGACGTCGCGATAGGTCACGGAGCCTTCCGCGGCGACTTCCGCGGCGCCCGTCGCTTCGGCCACCGGCGCGTCCGTCACGACCACCGTCATGCGGCGGCCGTGGTAGTCGTAATAGAGCGCGGCGGCGCGCCGCTCACGAACGTTCGAGAGCCGCGCGCCCACGAGGCGCACGTCGCGACCGTCGAAGACCGCGGGCCGCACGGGAAAGGCGACCTTGTCGCGGAAGTAGCGAGCCACGCGCCGGATCGGCGGCTCCGGCGGTCCGGCGACGGGATCGGCGCTCGACGACCGCTCTTCCACGCGCACGTCCGCCGGAAGCTCCGCCGAGTGCAGGTCCACCACGTCGTCGAGCATCGACGCGCCGAGGTAGGGATCCTCCGCCGGCGCTCCCAGCTTCATTCCGCCGAGCACCAGCAGGCTCACCGCGGCTGCGGCGGGGACCGCGTGCCGCGGCGCCACCGGCCAAACGCGAATCCAGGGCTCGCGCGTGGCGCTTCCAGGCTCCGGCTGCCGGTCGAGGGCGAAGCGAACGCGCTCCTCGAGGTGCGCCGGCGCCGGGGGCCCCGAGAGCGCGTCGCGCACGAGTGAGCGCGTCGCCACCTCGAACGCCACGAGCTCCTGGCACGCCACGCAGGCGTCGACGTGACGCTCCAGCTCGATCTGCGTCGTCGGGTCGAGCTCCCCATCGACGAGGGCGCCGACGTGACGCTGAACGAGCGTACAGCTCATCGAGCGGCCGCCTTCCGCCGGTAGGCGTCGAGGGAGACGGGCGCGGGCGCGGCGCCGTCGTCCGCGACGATGCCGAGCTCGACGGCCTGCTGGACCAGCTTCTTCTGGAGTTGCTTTCGCGCGCGGTGGAGGCGGCTCATCACGGTCCCGATGGGGCAGCCGACGATGTCGGCGATCTCCTTGTACGCGAGCTCTTCGACGTCCGCGAGGAGCACCATGATTCGGTAGTCCTCCGGCAGCTCGTCGATCGCGTGCTGGATCTCGTCCGCGAGCAGCCGCCGCTGCGCGTCCTCCACGGGCCGGCTGAGGCCCCGAATGGCCGCCCGGCTCATGACGCCCTCGCCGACCGGCTTGGCGGTCACCCCGTCGAAGACCTTCCGCTCGCGGACCTTGCGCCGGTAGCGGTTGATGAAGGTGTTCGTGAGGATCTTGAGCAGCCACGCCTTCATGTTCGTGCCCGCCTCGAAGCGGTCATAGAAGCGATACGCCTTCAAGAGCGTGTCCTGAACGAGGTCTTCGGCGTCGCTCGGGGAGCGGGTGTAGCGGAGCGCTGCGCCGTAGAGCGTGTCGAGGTGCGGGAGCGCCTCGGCCTCGAAATCCCGGCGGAGCGGAGCGGACTGGTGGTTCCTACCCATGGACGTGCGACGGATCGAACGCGCTCACCTTGGGCCCGATTCCAGCGATGGCGACGAATTTTCGTCGGTGCTCGGGTCAGCGGCGGGGGGCAGCGCGCGGAATCGTCCGTGTCGTCGCGCCTCGCGAGCTGCTGGAGCTTGGCCTCCAGCTCCTCGATGCGGGCCTGCAGGCGGCCCACCTCGTGCTGAAGCTGGCTGACGTGACCGAGGGCGGACCCGAAGGCAGCACGAATTCGCTCGTCCGCGAGCGCCCGCAGCTCCTCGAGCAGCGCGGGCTTGCGCCCTGGTGAGGTGGACGGGCTGGTCTCATGCTCACCGGAGGCTGCCGCCACGGCCTCCGCCACGGCCTGAGCGGCCTCTGCGACCCCTTCGGGAGGGGGCGCGCTCTCGTCGTCCTCGCGGCGGACCAGCTGCGATATCG
>CALCTH010000009.1 GCA_937893795.1 uncultured Myxococcales bacterium | reverse complement strand
ACCGCCAGTGCGGCGGGTACGTGCGGTCGAAGTACGGAAGCGCCTCGACCGCGGCCATGCGCGCCTGAAAGCGCTCCGGCACCAGCGCCATCGCGTCGTAGCCGGGTCGGCGTTCGTCGATGCGCTTCAGGAAGGCGAGGATCGGGTAGGTCGCGAAGTCGGCGGCCGTGACCGGGCCCTCGAGGGTTTCGAGGCGGCCGAGCTCCCGGGCGATGGCCTCCTTGGCCTCGGCGACGACGGCCTCGTCCGGGGTCTTGTCGAGGTCGAAGATGGTCTGCCGCGAGAAGCGGCGCGTTTGAGGGAAGAGCTCGCTGCTCGCCTCGAGCACGATGCGCCGGGCCCGGAAGCGCTCGAAGGGGTCAGCTGGCCAGAGCGAGGGTCCCTCGAAGACCTCCTCCAGGTAGTCGAGCATGGCCGTCGACTCGTAGAGCGCCCGCCCCTCGTGCAGCAGCACCGGCACGCGCCCGCGCGGGTTCAGCGCGAGGTAGGCGTCGCTCTTCATGTCCTTGATGGAGAGGCGCGTCGCCTCGTAGGCGATGCCCTTGTGCTCGAGGGCCAGCCACACGCGCCATACGAAGGGCGACCCGGAAAGAAACTTCAGCTCCACGCTCATCTCATCCTCCGACGAATCGAACCGAGGCTCCGCGTTATTACGGCGGATTCGGCGTCGATTGGTTTCTTTGGTTCCGTCCGTCCCCTGGGAGACGCGCGGGGCGTGGTGGGGATACGTGCGGGGGGCGTACGGGGGTCGTGCTCAGCCCGCGAAGGGGATGCGGGCACGGAGGCGCTTGACGCGCTCGCGGGCCAGCGGCACCCGCGGGCTGTCCGGGTGCTGGAGCACGAGCTCGTAGGTTCCCGTGCCGCTCGGCTCGATGCTCGTGATGGCGCTGACCCGCACCAGGCAGCCCCGATGCGAACGGAAGAAGACCTCCTCGGGCACGCGGCGCGTCACCTCGGCGAGCGTGAGATCGAGGGCGAAGCGGTCCTCGCCCGTCACGGCCCAGACGAGCTCGTCCTTCACCTCGAAGTAGATGACGTCGTCGATCTCGACGACCACGTAGGCGCCCTTCCGGCGCACGGCCAGGCGGTCGAGTTGCTCCCCCGCCGCCGCCGGCGCCATGGCTCCCCGCACCCGCTCGAGCGTCGCTTCGAGGCGCGCCCGCCGCACCGGCTTGAGCAGGTAGTCGAGCACCTGGGCCTCGTAGGCGCGAAGCGCGCCGTCGTCGTGCGCGCTGACCACCACGACCGAGAGCGCGGCGAAGCGCGAGCGGAGCGCCTCGGCCAGGGCGATGCCGTCGGGGCCAGGCATCTTGAGGTCCACGAAGGCCACGTGCGGCCGCTCGCTGTCGACCACGCCGAGCGCCGCCTTCGCGTTCGGCGCCTCGCCCACCACGTCGACGTCGAGCTCCCCGAGCTTGATGCTGAGCTCGTCCCGGGCGAGGGGCTCGTCGTCGACGACGACCGCGCGGATGCGTTCCTTCTTCATGGACGTCCCGACCCTAGCAGGGCCCGCACGTTCCCACGCCGCCGCTTCACGCGGCGCTCCGCGTGCCCGGCGAGCTCACCGGGGGCGCCACCTCGTCCCAGGGCAAGGTGAGCCGGGCGAGCATCCCGGTCTCCGTGGGCTCGAGCACGAGCTCCGCCGCTCCCGAGAACCGCCGCGCGAGCCGCGCGCGCAGCGTCTTGAGCGCGATGCCCGAGCCGGCCTCGGGCGGCCCGAGGCGCTCGCCGCGCCCCGCGTCCTCCACCTCGACCACCAGCGCGTCGTCGTG
>CALCTH010000008.1 GCA_937893795.1 uncultured Myxococcales bacterium | reverse complement strand
GCCACGTCGGCGATGCCGGTCTCCGGCGCCTCCTCGGCGGCCGGGGCGGCCTCGGCCGCCTCCGAGGCGGGCTCCGCAGGCCGCTGCCGGGGCGGACGGCGACGACGACGGCGACGGCGCGGCGCCTCCCCCTCGTCCTGCGCCACCTCGGCGTCGTTCTGGGCCGAGGCCATGCCCGGCAGGAGGAAGAGCGTGGCGCCGAGCGCAAGGGCCACGAGCGAGATCATCGACGTACGCATCAGGACCTCATGATCGCGAGACGGTACTTGAAGAAGCCCGCCGTCGCGGCGGAACGGAGGATGGCGTAGAGGGTGCGGTACTCCAGCTCGCGGTCCGCCTGAACGACCACGATGGCGCCCTCCGCGCCCTCGGCCGTACCGTCTTGCTCGTTGGCCTCCGCGGCGTCGTCCTCGGGCAGGTGACCGAAGCGCTGCTCGTACTCGGCGCGGAGCGCCGCGACCACCTCGTCGATGGCCTGGACGTCGCCCTCGCCCGGCACGGCGCCATTGGTGAGCGTGTAGACGGGCTCGTTGTCCACGAGCACCTGCTGCCCGGTCACCGCGACGTTCACCGCGGGTTTGAGCTGCGCCCGGGCGCTGCTCTCCGGGAGCGTCAGGTCCGGGTTGAGCCGGAACTCGTGGCTCTCGGCCTCGAAGCTGACGATGAGGAAGATCAGGATGATCGTGAACATGTCGAGGAGCGACGTGAGCATCAGCCCCGGCGGCTTCTTGTTCTTGCGTCGACGCACCCTCACGGCGTCGCCTCCTCGGCGGGCGCTTCACCCTCCGCGTCCACGCGGTTCTCGGTGACGAAGCGGGAGAAGATCACGACGGGAAAGAGCGCCTCGGTCACGGCTTCGCCGGCGGCGTCCGTGGCGCCCGTCTCCCGCTCCCGGGTCTTGTCGAGAAGCCCCACGAGCTGCGTGTACTGGAGCGCCGGATGCGGCAGCACGATCATCGTGTCGCTGGTCGTGAACTCGCTCTTGAGCTGCACGAGGTGCCGCTGAATCCCCTCGGCGTCGATGTTGCCGTCGCGCATGGGGAACGTGGCCCCGAGGCTCGCGATGCGCTCCGGGTCGAGGCGCCCGCTCGACACCGTGACCTCCACGGCCTCGGGCTTGATGGCGCAGTTCACCGTGATCTCGATCGGCGGCTCCGCCGGCTCCTGACTCGGCGTGTGGCTCGGGAGCGATGCCGGGATGACCGCGATGTGGAAGAAGCTCGCCCCGAGAAGAAGAAAGGGGATGAGCACCATCATCAGGTTCATGACCGGGATGAGGTCGAGCTCGACCGCCTCGGTGGCGCGCTGGTAGCGCTGAAAGGCCATGGCGACCTCAGAGCGCCGAGCGCAAGGGCTCGGGGCTCCGGACCGCGTCGCCGGAATCCGCCGGGCGCCGGGCCTTGCCGAGGGCCACGAGCGTCGCCGTCGCGCCGCTCTCCATCTCCGTCATGATCACCTCCTGGCGCCGGCTCAGGAAGTGATGGAAGAAGAGGAGCGGTACGGCCACGGCGATGCCGAAGGCCGTCGTGTACATGGCCTGGGAGATGCCGTCGGCGAGGGCCTGCTGCCGCTCGGCGGCGCTCGCGGCGGCCACCGAGTTGAAGGCCGCGATGAGGCCGAAGATGGTGCCGAGGAGGCCGAGGAGCGTCGCCGTGTTGGCGAGCAGGGCCATGAGCCCGATCATCTTCGAGAGCGGGTCGACGTTCTTGAGCATCACGTCCTCGATGGACCGCTCCACGTCCTTCTCGCGCTGGTTCGCGGCGAGCACGCCGGTGCGGACGACCTCCACGAGAGGGTGCTTCGTCTTCACGTTGCAGGCGGCGAGCGCGCGGTCGAGCGCACCCTTCTCCACGTGGCCGAGGACCTTGGCCATGAAGGACTTCGCCCCGAGACGGCGCACGAGATAGAGGTCCACCGCCCGGATCGCGAAGATCGCCGTCCCGATGATCGAGAGCAGCAAGATCACGTACATGACCGGGCCGCCGTCGGCGAGGTAGTCGAAGACCACGCCCCCGCTGGAGCTCGGCGCTTCTGCCGCGGACTCCGCTTCGGCCTCCTGGGCCAGCGCCGTCAGTGGGGCCGCGAACGCGGCGAAGAACGCCGTTCCGGCGAAGAATGCCCCGGCGGCCTTTCCTAGCCGCTCGAGGGTGGTGAATGCGTCGCTCCGGGGGTGCCGTCCCATCATGTCGCTCAGTCCTCTGATGTCGTCGCGTGCGGGCGTTTCGCCCGAGAAATCGTGATGCGCCTGGGCGCCGGGCCTGAAGGCCACGTCATGTGCTCTACCATGTGAAGGCCGGCCATTTTCGGCTCAGAGGGCCGCGTTTCAAGGAGTGCGCGAATCACGAAGCGTCCCCGTTCGGTGACGTTTCGACGCTCACTCGCCGCCACGCAGCTCCCTCACGCCCACCCGAAGGAAGAAGTCGGAGGCCATGTCGCTGAAGCTCTCCACCAAGTGGTCCCCGCGGCCTTGCACCTCGAGGACCTCGGTGAGGGTACGGCTGCTTCCCGCCCTCTCGAAGAGGTCCACGTCACGACGCTGGATTTCGTCGAAGCCCGTGCACCCCACGTCGCCGGCCCGCACCTGAAGCTCGGTGCCCGGGTCGACGGGGTCCGAGAGGAAGATCCGAACGACGATCTCGGAGCGCTCCGTCGGGGTGCGCACGATGAGGCGCTGTCCGCCGGGGAAGGTCCCTTCGATGTACTGGTCCTCCTCGAGCACGCAGCCGGCGCGCTGGCCGCACACGGGGAGCGCGTCGACGCAGAGGTTCTCGAGGCGGTCACCGGTAAAAACTTCCTCGGCCGAGAGGCAACCCGAGAGACCCAGGAGGAGGAGGAGCGGGGCGAAGGTCTTCATCGCGGCGACACGAACTCCGTCTCGCGCACCTCGATGCGCGGCGAACCGGGGATCCGCTGGCTGGGCGGAAGGAACACCACCGGGACCTCCGCGATGCGCACGGGGCCGGGGTCCGTGAGGCGCCCCTCCGTCGCCTCCTCGAAGAAGAGGAGGATGCGGTTCTCGCCGGCGAGCGTGAACTGCGTCGCCTCGGTCGGCATGAGCTTGATGTTCCGGACCGCGTAGTTGATGCACTGGCGCGTCTGGAAGATGACGCGCACGGGGGTGATGATGTCCCGCGGAGGAAGGGCGATCGGGTCGACGCGCACCTGGAAGAAGCGGCCCGCGTCACCGAGCGCTTCGAAGCAGGAGCCACTCGGCAGCACGAAGTCGCCGCCTTCGGGCACGTCCGCGGGCTCGCCGGGGTCGACCGGGTCGCTCGAGTCCTGCCAGCGCAGCGTGCCGTTGAGCGCGTCGTAGCTGAGCACGCCGACGCCAGGCGTGGTCCCCGGGCTCGGATCGAGGAAAGTGATGCCCGTCAGCTCGGGCACCTCGAGAGCCAGGAGATCCGTGACCACACCCTCGTCCACGACGTCGTAGCGGTAGCCGAAGCTCAGCTGCGCCTCGAGGTCGGCGCTGGTGGGGTCCGTATGCTGGCGAACCTCTTCCGCGTTGGAGGTGCCGTCGCCGTCCTCGTCCTGCTCGCCGTCGGCGGCCAGGAAATTGGTCAGGCCGATGACCTCCGCGAGGTCCGGCAGCCCGTCCCCATCGCCGTCGGCCAGGTTGGGGTTCGTGCCGAGCACCAGCTCCTCGCAATCCCGAAGCCCGTCGAGCTCCCGGTCCGCCCCGAGGTCGTCGAGGGTGCGGCAGGCCGAGGGCTCCTCGGCCACGAGCGGGTCGAGGTCCGCGAGCACCTCCACCCAGTCTCCGACCTCGTCGCCGTCGGTGTCGCGCAGGAGCGGGTCCGTGCCCAGCTCGAGCTCGCGGACGTCCGCGAGGCCGTCGGCGTCGCTGTCCGTGAGCGGGCCCTCGGGCGCGATGCGGGCGTTCGGGTTGAAGGCCACCAGCGACTTCACGCGAAGGGGCGAGCGCTGCTGAAAGACGTTCAAATCGGCGGCGATGAGGCCCGCGACGTTCTCGAGCCGCCGGTAGCTCCCGCCCCCGACGAAGGCGAGCTGCTCGAGGCGCTGGCCGAGCCGGTTGTTGCCCGCCGGGCTCGGATCCGCCGCGAAGTGGAGCACGTGCACCTTCACCCCGAGGGCGCCGGAGCCCTCGACGAACTCGACGAAGTCCGCGACGGCGGCGCGCTCGACCTCGCCCTGGCAGGAGAGGGGGTCGGCGTCGGTGCGGCAGCCGGGGCTGAGCGGCTCCTGCTCGCCGGCGACGATGAGCACGACGGCGTATTGCGTGAGACTGCGGGCGCCGGCCCGGGCCTCGGCCACGTCGCCCTCGACGAGCGCGCGGGCGGAGCGGAGCGCCCCGAGGAAATCGCGGCACGAGTCGAGGGCGCCGCAGGGCTGGGGGAGCGCGAGGGCGCGGATGGCCGCGTCGAGCTCCGACACGTTCTGCGTGAAGTTCCCGTTCATCGGCGCGAGCTTGAGCGTCCGGGACGCGAAGCCGATGACCGCGGCCTCGGTGCTGTCGTCACGGAGCGCCAGCTGCAGGAACGCCGAGAGGTCCTCGACGCGGGTGCCCGCGGGGTCGAAGGAGCCGAAGAGGGGACCGAGGCTTCTATCCGCCGTGATCACGAGGCGCAGCGGGAGGTCCTCGCTGATGGCGTCACGCGTGCAGATGCGGCCGCTGAGCGTGACGCGGTCCGCCTCCACGCCGGGCTCTTCGCGCCCGAAGAGGCTCGCGTCGGTGCAGCTCGCGGCGAACAGGAGGGGGGCGCAGAGGAGCGCGCGGAGCAGCGGGCGGGCGGTCACGGGCATCGGGGCTCCCCCGTCAGGTCCGGCGGCGTGCCGCAGGTCTGAACCCCCGTGCACGTATCGTCCTCATCGCAGCGCACCATTTCGCAGCCGGCGAGGAGCACGAGCTGGAGGGAGGCGACGTCGCGCTCGACCAGGCGACGCTGAAAGGACTGAACGATGACGCCCTGGCGAAAGAGCTCGACGCCGATGAACCCAGGCCCCGTCCTCCGCTCGATGGCGCGGGTGAGCGGGAGCGGCATGCCGAGGTCCGGCGCCACGACGAGCGACTCGAAATCCCGACGGCCGTCCACGCCGGCCGAGTAGAGCTGGATGCGGTCGAAGGTGCCGGAGTAGCCCGGCCCGCCACACACCTGAACGGACGTCGAGGATCCCGAGCCACCGCAGGCGATCGCGAGGACCGAGCAGGAGAGGAGGAGGGCGCGCATGCGTTCCTTACATGACACGGCGCTCACCGACCGGCTCATCGCCGCGGACGCCTAAAGCCACCGTGCGCCGCACCCGTAACGGCAAGCGGGGGGCTCCGCGAAAGAAATTGAGCCATCCCGTGAGCCGCTTTCGGGCCCGCGCGCCATTTACGAAGCGGCATCGAGGAAAGCACGAGGAACATCCGATGAACTTCAAGAGCCTTTTTTGCTCGGTCGGCAGCTCGCTGCTGATCCTCGGGATCGGCAGCCCGGCCGCAGCCCAGCCCTTCGAGTGTGACAACTCGTTCGGGCAGTGCGGCACCCCGAACCAGTCCGGTGGTGGTGGCGGCGGCGGCGGTGGCCGCTCCTGGCTCATCAACGGCAGCGATATCGGCGACA
>CALCTH010000007.1 GCA_937893795.1 uncultured Myxococcales bacterium | reverse complement strand
GCACCCGGAAGGCGCCCGCCGTGTCGGCGATGGGATCACCGCCGCCGTCCACGAAGAGGTTCCCCCGCAGCGTCAGGAGGTGGTCCGACTCCGCGGGCCGAATCTGCCATCCGTTCGTGAGGAAGAACGTAGCGCCGAGCGCGTCACTTCCGACGGTGGGGTCGCCGCCGACGACGCGAAATGCGGGCAGGAACTTGGCGTTGTCGCCGAGAAGCGCCCACTCCTTCCATGCGCCGTAGATGGCTGCCACGTCGACGGTGTTCGACGCACCCGCGGCGATCTCTGCCAGGATGCGGCTGGGGCCATCGATGGTGACGGGCATGGCTAGATGACGCTGAGGTCGAGCAGGTAGAAGCCCCCGGGCTCCGTGTTGTCGGTCAGGGGGCTACCCCCGCCGTCGTTCCAGCCGGCGTCGGCGGTCTTGTCGATGGACACCTCGATGGTGTCGCCCGCTGTGACGCCGACGATGCCCCGGACCGGGTGCGCGGAGTCGTAGCAATCCTGGGAGCCTTGATCGCCGCGGTTGTAGAAGCCGCTGGCTACCACCGCCGGTGACGTGGGGCTCCCGTTGACCAGCACGCGGGTCTCCCGCGTGAGTCGGGTGCCGCTCGAGCCGGTGCGTCGCACCATGGAGCCGGACGCCGCGATGAGGTCGAGGTTGGCCGCGATGGTGGCTTGGGTCGCGGTGTTCGCGCTAACGATGCCGGGCTCGGCCCGGGCTACCGTCTGGGTGACGGCGAGTAGCGGCGAAGCCGCGCTGATGTCCTGGCCGCCCGCGGCGTCCCGGGCACCGAACCACCGCGCGCCCGCGACGAGCTCCACAACGAAGCATCCCGACCGCGCCTGGTCGGTGGCGCCTCCTCCGTCGACCGTGGTGCCTCCAGGGCCAGGGCCACGGGCCTGGAAGTTGAGGGTCGCTGGGGAGCCCGTGACCTCCACGATGCCGAAGCTGTTGGGTGCGCCGAACTCGTTCGAGCTGTCGCGCATGTAGGCGTAGCCACTGCTCCCAGGAACGTGCGCGCCGCCCAGCGTGAATCGCGTGAATCGCGACGTACGGGCGGTGGTCCCCGTGAAGAAGCAGCCGCCGAGCACGAGGTACGAAGAGCCCGGCTGGAGCGTGATGTCGTCGCCGGTGCGGGAGATGCTGGCTCCCGACTCCGAGATGGTCGACAGCGGGAGCGTGGCGTAGCTCTGGGCCCCGAAGGCCGCGCCGCCCGACGCGAGGCCATAGTGCCCGAAGGAAGTCGCCTCCGAGATGTTGACGATCATCACGTGGGAGCGGTTCGCATCCAGCGTCCCCACGGAGCTGCCCGCATCGCGGAAGATCTGGAAGTCGAGCGCGTTGGTTCCGTCGCTCTCCACGACGCAGAGCCCTGCCGCCCATCCAGCGTCGTTCGCGGTGTCGCGCTGGAACGTGGAGCCAAGGCTGCCCGCTACGACGGCGCCGTCGGTACGCGCCTGGATGATGCACTGGCCGCGGTTGTTCTGGCCGCTCCCGATCCACGCCGCTTGGTACATGACCAAGTAGCGCCCCGCCTCGAGGTCGAAGGCCGACCCCGTCTTCGTGTAGAAGCCGGAGTCGTTTCGATCCTCGGTGTCGTAGTCGAGGACCGCCGCCGTCGTGGTGACGAGCTGACCGCCCGTGTGACGGTAGATGGCCACCAGACCGGTCGAAGCCAGCGAGATCCCATTGGACGTCGCCTCCACGCTGCCGCCGAGATTCGTCGCCGTCTCCCGGTAGCTGACCACGTTGCCGTCGTCAGCCGCGACCAGCGTGTACGTGAGCGCAGTGGCCCCCGCGATAGGCGTGCCGTTGCGCAGCCACTGACCCGCGATCGTCGGCGCCGGCTGCCCCGCGTAGACGCCCGTCGTAGCCGTGAGCGTCTCGCCCACGCTGTTCACTCCCGCGATGGAGGGGGCGCTCACCACGGATGGCGGGATGGGGGTCTCGAACGTGCCTTCGTAGACACGGTCGATGTCGAGCAGCAGGTCGACGGGCAGCGACAGGCCCTCGCGCGGGAGGATGACGTCGTCTGCGTAGAAGGGCTGCAGCCGGTTGTCGACGTTCAGGATCGCGAGGCGCGTTCGGATCTCCGTCGCGACCGAGTAGGGAAGCGTGTAGGTGCCCGCCGGCGTGAACGTCTCCTGCCCCACGACCTCCGTGAGGGAGTTGTCGAGGTCGAAGAGCCGCACCTCGGTGATGTCGGGAACGTTCGTCAGCTCGAGTTGCGTCGTGCGAGGCAGCGCACCGGCGGAGAACATGGTGTCGAAGATCTCGGCGTCGGTGAGCGCCCTCGAGAAGAACGCCACATCGCTCAAGTCCGCGCTCAGGGTGTAGACGGTGAAGGCCACGCCGTTGGCCAGGGTCACCGTGCCGCTCGTCGAACTGTCCCCGCCGATGTCGGTTCCGGACGTTGAGGGGCCGAACGTCGCGGGTCCGCCGCTCACGCTGGCGACCTGCCGTCCGTCGATCCAGAGGTCGAGCACGCCGGCGTTGAACCGGTAGACGACGTTCGCCGGCTCATTGATGACCAGCGGCCGGTTCGCGAAGGCGGTGTCTTGCACACCACCGGAGACAACGGTGAGCGCCGGCACCATGCCGGACGTCAGGAAGGCGTGGAACCCCTCCGCGTCGCTTCCGATCTTGACGACCGTGAAGGGCAGCGTGTCGAGCGTGGGGCGGATGATGCAGGACACCGTGTAGGCGCCGTGCGTCGCGTTATCGAGGCCCGCCACGCTCGCAACAGCAATGCCGTCGGACCCTCTCTCAAAGACGGCAGAGCCCGTCCCGTCAGGCTGAATGGCCGCGCCAAACGTGATTCCGGTAGGCGTCGATGCGGCGCCGCCCGTGGACACCGTGTCCGCGTAGAGACGCCAGTACTGGTCCGGCGTAAGCGCAAGGATGTCGGTGTCGTAGGGCATGCCTCAGACGATGCTGATGCCGCTCGCCCATGTGGCCATCGCGTCCCACTGCGCGCTCGTGAGGTCCACGTTCCAGATGGCGAGCTGTGAGAAGTTCTGCGGTGTTGCGGTGCCCGTCGAAAGCCCGTAGCCGACGTTGACGTGGCCCCCGGGGAAGGTGCTTGAGGGCCCCGTGGGGAAGGCGCTCACGTTGGAAGGCGTCGTGTCCACGATCTCCGTCCCATCCAGCCAGATGCGAGGCACCGAACCGGCCGGCGCGGAAATCAGAAGGCGTGAGGTGGGCGCGGGCTGAAACGTAAAAAGACCACCGGTGCCAAAGTCGACGCTCGCAAATGCACCACCGCTGCCTTCGATGCTGAGTCCACCAGACTCAAACGACACGAGACCCCGGAAGACGCCGCCGGCATCGGTGAGCTCAGAGACCCACGCGAGTGCCCAACCGAGCCCCGTGTCGGGGAGAGGGGAGGTGCTGGTGATGACTCGGTCGACGGTTGCCGAGGCCCCCGTGAGGAAGACCGAGTTAGTGGCGAAGGAGCCAAACGGGGCGTTGCCAGCGCTGGGGTACGTCGCCGTGTCGCTTTCGACGATCATCGGCCCCGGAGTCGTATCGGAGCCCTTGAACGCCAGGTCCGCCCAGGCTCCGGGCAGGTCGGCCGCATCGATCCAGTGCGCCGCCCCCGTGCTGCCTGGGTCCGTGCCCACCGGCGGCTCCACCGCGCTGTCAGGGTTCACGTAAACGATGTCGGAGCGGAGCAGGAGGTTTGCCGGCAGCGTCAGCCCCTCTCGAGGAAGCAGACGGTCGGTGTAGAACACGCGACGGTCCAGGTTCACGAGCGCGATGCGGGCCGGCACCTCGACGGCCGCCTGATAGGTGATCGTCTCGGTACCCCCGGCGCTCTCCTCCACACCCCCAGAGAACTCCTGGACGATGCTCCCCCCGAGGGCGTCGAGCTCCCAAGCCCGGACCTCCGTGCCCGCCGGCACGTCCGTCAGCGTCAGGTCGGCGTCAGTCGGCAGCGCGCCGCGGGTGTAGAGCTCGAGCATCGTCGCATCGTCGAGCACGACCCCGTCCCACACCGCCACGTCGGCGAGACGTCCCACGTGGTCGGAGACGTTGAACGTCTGGCCGCTCACGATGATCGTCTGGCCAAGGCCGAGCTCGATGTTGCCGGAGTGGGCGTTCATCTGCCCGCCCGCGAGGTTGGTGTTGTTCTGGAAGATGAGCTTCTCTTCCAGCAGCACCCCGTTCAGGTAGGCGCGCATGTAGCTGCCACCGCCAACGGTCCCGGCGCCCAACGACTGCCAGACCATGCCCATGTGGTAGGGCGTGTCGGTCTTCAGCGCGGGGCCGAAGATGGCTTGGGACCAAGGCTGCCCGGGGTTCGAGTCGGCGTCGTTGCTGAAGAGGTACGCCGGCACCCCGCCGAGCGCGAAGTACATCGAGATGTTGCGGACCGAGGCGCCCGCGTTGGCGCACAGCGAGTCGCGCAGGCGATCGGTGAAGGTGCCCCACATCGTGTACGAGCGGGTCACCCAGGGGCCGCCAACGTTCAGCGAGGAGTCGCCGTAGTCGAGGGAGTTGGTGCCGTTGAAGAGCGCGCTGTTGGTCTTCCCGACGGTGATGGGGTCGCCGGCGATGTAGCCGGCGGGAGTCTGCGTCGTCAGCGCGACGGAGCCGACGTTCGTGCTCGCCCCATCCAGCGGCCAGTAGTGGTCTGGCGCCAGCCCCTGGATGTAGGTCGTGTACGGCACACGTCAGGCGTTGGCGTAGTTGCGCTCGCGCGCGCTCACGAGCGAGAAGCTCTGTCCCACGGCCCGCGTGATGGTGCCGGTCGCCACCACGTACTGGGCTGTGGTCAGGCCAAGCGCGACAATGGTGATGGGAGCGTCGGTGGCCGCGGTGCGACCCCCTTGTACGTTCCCGTCGTAGTCGAAGTCGAAGGACACCGAGGGGGCGCCGGATACGTCGCCGTTGATGTCGGTGCCCGAGTTGTCGTCCACCAGCACCGCCGTGGCGCTCCCGAAGTTGCCTGTCGGGTTGGTGGTGAAGAACATCCAGTAGCGCGCCGAGGCGTCGTTCTGGAGGTTCTCGTTGAAGTTGATGGACCCCGCCGCCACGAAGGGGAAGCTCCGAAGGTCCGCGTCGTTGTCGCGGAACCCGATGCGGTTGGTGTCCGAGGCGCCGAAGTTGTCCACGACGACGCCCGTCCCCCCGGCGCCCTGCGGGTTCGCGCTGATGGACAGGGACTCGAGGTTGCTGCCGATGAACTGAAGCAGCGGGTCAGCGAGCTGGCCGATCACGCTCGCCGCTCCTGCGTTGATGTCGACGGAGCGTGTCAGCTGCGCCTGCACGAAGGCGTAGATCTGCTCCGCCGT
This sequence comes from uncultured Myxococcales bacterium, assembly GCA_937893795.1. Taxonomy (GTDB): domain Bacteria; phylum Myxococcota_A; class Polyangia; order Polyangiales; family Houyiibacteriaceae; genus CALCTH01. Next base: position 422 of record CALCTH010000007.1, on the reverse strand, counting down.
CGGCACGGTGCCGCCAGCACCGTTGTCCGCGTCGACGACGACGCCGAACTGAGCGTCACCGGCGCTGGGCGTGTCCCCCGCCACGGCGTTGAAGCCGCTGCGCGTCTGCGCCGTCGCGAAGTATTCGATGTCCATCTGGTCGTACGGCGTGGCCGGCGTCGTCACGATGGAGTTGAAGAGGGTCGTCAGGTTGCCGGCGCCGCCGGCCAGCGTGACCAGCGTCAGGTCCTCGGCCTCAGCCAGCGGGAACCGCGCCACCTGCGACACGAGCGTGTTGCCGCTCGGGATACCAATCGCCTCCGTGGTGGACTGGCCGAAGGTGTTGCCGAACACCCGAATGGCCACCGTGAGCGCGTCGGTGGTGCGGTCGAAGTTGCCGTTGCTGGCGTCGCCGAAGGTCTGGATGGCCTGGTTGACCTCGC
>CALCTH010000006.1 GCA_937893795.1 uncultured Myxococcales bacterium | reverse complement strand
GCCGCTCGGCGGCGACGCGTTCAAGCGGCAGCTTAAGCAGCGTTATGGGCCGGACGCCGCGGCGCGCGCGCCACAAAACGGACGATGAGACGGACCATGAGACGGTGCGGCGTGACATTCTCCGTCCTGTTGGGCCGTGCGCCGGGAAGCCCGGCGGCCGATCGGCGGGTTGCGCAATCCTTGGCCTTGCTGCTGGCCGTCCTGGTGGCGGTCAGCGGGGCCCCCGCGCCGCGCGCGGAGCATGCGCTCGGCGTCGCCGGGCCGAAGCGTGGGCGCGAGGTGCGTTTCCACCGGGAGCTCGAGGGTCGCCGCCTGCCTGACGCGAAAGGCCCGGAGCATGCGCTCCGCGTCGGCCTCGCCGAGCGCGGACCGCAGCTCTTCCTCGACCGGGATCTTCAGAGGGGGCTTCATGACGAAGGAGGGCAGGGGGAGGGCTCAGGGCTCCGTGGGCTCGATTCGTACGTGCCGCGAGACGACGAGGTGCGCCGCCTCGAGGCGAAGCTTGGCGGTGCTCAAGGCGCCGCCGGACACGGCCGCGACCTCGCGGAGCCGATGCCCGAGCACGTAGCGTAGCGTCCACGCGATGCGCTCCTCGGGCTCGAGGGCGTCGAGGGCTTCGTCGAGAAGCCGAAGCTCGGCGCGCACCGCGGGGCTGGCGTCGTGCCTCGCTTCGGCCGCGAGGCCGTCGAGGGGCTCGACGCGTTGGCGTCGCAGCCGGCGATGCACCTGGGACACGACGATGCGGACGAGCCAGCCGCGGAAGGCGCCCGGCTCGTCGAGCTGCTTGAGGCGCCGAAAGGCCAGCAGGTAGGCCTCCTGCACGGCGTCCTCGGCCTCGGCCCGGTTGCGGAGGAGTCGCAGCGCGGTCTGCATCGCGAGGCCGACGTGGCGCCGGTAGAGCGTGTCCGCAGCCCCCTCGTCGCCCTGCCGCACGCGGCGCACGAGCGACGCGTCCTCGGGGCCCGCGCGAAGCGCGTGCACCGAGGCGTTCGAAGGAGCGTTCGACGTCGAAGACATGACGGAAAGGGCGCGGCTCGGCCCCACGCTACGCAGCGTAGCGGCGGGCCGCGCCGGGCCGTGGATCAGGGGCGGCCGCCCGGCCCCGCGCAGCGCATGCGACAGGTCTCCAGGGCCATGCCCGCCTCGACGCAGCGGTCGATGCACTCGTCGACGGGATCGCGCGGCGGCATGCTGCAGTCGATGCGCCCGCCAGCGCTCATGCCGTCGCTCTCGCAGCAGGCGAGGCACCAGTCGCTCGTGCCACCGGCGTCGATGCAATCGAGCGTGCAGACGACGATCTCGAGCACGCGGCGGAAGATGCCGTAGCGGCTGAAGTGCTCGAGCGGCGCCGTGACCGTCCCCGTCGCCGGATCGTAGGCGGAGCCTTCGACCTCGACGGGGTCTGCGCCGTCGAGGTTGGCGACGAAGAGCTCCTCGTCCTCGCCGATGCCGTCCATCTGGAAGGTCAGCGTGACGGGCACGTCAAAGCGGGCTCCGTCGGGGCCGAAGTCGTAGGTCATCGAGACCTGGTCCGCGAGCGTCGGTGCCTCTTCGTCGACCGTGATGAAGGTGGACTCGCCGACCGCCCCGGCGGGGAAGGCCAGCCGAAGAAGGCCGTCGGGACTCTCCACGACACCGCCGGCGTCGGTGATTTCCGTCCCGACCTGAGCCGGGCCGTTCGTGGTCGTGGAACACGCGAGGGCGAAGGCCAAGAGCAGGCCTGGGATGGGGAAGCTACGCATCTCGATATCTCCTTCGCGGCGCCTCCGGGGCACCGACGACGAAGAGAGCCGGTGAGCCGCCCAAAGCGGCCCAAAAAAAGACGCGCGGCCCAGAGCGGCCCCAGATGACGCACGGCGCAGCGCGGCTCAGCCGGCGAGGCGGTCGACGCCCGCGTAGACGTTCAGCGTGCCGCCGCGGGCGAAGCCTCCGAGCACGGCGCCGAAGCGCGTCGCGAGGTCGACGGCGAGGCTGGTCGGCGCGCCCACGGCGACGATGGCGTCGAGGCGCGCAGCCACGGCTTTCTGGACGATCTCGAAGCTGCTCCGGCTGCTGACCACGAGCACGCGGCCCCGGGAGAGCGCGTCTTCCTGAAGCCGGCGGCCGACGACCTTGTCGACGGCGTTGTGCCGCCCGACGTCCTCTGCCGCGGCCACGACCTCGCCCCTCGCGTCGAGAATGACCGCGCCGTGCACGCCGCCGGTGCGCACGAAGCTCGGCTGCGCGCCGGCGAGGGCGCGTTCGGCTCGCCGAAGGAGCGCCATGTCCACGGCAGGCGCGTCGAGGGGCGCGAGGCGCGCCGCGAGCGCGTCGATGGCCTCGTGACCGCAGACCCCACACGCGCTGCTGATGAGCGCCGAACGCCGGACGCCGTCGAGGTCGAGGTGCACCCCGGGGCCCGGCGTGACGTCCACCGCCGACGGAACGCCATGCGCGTCCACGGGCCCGCAGGAGGCCACACGCCCGACGTCCCCGGGCACGCGGATCACGCCCTCGGCAGCCAGGAACCCGAGCGCAAGCGCGGCGTCATCCCCGGGCGTGCGCATGGTCGTCACGACGCGCTCCCCGGCCACGAGGAGGGTGAGCGGTGCCTCGGCGACGACCTCGTCGTCCTCCGCCTCCCCGAGCCCTCCCGACCCGTGCCGCCACCGCGTCCTCATCTCGGTCGCCACGCCGCCTCTCTACAGCGCCGAAGCCGCGCGCCCCCTGCCCGTGCCCGTGCCCGTGCCCCTGCCCGGCTCCGCCACCCCACACCCCTGCCCGACACCCTAAAGCCACGACCCCCACGGTCCGTCCCCATGGGAGGGCTCCCAACCTTGGTCTATCCTTCCCGCGTGGCGCCCTCCCCGGACGTCGAGATTCCCTCTCCCGACCCCGCGCGTTTCGCGCGGAGGCTGCGGCGTGAGACACGCCGCGGGGCGCTCCTGAGCATCGCCGCCGGCATCGCGATGCTGGCGCTCCTCGCCTTCGCCCAGCGCCACGAGGCGCAGATCGCGTCGTTCCTCCGCGGAGAGGTCGACCTCCGGGGACATCGGGTCTTCGAGCCGACGGCCCCGCCGGAGCCCCTAGACGAAGACGCCCTCGCGCAGGCCCACCGCCAGCTACTGCCCCACTGGATGATCGTGCAGAGCCGCCGGAACCTCGGCGAGGGAGAACGCACGCGCCTCGCGAGCGCCGTCTTCGGCGAGCTGCGCTACGCCGTGGGCACGGATCCGACGCTGGTCGGCATCCTCGACGAGCTCCGCGACCGGCTCGCCGGCCTGCAGACGCGCCACGACGCGCGGCTGGCGGGCCCCCGCATCGACTACCTCGTATGGGCCTGGAACACCTACCTCGCCCGCCGCGGCTCTCCGTGGCGCCTCGAAGCCACGCTGCACGTCCCGCGGCCCGGGCCGCGCGGTCGTACGCGCCGCCCGGTGCTGCTGACGCGAAGCTACGAGGTCCTCGCCGATCTCCGTGACCCGGCCGGGCGCCGCCTCCGCCTCGTGCGCCGCGGCGACCTGACGAGCCTCGACGAGGGGATCCTCGGCCACGCGACGGGAGACCGCGACGAAGGCGCCGTGGTCATGCTCGACGAGGTCCTCGAGTTCGCGGTGCACCACGTGTGGCCGGCGCTCGAGCCGGCCCTCGACGAGCGCCTCGCCGATACGGCACGCCCGCTGGCGGCGGCGCTCCGTGCGGAAGCGGCAGCCGAGCTTCCCGCGGGTGCCCTCGCGCAGCTCCGCGAGACGGCCGTCGACCAGCAGATGCTCATCGAGGTCGCGGATGCCATTCACGCCCGCGCCGAATGCGGCAGCCGCTTCCGGGTGTGGGGCCTGCCCTGGAACGGCCTGGCGCCGCCGGACCGGCTCGCGCTGGTGGACGCGCTCGACCGGAGCGCCCTGCGGGAGGAGTGCCCCGAGGTCACCTTGGGCGAGGCCGCGCGCATGATCGGCGCGAGCGAGCGCCTCGGCCGCGCTCGCCTCGAGGGGGCCGTGGAGGCGTTGACGGCCTGGCTCGCCCGCGCCGTTGGCGCTCACGAGCTCCGCCACGTCGCCGATGGCGACGAGGGCCGCCCGTGCCCGGGCTGTCCGCCGGGCCTTCCGGTGGCCGCCGTCGACGAGCTCTCGGCCTACCTCGCGGCCTTCGGAACCGATGGCGTGGCCTACGCGAGCCTGCTCCAGGCCTGCACGATGGGACCCGCGGACGACGCGCTCGACGTCACCCAGGCGCCGCACGCTCAGGCCCTCGCCGTGGCCCTCGGCGCGCTCCTGCCGGGAGGCTGCCGCGGCCCGCTGCCCGCGGACTTCCCGGCCCGCGCGCGCGCCCTCGAGGCCGAGCTCTTCGGAGCACGGGACAACGGCGTGACGCTCCCGTCCGACTTCCCGGACCACGTGACGCTGCTCGAGGACCCCGAGGCCGAGGGTCTTGCCCCCGGGGCAGGCTCCCCTCAGGCTCGCCCGCGATGAGCGAGCTGCCGGTCTACTGGACGAAGAGCTTCACCGACGTCTACCTCGACGTGCTCAACGGCGACGCGGAGTTCCAGCGGCTCGCACGCCGGACCCGCGACGACTTCGAGCTGCGCTGCTGGGACACGCCCCGGGGCACGGACATCGTGGTCCGCTACCGCATCGACGGCGGCCCCGTGACGGCCGAGTGGATGGAGGAGCCGGCGCCGGACGCCGCGCTCCGCGGCCGCCCCTTCGACAAGCGGCAGACCCTGGCCCGAACGAGCGCGCCCTACGAGGTCTGGAAGAAGCTCGACCGGAAGGAGATGGGCGTCATCGATGCCGTGCTCTCGCCGCTCTACACCTTCGAGGGCGCGAAGCTGAAGATCCTCGGCAACATCCGGGTCTTCGTGCGCATGGGCGACCTCGCGTCGGCCATCGACAAGCGCTACGAGTAGCCGCGCTCAGCTTGGCGTCGGCGTGAGCCCGACCAACCGGTCCCGGCCCGCGGCGTCGACCGTGCCGAGCACCAGGGCCTCACCGTCGCGGGTGCGCGCGACGTAGACGCGGACGCGCGGGAGGTCGCCGAAGGGCTGCAGAGCACGGAGGCCGCGCGTCGGGGCCCGAAGGCGAAGCTCCCCTACCACGAGCTCGCCGTGATCCCAGAGCGCCTCCTCGCCATGCGCGACGAGCGGGAAGGCTCGCTGACGCTCCCGGAGGAAGCGGGCGCGACGCCGCCGGACCTCCGCCTCGACCTCGTCCGGGCTGCGAGGCTCCCAGGTGCTGGGGTCCGACCAGTCGCGGCTGCCGCGGAGGAGCTCGATGCGCTCGACGAGGGCGAGGTCCTCGGTGCGGCGAATCTCCATGCGATGAGCGAGCACGCCGTCGGGAAAGCAGTCGTCGCGCTCGAGGACTTCCACGAGAACCTGCCCGCCGTCGCCAGCGAAGCGAAGCGGCGTCCGCTCCACCGAACGGGTGCACTGCGCCGACGCGCTTCCCGGCCCGAGGAGAAGGGCCAGTACGCCGAAGGTCGCGATCGCGAGCAGGGGGCGGGGGGTCACGCGGCGAGGGAGGTAGCAGCTTTCGGGCCGAAGCACCCGAAAAGGGACATGCCCGGTAACGCCCTGCACTTTTGACGGCGCGGGGGACCATGGCCCCAACGCCGGTTCACGCCCGCGCGTGAACCCCCGTCGCGCTCAGCGCCATTCGAGGCGGTAGTCGAGGCTGTGGCCGATGAGCGCCGAGTATTTGCGGATGCTCTTGCGGGCCAGCTTGAGCGTGAGGCTCCCGGGGAGCCGCGCGTTGATGCGCCCGACGAAGGTCGGCTCCTCGCCCAGGGGCGCGCTCGGGCCCGCCGGGAAGGTCACGTCGACCTTCGCCTGCCGCTTACCGGCGCGGTCGAGGAAGTCCGAGAGCGTCTGGAACTGCTGCAGGAGCGGATCCGAACGCCGCACGCCCCAGTTCGCCGCGGGCATGAAGTCCACGAAGTGCATCAGGTGGAAGTTGAGCTGTACCCACAGGTTCTTGGCGTCGATGACGAGGGGCGCGTTGTCGATGACGCGATGGCAATGCAGCGCCTCGAGCTCGTCCAGGCGGTGGAGGTTCGCGTCGAGCTCCTGGAGGAGCGCCTGGTCATAGAAGAGGCGCAGCATCGAGGGGAAGACCTCGACGTGGAGCGCCTCGAGCTCCGTGAGCCGCTCCTTCAGGGCGGGGAGCTTCTTCACGTCCATGGCGAAGGTGTTCGTCGCCGTGCCGAGGATGGAGTGCAGTAGCGCGACGTTGGCCGAGTGCTCCGCGTAGTACTTGACGGAGTAGTCGTGACAGAAGGTCAGGTGCTCGAGGAACGTGCCGTCGGCGTGCTCCATCGAGAAGTCGCACTCGTCCTCCATGAACTGGATGAGCCCGGCGTCGACGGGGGGCGTGGGTCGCTCGGCCTCGGACGCGGCGTAGGCGGCCTCGATCTGGGCGACGGCGGCGTCGCTCCAGAACACGTCCTTGGCGAGCTTGTCGCGCATCAGCGTCCGCGGGAGCGCGCCTTCGAGCTTGCCGAAGATGGTGCGGCTCATGTCGAAGTCGTGCATGGGCGCGATGCGCACGCGGCCGGCGTGGTCGATGGCGCCGCCCGCGGCGAGGGCCGCCTTGCGCTGCAGGTTGAGCATGCCCTCGAGGCGCGGAGCCGGGGCCGAGGGGGACGAGCCGGCGGCGAGCCCGGCGGAAGCGAGATGGGTCATCAGGTGTCTCCAACGCTTGTTACATGACACTCGTAATATAATTGGCGCGGGGCGTCAAGGGCGGAGGAGCAGCCAGTCCTCACGGTGTCGCTCCGCGCACGTCGGACGTGGGCGCAACCGCCGGCAGGCCAGCCCAGCGCGCGGCCCAGCCGCCGAGGAGACCGCGGGCCTCGCCGTTGTACGCCGCGGCGGCCTCGTCGTAGCGCCGTCGCTCGATGCGCATGCGGTTCTCGGCGCCGGCAAGCTCGACGTCCCGGTCCGCGCGGCGGTCCGGGTCCCTCGGCGGGTCCGCGTGGCGAAGGCGTATGGCGGCCTGACGCTCCACGACGTTGACCCACTGCGCGCGCGTGCGCGCGACGTCGGTGTAGGCGTCCTCGAGCGCTCCCGCCTGCGCCGCCACGCGCGTGAGCACGACCAGCGCGAGCGCGGCCGGGACGAGCACCTGGAGGCGCGTCTCGCTGCG
>CALCTH010000005.1 GCA_937893795.1 uncultured Myxococcales bacterium | reverse complement strand
AGTTCGCCACCGTTCGAGGCAAACGCATGGCCTACGTCGAAGTGGGCGAGGGTGATCCCATCGTGTTCCTGCATGGCGTGCCGACCTCGTCGTACCTCTGGCGGAACGTGATGCCGCACCTCGAGGGGCGCGGTCGTTTGATCGCACCGGACCTCATCGGCATGGGGGACTCCGAGAAGCTGAGCCGCACCGGACCAGGCAGCTACTCCATCCGAGAGCACGCGAGCTATCTCTTCCCGCTGCTGGAGCAGCTCCGCGTCGTGAAGAACGTGGTTTTCGTGCTCCATGACTGGGGCTCCGGGCTCGGGTTTCATTGGGCCGAGCAGCATCGAGACGCCGTGAAGGGACTCGCCTTCATGGAGGCCATCCCGACGACCTTCCCGAGCTGGGAGCATTTCCCTCGCGCGCTGCACGAGCCCATCCAGGCCCTGCGCTCGCCGCGCGGGGAGACCATGGCGCTCGAGGAGAACTTCTTCATCGAGACGCTCCTGCCGGCCGCCGTGCTCCGGGAGTTGAGCGAGGCCGAGATGGCTGCCTATCGCCGACCCTTCCTGCTGCCCGGTGAGGCGAGGCGGCCGACGCTGGCGGGTCCGCGCTCCCTTCCCATTGCCGGCGAGCCGAAGGAGACGCACGACATCGTGGCGAGCTACGCCGAGTGGCTGGCGGACGCCCCCGTTCCCAAGCTCTTCATCAACGCGGAGCCCGGCGCATTCCTCGTCGGCTACGCGCGGGACGTCGTTCGTCGCTGGACCCAACTGGAGGAGGTCACCGTGCGCGGCGCCCACTTCATCCAGGAGGATTCCCCCGACGCGATCGGCCGGGCCCTCGCCCGGTGGTTGCCGGCGTCGTGAGGCGTGGCCAGGCGCGCGACGCCCTCGTGCCGCCGGTGACGAAGAAGGCCGACGACGCGACTAGAAGATCCAGGCCCCGCAGGCATTGGTGGCGCCGGCCCTCGGGGTGCCGGCTCGGTCACGGGGCGCCGAGACGAAACGCGGGATCGACGACAGCGCCACGTCGGTCGACCGGAGCACCTCCATCGGAAGCATCAGACCCGCTTCCGGCGGAATCGGGACGCCGTCCGCGTCGAAGGCGGCGACGTGCGGAAACATGGCTCGGTCGACGGATGTCGCTTCGGGCCGACGGACCAGCCGTCGGTTGTTGCCCACGCTCCATCCCACCGTGCTGCCGCTCATGGGGCATTGGAACGCGTACGTGGCGTTGAGGTCGGCCTCGTCCACGAACGCCCCGAACTCGGAGTTCTGGCAGTAGATGAGCGACCGGATGTTGCCGGCGAAGACCTCCCCTCCGGCGTCGGTCAAGAGGGGAAGCGAGAACACGTTGCCGCGTGCGCTCACGTGCGTGAACGCGCGGGTCAGCCCCGACAGGTCGAGCGCGGCGTAGCGCGCCCCGCTCCGGCGACCGCCACCCGCATACGAGAGCACGCTGTTGACCAGGACGAGCTCGTCGACGAGCCCGGCCACGCGCACGGCGGCGCCGACGTAGCCGCTCGGAAGGGTGGTCACCAGCGGCCAATCGGCGCCGACGATGGCCGTCACGTGCGCGAGGGTGATGGCATCGAGGGGAGCCGTGAACGGCTGCACCGACGCGCCATACGCTTCATCACCCCCGATCGCGCTCCGTAATACGCTGTCGTCGACGATGCAGGTGTCGCTGACGAGCGCGTCGAGACCTGCGATGCGACCGGCGCCGAAGACCCACGTCACGGGGCTCACCGTCTGCGCGGTGATGCGCGTGGCGCGAAGCGAGCCCACGGATGCCGTCACTCCGCTCGCCAGCGCGGCGGTCAGGCCGCCCGCGACGATGCCGCGACTCAGTCCCACCAACGTGGTGTCCGTGAGCTCGAGCGAGTCGCCCTGCATGGCGATGGCCGCGGTTTCGAAGCGCGTAGGCGCGAAGACCAACGCATCCGCGACGAAGCCTCGCGCGTCGACGTCCGTGACGCGCAACGACGCGCCTGGGCTCGCTATGATGGCGGCGCTGCAGGAGCGCGAAGCCGCGCTCGTCGCGCGTGTCTCCACGTCGGACTGCTCGAGGCTCAACGTGCCGAACACGTGCAGCGCCGCGGTGCATTCGGTCGCGGTCAACGCCGTGCGCAAGGACCAGCTCACGCCTCGAATCAGCACGTCGGCGCCGCCTTCGATCAGCACGGCGGAGCGCGCGGGGCGGTTCGAGGGGTTGTTGAACAGCCGCGTACGCGGCGCGACGCCCGTTCCGGCGACGCCCGTGAGCTGCACGAAGCTCATTCCGTCGCCGTCCGGCACGTAGGTCCCGTCGGGCTCACGCGAGAAGCCACCGATCAGGTCGAGGTCGCTACCGACGCGGATCGGGTTGGTCTCGACGTAGTCTCCTGCGAGCAGCCACACCGCATCGGCGTCTCGCGACACGGCAGCGTCGACCGCCGCCGAGACGGACGCGAAGGGTGTGTCCTGGGTGCCGGCCATGCGAGCGCCGTCGTCGCCGTCGGGCGCGACGTAGAAGACCGAGGGGGTGTCCGGGCGAACCACGTTGGAGGCGACGGGAAGCCCGGGCTCGCCGAGTCGGGTCAGGGACGCGACCGCGAACCGGTAGTCGAGGACGGCGCTGAGCCCGCGCACCTGGGCCGTGGTCTCGGGGGTGGTGAAGAGCGTGGCGACGTCCGGAGCCACCCGCGAGATCTGGTAGCCACGGGCGCTCGGCGGAGGCATCCAAGTGAGCGTCGCCGACCCGGGCCCCGGGCTCGCCATCACGCCCTCGGGCGGCAGCGCGAAGGTCACGAAGGTCGTGGTGGTGGACGCCTCGCCGTCGCCGTTCAGCGTGGTGATGGTCACGGTGTATTCGGTGTCGCCGGCGAGCCCCGTCTGGTCGACGGACGCGTTCCGCGCGTAGGGTACCGATCGCGTCCGATCGAGGCCGTCCTCGCCGGTGATGCGAAACGAAAACCCCGTGGCGACGAGGGAGAGGTCTTCCCACTCGATGGTCGCGATCGAGGGATCGCTCGGGTTGCGACGAACGACGATGCCGGTGGGTGTCGAGGGCGGAATCCGCGTGGTGTCGAGCGCGGCGCGATCCACCATGTCGGGGCACGTCGTGTAGTCGGGGGTTCCGGGGATCCCGGGTACGCCTGGCACACCCGCGTGCAGCGAGAACATCTCGCAGATCTCCTCTTCGGTGTGTCCAAACTGTCGTGCCGTGCGTGCGAGGGCGTTGTTGAAGTTGCGCTCGTTCATCGTCGACACGTGGTCGAAGAGCCGCCGGAAGAACTGCTGCATCGCGGGCCCGGGCAGCACCACTTGCTCGTCGACGGCGTTGGTCCCGGCAAAGACCGGCGCGGTGAAGATCGCGCCGTCGTGGGGGAAGGCCGCGCCTCGACTCGGTGCGATCAACCCGGGGTCGGGGAACTGCGCTCCGTCGAAGGCGTCGTGCCAAAGCGTGGCGATGCGCGCGATTCCGTAGTTGTAGGTGACGCCGCTGCCGATGTCCTCGTCCGTGCCACCCACGTTGTCCTCGGCGCAGTCCGTGAGGTCGGGTCCGCTCGTCGGGCAGTAGTTGACGTTCCCGCCTCCCGTGGAGCCGTGGAGGGCGGGGTAGTTCGTGCCGCCCACGACCTGCATCGTGAAGAAGTCGGCGAACCCTTCGTGCACGAAGGCCGAGTCGTTCTCGGCGCCGGGGACGCCCAGCGCGTTGACGATGACGTTCACCCAGTTCTCGGCGTACTTCCACGCGTTCGTCGCGTGCATCATGTCGCACGAGATGAAGTGACCGTACTCGTGGGTCGGGACTCCTCGCGAGTTGGCCGAGACGTCGGTGTCGAAGGGGAAGGCGATGTCGATGTCGGCGGGCAAGGCCACACCGAGCAAGGGCAGGAGCTGAAGGAAGGTCGAGCCGACGTCGAGGCCGTTCCCGAGACACGGCGCGAAGGCGCGGCCTCCATTGATCTCTCCAATCACGTCCGCGAAGAAGCCCGTCATCACCCGAGCTTGGCGCGGCGAATGCCCGAAGACGTACTGCGCGTAGTCGTAGCCGTCCTGCATCTGCGCGAAGATGTTCACGCGATAGTCCTGCACGTCCATGCGGATCGTGATGTCTTCCTGAATGTCGAGGTTCAGATCCGGATTCGAGGGATCATTGAAGTTGCAGAGCACCAATGCGGTGAGGAAGTTGGTGACCTCGGCGGCATCGTTGGCGAGCTCGACGCAGAGGTTCTGCTCGCCTTTGGCGACCTCGAATACCGCACGACCGTCGTGGCCGAGCCGCCCGCGAAACAGCGAGGCTCCCTTGTGCGACTGGATGCGCGCGTTGCGGAGGAAGAGCGCCTCGCCGAGCACCGGCTCACCCGGCGGAGCGCTCGACGGAGCGTGGCCCCAACCGCGTCGCATCACGGTACCGAGACCGAAGCTCGCGTCGGTGCTCAGGGGGAGCACCGAGACGGTGATGCGGGCCCTGCCCGCCGCGAGCGCGTCGAGCTCGCCGAAGAACGCGCGAACCTCGTCGATGAGGTCTTCGATGGGGCTCACGGCGGCGCGCAGCACGCGCACGGGCGTGTCGAGGATCGGTGACGCAGCTCCGCCCACCTCCGGGGCGTCGACGCCGTCGTACGCGAAGCCGTCGTCGGCGAGGAACTCGTAGGACACGAAACCCTCCGCCGTCGTCGCCGGGGCCGGCGCGTCGCGCAGCACGACGGCGCCGAAGGGCTCTTCACCATCGGCCGCTGCCTCACGGAGGACGTTCAGAAAGCGCCCCGGTACGAGGGCGAAGGCGAACACGCCCTCGCGATCTCCTTCCAGCGTGAAGACGCCCGCCTGACCCTGCCACCGCGCGCGCTCTTCCTCGAAGAGGGGCACGAAGGAGTGGTGGATCCCGACCGCGCGCAGATAGTCGACCTGCCAGGAGTGCTGCATGTAGAGCAGCACGTAGTGCAGCGCGGGACGTCCGCTCGCGTCACGCTCCGGCACCTCGTCGAACGCATCCCACGAGAAGCCCTCGCGTAGCGTGGTGGTCTCCTCCGAGGAGATCGCGGGCTCGAGCACCGGAAGCGACGCCGTGTCGTCGCCCCGTGAGTCGAGCGCGAGGATCGCGTCGGGTCGTTCGACGTCGCTCTTCGCGCAGCCGCTGGCCGCGAGCGCGGCCAAGACGAGCACGCGGTTCGCGTGATGCCTCGCCGTCGACTCACGCATCGGTGGCCTCCACCAGCGTGATCAGCAGCGCGCCCAGGCGCTGATTGAGGCTTCGAATCGAGACCGGGATCTCGAACGTCTCGACACCGGCTTCGCAGAGGATCGGCACGTCGAGGGACTCGCCGGAGCTCGCGCTCTGGTCGGCGGCGCCGAGCTCGCCGAAGCCGAGCACGGTCATCGACACGGCTCCTGCGCTGCAGGGTGCGCTGAGCCTGGTCTCGCGCTGGCCGGAGAAGCTCGCGAGGAGCGTCGCACGTTCGCTCGATAGCGCTTCGGAAGCGCGGAGGGGCCCGAAGTACGCGGGGCGCTCGCCGGGTCCACGGACGCGCCGGAGCGGCACGGTCCCGGTGGTCGCTCGATCGATGCCGGCGCCGTACCAAGGGCTCACCCGAAAGCGCCATGCCTCGCCGAAGCCGGCGCGCGCGGAGACGGCGCCCGACTCCTGATCGAAGATCAGGTCCGCGCTGACGAGCGCCAGCTCGCCAGGTCCGGCGGGGACGCCATCGACGTCGATCGTGGCTCCCCAGGTCGCCCGTGCGATCGCGACGCGCCCCTTTCCGGACGCGGGCTCGAAGAGCACCCACAGCGCGCCATCCGGTTCCTCGGCGTCGCCCGGCGGCAGCGTCATGGTCAGCGCGCGCTCGCCCGACGCAAACGAGAGCCGGGTCTCGCGAACGGCGATGTCCCGCGCGTCGCGCGCGCGGACCACGCCGGCGAACACCCCGTCGCTGGGCAGGCCCGCGCGTAGGTCGTCGAAGGCGACACCGGTGGGGCAGTCTTCCTCGAGCGTCGTCACCGGGACGTCGACGGTCCGATCGAAGTCGTAGGCGATGGAGAGCGACGTGACGCGAAAGGGATCCGCCAGGCGGTAGTCGATCCCGAGCTGGTCCGGCGTCGCGTCCAAGAGCAGGTAGAGCTCGCGGTCGCGGCGTCGCGTGAACGAGATCTGTGGACCGGCGCCGCTTCGCTCGCCCTCGCACGGCGCGACCTCGGACACCCCGAGGACCGCGCGCGGAAAGAGCTCGGGGGTGGGAAACGCCGACGTGTAGTCCTCCGTCGCGCCGTTGCCGCCGCCGCCGCACGCGAGGAGCACGCACGCGCATGACGTCCACCCTCGCTTTCCCATACCCCCTCCTACGGACCCGACTCTACACGACGCCCGCCCCGGAGGTCCGCCGTCCCCATGTTCCGCGGGGCGTCGGATGGGGAAACGGAAACGGAAAAAGGCCCGCGGGGCGAACCCGCGGGCCTCTTTCACTGGGTGGGAGCCGGACTCAGAAGTCCATGCCCGGGGCGCCGTGGCCGTGGCCACCGCCGTCGCCCTTCTCCTCCTTCGGGAGCTCGGCGACGAGCGCCTCCGTCGTGAGCATGAGGCCCGCGACCGAAGCGGCGTTCTGAAGCGCGGAGCGAACGACCTTGGTCGGGTCGATGACGCCGGCCTTGATGAGGTCCTCGTACTTCTCCGTGCGCGCGTTGAAGCCCTGGCCGCCCTTCGAGGACTTGACCTCGTTGACGACGATGGAGCCCTCGAGGCCCGCGTTCGCCGAGATCTGGCGGAGCGGCTCCTCGATGGCGCGGGCGAGGATGTTCACGCCGACGCGCTCCTCGTCCGTCTCGGTCTCGAGCTTGCTCAGGCCGGCCTGGCTGCGAAGGAGCGCCACACCACCGCCGGGGACGATGCCCTCCTCGACGGCCGCGCGGGTCGCGTGGAGCGCGTCCTCGACGCGCGCCTTCTTTTCCTTCATCTCGACCTCGGTCGCGGCACCGACCTTGATCACTGCCACGCCGCCGACGAGCTTCGCGAGGCGCTCCTGGAGCTTCTCGCGGTCGTAGTCGGAGCTGGTCTCGTCGATCTGCCGGCGGATCTGCTCCATGCGGCCGGCGATGTCCTTCTTCTTGCCCGCGCCATCGACGATGGTCGTGTTGTCCTTGTCGATGAGGACGCGCTTCGCCTGACCGAGGTCCGCGAGGCTGATGTTCTCCAGCTTGATGCCGAGGTCCTCGCTCACGACGTTGCCGCCCGTGAGGATGGCGATGTCCTTGAGCATCTCCTTGCGGCGGTCACCGAAGCCCGGCGCCTTGACGGCGGCGACCTTCAGCGTGCCCCGGAGCCGGTTCACCACGAGCGTCGCGAGGGCCTCGCCCTCGACGTCCTCGGCGATGATGAGGAGCGGCTTCTGCTGCTGCGCGATGCGCTCGAGGACCGGGATGAGGTCCTTCATGTTCGAGATCTTCTTCTCGCAGATGAGGAGGTAGGCGTCCTCGAGCTCGGCCCGCATCGCCTCCGTGTCCGTGGCGAAGTAGGGCGAGAGGTAGCCGCGGTCGAACTGCATGCCCTCGACGACCTCGAGCTCCGTCTCGAGACCCTTGGCCTCTTCGACGGTAATCACGCCTTCCTTGCCCACGCGCTCCATGGCCTCGGCGATGATCTGACCGATGGTCTCGTCGCCGTTGGCGCTGATGGTGCCGACCTGCGCGATCTCCTTCGGGTCCTTCGTGGCCTTGGAGAGGCGCTTGAGCTTCGCAACGACGTGGCCCACGGCGAGGTCGATGCCGCGCTTCAGCTCCATCGGGTTGTGCCCCGCGGCGACCATCTTGGAGCCCTCGCGGAAGATGGCCTGGGCGAGGACCGTTGCGGTCGTGGTGCCGTCACCGGCGATGTCCGAGGTCTTCGAGGCGACCTCGCGCACCATCTGGGCGCCCATGTTCTCGAACTTGTTGGCGAGCTCGATTTCCTTGGCGACGGTCACGCCGTCCTTGGTGACCGTGGGAGCGCCGAAGCTCTTCTCGATGACGACGTTCCGGCCCTTCGGACCGAGCGTCACCTTGACGGCGTTCGCGAGGGCGTCGACGCCCGCGAGGATCCGCGCGCGCGCGGTGGTGTCGTAGAGGAGTTCCTTGGCAGCCAGTGTTCAGCTCCTCACTTCACGATGGCGACGATGTCACCCTCGCGGAGGATGAGAAGGTCATCGCCGTCGACCTTGATCTCGTTGCCGGCGTACTTGCCAAAGAGGACGCGGTCGCCCTTCTTGACCTCCATCTTGGAGCGCTCGCCGTTGTCCTTGATCTTCCCGGCGCCGACCGCGATGACCTTGCCCTCCACGGGCTTCTCCTTCGCGGTGTCCGGGATGATGATCCCGCCCTTGGTCTTCGCCTCTTCCTGGACGCGCTTCACGATCACGCGATCGCCGAGCGGTTGAATCGCCATGCGTACCTCCGAATGTCGCAGGGGGTCTCTCGTCGCTTTGCTAGCACTCGCCCCCAGAGAGTGCTGACGACGGCCGGGAACGTAAGCGACGTCTCGCGGACGTCAACAACCGTCCTCGCCACATCCGTGAGATGGCTCAAAAGTGAACGAAATC
>CALCTH010000004.1 GCA_937893795.1 uncultured Myxococcales bacterium | reverse complement strand
AAGGCGCATGATCGTGCGCATGCCGATGAAATGCCGCATGTGCCTCCCGTACGTCACGCGTGCCGTCGCGCTGGACCGCACGCGGAAAACGTAACGCACCGGCGCCGGGAGGGCCTCAGTAACCCGCCTCGAGGTCCACGCGGTGAGGCAAGGGCTCGCCCCGCGCGGCGGCGTTGAGGGTGGCGGCGAGCGCCGCGAAGCGGGCGGACTCGGTTTCGGCGACGTGGCCGCCACGGTGCGGGCTGAGGACCACGTTGGGCAGCGCGCCGAAAGGTCGCGAGGCCGGCGGGAAATCGCCGCGGTCGTCCGCGGCGCCGGGGTAGCGGTACCAGACGTCGAGGCCTGCGCCGAAGAGCCGGCGCGCCTCCAGGGCGTCGAAGAGCGCGACTTCCTCGACCAGCGCGCCACGGCCCACGTTGACCAGCACGGCCCGGGCCGGGAGGAGCGCCAGGCGCCGTGCATCGAGGAGACCGCGTGTCTCCGCCGTGAGCGGCGTGGAGAGGACGAGCGCGTCGGCGCCTGGGAGGAGCACGTCGAGCTCGTCGATGCCGTGCACGCCGTCCCGCGCCCGCCGCGCCACGCGCACGACCCGCATCCCGAGCCCCTCGAGCGCGCGGCCGATGCGCTGCCCGATGGCGCCCCAGCCGACGAGCAGCGCGCTGCGGCCCGCGAGGCCGAGGGCGCGGGTGAGGTCGTAGCGCCCACGCCAATCACCCGCCGCCAGCTCCGCGTGCATGCGCGGCAGGTCCTTGGCGACCGCGAGCAGGAGCGCGACGGCGAGCTCCGCGGTGGGCGCCGCGTTGTGATGGAGGTTGTGGAGCGCGAGACCGCGCTGGCGTGCAACCGCCGCGACGCGTCGCCCGACGCCGGCCCACGGCACGATGAGGACCTCGGCGTGGGGGCTCGCGTCGAGCAAGGCGTCGCTCGGATTGCCGCTCACGAGCACGCGATGGTCGCCGGGCGCATCGAGGGCGCCGGTGGTCCACGTGATGTGCGGGTCGAGCGCCGATCGAAAGGCGCCCTCGATCTCGGCCGGCGGAGCGGTGGCTGGGTCGATGTGAACGCGCATGGGTCGAGGCTAGCCGGGCGGCCGGCTACGCAAAGGCACGGCGGAGCGCGGCGACGCCGTCCTCGAGGCCGTCGCGGCACGACGCGACGCGGGTCATCTGGGCGAAGCCGTGCGGCAAGGAGCCCATCGTCACCGTGGTGCAGTCGACGCCCGCGCGCCGGAGCGCGTCTCCGAGCTGCCGCCCCTCGTCACGAAGGACGTCGAAGCCTGCGACGAGGATGCGCGTCGGCGGGCACGCGGCGAGGTTCGGGCTTCGAAGCGGCGCGACGCGCGGGTCTTCCGGATCGAAGCCGCTCAGGTGGTGCGCGCTGAAGTAGTCCACGTCCGCCGCCGTGAGGCCGAAGCCCTCGGCGAAGGTCGCGCGTGACTCCGTGTGCGCATAGGACTCGGCGACGGGATAGAAGAGAAGCTGGAAGCAGACACCCTCGACGCGTTCGGCGGCGGCGCAGGCCAGACACGCGCCGGCGCTGTCGCCGGCGACGGCGACACGGGCGGGGTCCCCGCCGAGCTCGGCCGCGTTGGCCACGGTCCAGCCCAGCGCCGCGATGGCGTCCTCGACGCCGGCCGGCGCGGGGTGCTCGGGCGCGAGGCGATAGTCGACGGCCACGACGATGGCGTCCGTGTCGCGGGCGAGGCGCCGGCAGAGCGGATCGTGAGTCTCGAGGTCTCCGACGCAGAAGCCGCCCCCGTGCAGATAGACGACGAGGGGCAGGGGACCCTCGCTCTCGGGCTGGTAGACCCGGAGGGGGATGGAGCCGGCGGGCCCGGGGATCGCACGTTCCCAGGTGCGCGCGACGGGCGGCTCGGGCAGCGCGAAGATGTGCGTGGAGGCGACGCGATAGAAGTGGCGCGCCGCCTCCACGCTGCCCTGGTCCGCGAAGCTCCCTTCGCCGGTCATCGCCTGCACGCGGAAGAGCAGCTGCAGGTTCGGGTCGAGGGGGTGCTCGTCCACGACGGGTTTCCCAGCGAGGCGTCGGGCGAGGGAGGGACGAAGTCCGAGGAGCGAGGCGGCGGCGCCGGCCTTGGTGCGTTCGACGAGGGTCGGGGACATGCGCGGCGACTCTCGCCCGCTCGGGCGGCTGAAGAAAGGGGCCGCGGCGCATGGAACGCGCGCTTGTATGGCGGAAACCAGTCGTGTTTCATGCGCGCGAGGAGAGGGCGATGCGCATTTGGAGTGTCGCGACCGCGTTGATGGTCGTGATGGGTTGCGGCGAGGACGCGAGGGTCGGCACCGACATGGGGATGCCCGGGCCGGACCTGGGGACACCGGACGTGGGACCGCCCGACGAAGGCATGCCCGACGAAGGCCTGGCGGATGCGGGCATGCCCGACGCGGACATGGGCTCCGACGATCTCGGCGATCCGGACCTCGGAGAGGACGCCGGGGCCGACGCCGACATGGGCGGCATGGACCCCTGCGCACTGGCCTCCGTCGCGACCTTGGGCACCCCGCAGCTCGGTCCGGACGAGGGCACGAACATCGTGCCCCTCTGCCCCTACGACCGTGGCCAGGAGATGGCCGACGTGCGCGCCTTTTTCGGCCCGCAGGTCCCCGGCGAGGGCGTCACGGCCGGCGGACGGGTCTTCGGCTTCGTCAGCGCCGCCTTCCCCCGCGACGTCGTGGGCGACCATTGCTTCCCCTTCGCCGAGTTCGCGGCGAGCCGCGCCGAGCCGATGGGCCCGCCCGCCTTCGAGCTTCGCGTCAACGGAAGCCCCAACCGGCCCACCACGGGTCCGTCGACCAGCACGTGGCTCTTCGACAACCTGCGGACCAGCGTGGTGGCGATTGCCGGCGCGACGCCGATGCGCTCGCTTCGCGCCAATCCACCACCACCGCTCGCGCCGAGCTTCGCTCCCGAGGACGTCCCCGGGAGCCTGGGCTCTCTCAGCTGGACGCCGGGAAGGGACCGGGACAGCAGCATTCGCGTCGTGGTCAGCCAGGATGGGGGGACCTCACCCTACGCGTGCCACCTGCGCGACGACGGCTTCGCCCAGCTTCCGCTCCCCACGGGGGGCGCGGCCTCCGGCAGCTGGTCGCTCCTCGTGGAGTCGCGACGCATCTACACCTTCTCAGCCGGCACCGAGCGCATCGAGGTCCTGGAGCAGGACTACCAGACGCCGGTGGAGGTGCCCTTCAGCATCCGCTGAGGCGCCGCGCTCAGTGGCGCTGGAGCACGGCGTCCAAGGGGATCTCGACGACCTCCGGCGGCACGTCGAGGTCTTCGCCCGAACCCACGACGAGGAGCGTTCCGGCGACGTCGTCCCGAGCGATGCCGTTGAGGAAGGAGAGGCCCACCTCGGCGAGGCTGACCAGGGGCGTGAGCGCGCGCGACGCGACGTCGAAGCGGAGCAGGCGGTCCCCCTGCGCGACGAGTAGCGTCGTTTCCCCCGGCGTCTCGCCGGCGTCGAGCACGACCATGCCCGTCGCGACGAAGGAGGGGTCCGGCGTGCGCCACCACTGCGTGTCGACGCCGCTCGAGAGGTCGTAGGTGGAGAAGAAGCCCTCCACGGTCGTGCCGAACCCTCCGTTCGTGACCGTCAGCGGCTGCGTGAAGAGGCGGTCGTGCCGTACGTCGAGGGCGAGCGCACCGGAGAGCTGGACGGCGTCGAGCTCGTCGTCGAACCAGCCGGGCTCGTAGCAGAAGTGAGGGACGAGCGACCCGTCGACGAGGGACGCGATGTACCCGTCGCTCACCGCCGTGAGCGCCAGCAACCCACGTCCGAGCGCGGCCACGTCCGCGAAACCCGTCCGGACGAAGGGCGGGACGAAGACCCCCAGCTCGACGCCCGACGCCAGCTCGACGAGGCGCCCCTCGTAGTAGAGCACCAGCGGGGGGCCGGTAGCGGGCGCGACGGTGATTCCGGAAGGAAGCGACCCGAGCTCCAGGCTCCACCGCCCGACGACGTCCCCGCTCTCGAGGGAGCGCACGTCCGCCGCCGCGACCTCCACCCTCGGCGCGTCGGGCCCGTCGCTCCCGCAGGCGACGAGCGCCGCGACCAGCATCGCGATGTTCCACTTCATGAGAACGAACGGTATCCGCGGCGGAAGGCGCCGGCAAACGAGGCGGTCGCGAAGGGACGTGCCGGGTCCCGGGCGCAGCGTGAGCGTCGGCAGCGCTCCCGGGACGCAGGTGCTTAGGACTCGCCCATGGACGCCGACCGCCTCGATCCCTCGCGCTACGTCGAGAAGGTCCACCTCGCGACCGGCGCGACCCTCGACGACCCCATCACCCCCGAGGAGCTCCTCGTCCGGAGTCACCGTGACGGCCACGTGGTCGACATCTACGCGCGCACCATGATGAGCCTGCTCGTCGACGTGACCGACGACGAAGCGCTCGTGACCGACGCGATGAAGGAGGTCCGGCGTATCGGCCATCGCGCCTCCGAGATGCTGGCCAAGGCCCTCGGCGCCGAAGACCATGACGCCATCGCCGAGCGTCTCTTCGGGCTGAAGGAGCGCGAGCACTACTTCCGCTATCGGCGCCAGGTCCCCGCGGCGGACGTCATGGCCGCGCACGTCGCGAAGATGAAGGGCGAGGCTCGATCCCGGCTCGAGGCCGCGGGAGGCGTCGTCCGCGTACTGCTCACGGGCGGCACCGGCTTCGTCGGGAAGGAGATCCTCCACCGGGCCGCGTCCGATCCGGGCATCGCGACGGTCTTCGTGCTCATCCGGCCGAAGACGCTCCGGGACCGGGACGGCAACGTGCGAAAGACCCTCACCGCCGAAGACCGGGGGCAGGCGCTCGTCGACGAGCTGGGCTTGGGCGAAGCGGGCGCCAAGCTGCGCTTCCTGGCCGGCGACATCGAGGCCCCGCGCCTCGGGCTCTCGGACGCGGACTTCGCCCTCCTCGCGGACGCGGCGACGCACGTGATCCACTGCGCCGCGAGCGTCGCCTTCGACGACCCCTACGAGCGCTCCTTCGAAGCCAACGTGCTCGGCAGTCTCAACGCGCTGACGCTCTCGAAGCAGCTTCAGGAGGCGCCCCGTAGCCCCTTCGTGGCGCACCTTTCCGTGGAGACCTCCTACATCCACGGGAGACAGACGCACGCGCCGGCGCGCGAGGACGAGGTCGTCTTCCCGCGGAACTACTACAACAACTATTACGAGCTCACGAAGGCCATGGCCTCCATCGAGACCGAGCGCTTCATGCTCGAGGAGGGCCTCCGCGTCGTGCAGCTCTGCCCGTCGATCGTGGTGGGCGACGCGCGCACGGGAAACAACCGAGGCGACCAGAAGGTCGTGAACGCGCCGGTGAACGCCTTCGGCCGCGCCGAAGAGGCGCTCGCCGGGCCCGAAGGCTGGTTGCCCAAGACGCAGCTGCTCGCGCGGCTCGCCTCGCTCTTCCCGGGCAACAACCACGCGCGCATCAACCTCGTGCCCGTGGATCGCGTCGCCGCCGGGATCCTCGCGGCCCTCGTTCGGCCGGAGGCCGTGGGCGAGCGCATCCACCTCGCGACGGATCGGCTCATCGACGCCGAGCAGATGCGCGACATCATCGGCGAGGAGCTCCACGCGAAGGTGCTGATCGCGGAGCCGACGCTTCACCGAACCGTGAGCCTGCCGGTCATGACCACGCTGCTCGCGGGGCTGGGTCAGGACCGGCTCGTGGCCGGCCTGACGAAGCTCGCGGAGATCTTCGGGGGCTACGCCGAGTGGGGGCAGCCCGTGCACGAGGTCGGCAACGACCATCGCCTGCTCGGGCTCCCCGCGGAGCGCCCGGACACGGCTGGGGTCTTCCGCATGCTCTGCCGGCACAACAAGTACGTCCAGCGCTTCGGGCGGGTCCGGGACGCCGAGGAGATCGCGCGTCGCGAGCGCCTCTGGCGCGATTTCATCGACGACCTCGAGCGCCTCGCCGGGCGGCCCGCGGGCACGCTCTCCGCCGACGAGTTCGAAGCGGCCGTGGGGCTGGCGCTCGACGTGGAGAGCTTCACACGCCGCGACGACCCACGCGCTGGGTCAGCGCCTCGTCTCGCCGCGCCGGTTTGACCCGGCGTCAGTCGCGAGCCGGCTCGAGCGTCGCGCAGATCTCGATGGGCTCCCCCGGCGTGAAGGTGAAGGCGTTGTCCGCGCCGTCCACCACGACGAAGGTGTCCACCACGAAGTCGCCGAGCTCGGGATCGGGTGTGGGCCGCTCGCTGACCGTGAGCCGAAGGCAACCGCTCTCGGGGAAGGGACCGAGGAGCACGCCGTCGGTGCAGCAGCTCGCCCAGCGGAAGTCGCAGATCCCCGCGCCCCCGCCGAGGTCCATGCACTCCGTGGGCTCGTCCCCGAGCACCGGGAGCGCGTCGAAGTCGGAAGTCCACGACACGCCGAGCCTTCCGCCATCGTCGTCCTCGGGGAAGTCCGCGATGAGAGCGACGTAGGGCCCTCCGCACACCAGCCCTCGTTGCACGGCCACGACCACGGCGTCCTCCTGCCGGAAGTCCGGCAACGGGTTCGCGCTCGCCCGGTCGGGCGCGTCGTAGCCGAACCACCGCGACCCACAACGGGTGTCGGGCTGCGGCTCGATGGGATCGAGGAGCGCGGGCGGTCCGACCACGCCCGCGACGGAAAGGCAGATCAAACCGTCGTCGACGAAGCCGTCGCAGTCCTGGTCCCTGCCGTCGCACGTCTCGGGCTCCGGGACGCACGGCGGACCCATGTCCGGGGCCGGCATGTCGGGGGCTGGCATGTCGGGAGGCGGCATGTCGGGGGCTGGCATGTCGGCGGGCGGCGCGAGGTCCGGAGCGGGCGCCAGGTCGGGCTCGGCACCAAGGTCCGGAACGTCGAGGGAGCTTCGAGCGCCGCAGGCGGCAAGGAGGAGCAGACAGAGGACGAGGCCGCGGCGCATCGGCGCGAGTATGGGCCGAAAGCGCGACGGCGCGAATGTCGCGCGCCCCTCACGCGGTGCGCAATAACGACGCCAGATGCCGTATGCCGTAGGCATGCGCCTCGGCTTCGCCCTCCTGTTGCTCACCGGCTTCGCGACGCTGCCCCCGCCGGCCGCGGCGGATCGCCCGCCGACGGAGGCCGAGGCCCACGTGCAGCGGGTCCGTGACCTCGCGGCGGCAGCGAGCCTGACCGAGAGTCAGGCGACGACGGTGTTCCACCAGATCGAGCACCCGCCGGACCGGCCCCGGGTGCGCGACGTTCGAAGCGAGCTGCGTCCCGACGGGACGCGAAACGTCTTCGGGTTGATGGACGTGGACGAGTTCGCGGAGTGCCGCGTGGGCAACCGGCTCACGCCTCGCGAGTGCCGCTCGTCGCGCGGCATGCGCCACTACGTCTTCTTCACGCAAATCACGCCGGAGGGCGACGTCGCTCGTACCGGCTTCGCCCCTCCCTTCCCTCGCAACGACCACACGCAGACCGCGCGCCCGGCGCGACTTCGCCTCGTTCACCTCGAAGCTGGGGCTCCCGCCGTGGCGCTGGTGGAGGCCTTTCGCCGGGAGCGATCCGTCGTCGAGAGCGGAGAGCGCGTGCCCGCGAGCTGGACCCATTGGCTCTATCTCTGGAACGGCCGCGACGGCTTCGAGGAGCGCGTCGCCGAGCTCTACGCGCCGCATTGGCGCATGGTGAGCCACGAGGCCCTCGCCACCGTCGACGTGAGCGAGCCGGGTCCACCGATGCTGGTCACCGCGGGATGCGAGGAGCGCTGCCCCTGTCGCCGGCCGCGCGATCTCGAGGGTGCGGCGCGAGCGCTCGAGACGCTGGCGGAGGATGCCCGCTGCGACGTCCGGCGACGTCCGCTCTCCCTTCCGGAGGGCTTCTCGCTCGTGAACGACGATCTGGCAGCCCGCGCGCCGCGGCGATCGCACGCCGAGGCGAGGGCGGCGCGGGCCGCCGAGCTCGCCGACGCCCTCGACCTCTCCGAGAACGCAGCCACCGTGCTCGTCGAGGAGACGCGGCGGCTCCCGGACTTCTTCGCCGTGGGCCCCATCGCCCGCCGCGAGGGAGCCGAGGGGCGCCAGCTCGTCGCCGTGCTCGCGGAGGATCTGCTCACGAGCTGCGTGTATCGGCGACGCGGCGGAACACCCCATGACCGGGTGGCGGCGTGCGCACACCACGACGGTCGTACGCACCGGCTCCTCCACGTCGAGCTCGGCCCCGACGGGGAACTGGTCACGGCCGAGCTCACGCGCTTCGGCTCCACGAAGACGGAGGTCGTGGGGGTCGCCTTCGTCACGCTCGGCGACGGCCCCGCGGCGGTGGTCGAGACCGTGGCCCGGCAGAGGATCGGGCTCTCGAGGAACGAGCTCTGGGTGCACGAGCTCGTCGTCTACCGCGGCACGCAGCGGCTCCATGCGGCGCGCGTCGGCGCCATGGGCACGACCCACCGCTGGCGTCGCCGCGGTGGCACCCTCGGCGTGCCGCGTCGGCTCGCGGGAGGAGGCGGCCCCACGCGCTTCCAGGTCCGCGAGATCCTCTGCGACGAGACCTGCCCCTGCACTCCGCTCCCGCACACGCTCGCGGAG
>CALCTH010000003.1 GCA_937893795.1 uncultured Myxococcales bacterium | reverse complement strand
GCCCGAGTCGGTGCGAGGCTCGCTCGTCGCGGTCCCGTCCGCGCCGAGGTCTCCGGCGGTCGCGCGCGGGCTGCTGGCGCAGCCGCCCATCCCCATCAGGACGAGGACCGCGGCGCACGGGGTGCTCGGCCAAGAGGGCATGCGCGCACCTAGCAGCTCGGACGCCCCGGGGACAGGGGTCTACTCCGGCCCGAAGGTCAGCGTATAGGCGTAGCCGACCGCGCCGCCGCTCGGCGCCTGGCCGATGCGGAGCGTGCGACCGGCCGCCGCGACGCAGCGCTCGAAGCGCGCGTCGCCGAAGGTGGCACCCTCGGTGCGTACCCGGGTCGTGGCCCCCCGCGCGTCGACGGTGAAGCCCAGGATGCCCCGCCCTTGCTCGAGGGCACCGCGCTCCAGGTAGCTCTCGTAGCAAGCGCCCACCCGGTCGCCGATGGCGTCGAGGGCGCGCCGGAGCGTGGGCGCGGGCAGCCGCCCGGTCCCGTCGACGCGCTCCCCGACCTGGACGCGGACGCCCGGCGCGAGGCGCCTTCGTCGATCGACGACCACCGTCGCATCGTTCACTTCGCCGACGGCCGCTTCCGTGCCCGTGCGCTCCTGCACGATGGTCCGTACGGCCGGCGCCCGGGAGGTCTGCGGCAGGCACTCCTTGAGGGCGTCGGAGAGGTCGTCGAGCCGGTCCTCGAGCGCCTCCACCGCCTGCGCTGCGTGCTGGCGCAGCTCGGCGCTCTCGGCTTCGAGCTGCGCTTCCGCGTCGCGGAGGAGATCGACGGTCTCGCTCAGCTGCCGCACGACCCGATCGAGGCAACGAAGCTCCTCGGCGGCGCGCCGCCGTGCCTCCTGCACGTCCATGGGTTGCGCCGCGGCCGGAGCGGCGGCGGCGAAGGCGAGGCAAGCGGCGAGGGCGGCGCGGACCATATGGATGAGACGCGCGAGGGGCCGAAAGGCTTCAGGCGGCGCGACGGGGCGTGGCCCGCGAAACGCTGGAACGAGGGCGGCTCCTCGGCGATCCTCCCGCGAGTGGGGCCCGGAAGTCGGCGGCCTGAGCGGCACTATACGGCGCGCGCCGGGTGGCTACGCGCCGCGGTGCTCGGCGCGAACGACGGCGTCGTGTCCACGGCGAGCCTGCTCATCGGCGTGGCGGCGGCGAGTGCGACCCACGCGGAGATCCTCCTTGCGGGCGTGGCCGGCCTGGTCGCCGGCGCGATGTCCATGGCGGCCGGGGAGTACGTTTCCGTCAGCTCGCAGGCCGACACGGAGCAGGCGGACCTGCGCCGGGAGCGTCGCGAGATCGCGGAGGATTACTCCGAGGAGCGGAAGGAGCTCGCGGCCATCTACGTCGGGCGCGGGCTCGATCCGTCCCTCGCGGAAGAGGTGGCGGACCAGCTCATGGCGCACGACGCGCTCGGCGCCCACGCCCGCGACGAGCTGGGGCTCACGGAGGCCCGGGAGGCGCGGCCCGTGCAGGCGGCGCTCGCATCGGCGGCGAGCTTCTCCGTCGGCGCGGCGTTCCCGCTCCTCCTCGCCTTTGCGGGGCCCGGGCCTCGCGTGATCCCGCTGGTCGCCGCCGGCTCGCTGGTCTTCTTGGCGATGCTCGGCGCGGGCGCGGCCCGCGGCGGTGGCGCGCCCGTCGCCCGGGCCGCGACGCGCGGGATGTTCTGGGGCGCGCTGGCGATGGTCGTGACCGCCGCCGTCGGCTCCCTTTTCGGGACGCCCGCATAGCGCGGGCGCGCGCGGCGCCGCTCAGGCGCGCATGAAGCCCGGCGGCCTAGGAACCACGCGTACGACCCGCGGAGGACGCGGCCGGGTTCTTGGGCGTGCGCCTACGTCGGCGAGCTCGCCGAGCCGAGCGATGCGCTCCCGCGTCTCCGGATGCGAACGCAGCCACCCAGGCATCTCGGGCGCGCGGAAGGGCAGCCATCGGCGCTGCTGCCGCTCGTAGACGTCCAGCTTCACGAGCGCCGAGGCCAGGCCCGGCGCGTCCCCCGTCAGGCGAACGGCGTTCCGGTCCGCTTCGTGCTCGCGCGTCCGCGAGAGCGCGAGGCCGAGCGCGCCGCTCACCGCGGGCGCGACCCAGAGCAGCAGCACCACGGTCCAAGGTACCGGCGGCGCGCCGAGCAGGACCAGCGGAAGCTGGAGCAGCGCGAGCCAGAGTCCGAGGCGGCTCAACAGACGCGTGAGGCCCCCGATGAGCCCGGCGTAGCGCATCACCGTCGTGTCCTGGCCGGCGACGTGGCTGATCTCGTGCGCGAGCACGCCGCGCAGCTCGCGCCGGTCGAGGAGCCGCAGAAGCCGAGGGGTGACGCCGATGGCCACGTCGCTGCCCTGGCCGGTCGCGAAGGCGTTCGGGACCGGTGCCGGGATGAGATGGAGCGTCGGGCGGGCGACCCCGGCGCGCTGGGCGAGGTCGGCGATCTCGGCGTGCAAGCCCGGGGCGACCGCGGGTGCCAGCGGCCTCGCGCCCTGCATCCGGAGTAGCCAGGCCGTGGGTAGACGGGGACCGAAGAGCCCGAGCCCGCCCACGGCGCCGAGCGCCAGCGCGAGGCCGAGGCCGCCCCCGAGCACCCAACCGAGCAGCGCGAGGACCGCGCCGAGGCCGGTGAGGAGAGCCGCCGAGCGCAGGAGGCTGCCGAGCCAACGTTGATGATGACGACGTTCGAGCACGGCCCCGAGGTGCGCACCCCGAGGGCCTCCGTCAACGCCCCCGAGAATCCAAGTAACGCTTCAACGCCATGGAATGACTAAGCATGATGGCGCCGAGCGCGCGCCTGCCGCGCGGGCGGGGCCTCCCGCGCGGCCGCGCGCTCTTGACGGGGCGTCCGGTCCCTCGTTCTCTTGCGTCCGATGCACCCGTCGTACGCACAGACCACTCCATGGATGGGCCTCCTCGTCGCCGGCCTTCTCGCCGCCATCGCGTGCGGGGACGACTCCAGCGGGGGAGACGAGGACGGCGGTCCCGAGGACGCCGCGATGGACGCTCCGATGGAGGTCGACGCCGGCCCGATGATGTCGCAGCTCTACGGACCCTGCGTCGAGGATGCGCAGTGCCCCGGGCCCGAGGGCGTGTGCCTCACCCAGTACCCGAACGGGCTCTGCTCGCGGGGCTGCTTCATCGATCGCTCGAACCCCGACATCCGCGACGCGGGGAACTGCCTCGTGACCTTCCCGAGCGGTCAGATGCGCTTCGGGGCCTGCGTCGACGTCGAAGGCGAGGGCGTATGCCTCCCGACCTGCGTGGCCGACATCGACTGCGGCGGCCCGCCGCTGACCTGCGAGACCATCACCCCCGCTCCCGGCGCCCTCGGGACCGTGGACGTGTGCGTGGTCGCGTCGATGTAGGCGCGACGGGTCATCGGTGCCGCTTCCCCGCGACTCAGCTCGTACCCTCGGCGGCGCTCGCGTCCTTCACGCGGACCCGCGCGAGCACGAAGAGGGCCACGACGAAGAAGCTGCCGATGACGCTGATGGCGACGCGGTGGCCGAAGCCCGGGCGGCTCGCGTCCTCGAGCGCCTGGCTCACGGCGCCGTAGACGAGCGGTCCGGCGATGGCCGAGGCCTTTCCGCTGAGCGCCAGAAAGCCCATGAACTCGCCGCTGCGACCCTTCGGCGCGAGCTGCGCCATGAAGGCCCGGCTCGACGACTGCGTGGCGCCGATGACCACCGCCGCCAGAAACGCCGCGGGCCAAAACTGAGTCTTGGTGGTCGCGAGCACCGCGGCGACGACGGTCGCGATCCAGAGCACGAGGGAGATCGAGATCGCGCGCTTCGCGCCGATCTTGTCGAGCAGCCAGCCGAAGGCGAGCGCGCCGGGCGCCGCGACCAGGTTGAGCACCAGGAAGAGCTGCACGTTGTCGCTCGGCGTGAAGGCGAGCACCTCCTTGGTGTAGATGCCCGTGAACTCGATCACCGTCGTGAGCGCGTCCGTGTAGAGGAAGTAGGCCACCAGGAAGATGGCGATGGGCCGGTAGCGCCGAATCGCGCGGAGCGTTCCACCCACCTCCCGGAAGGCCCCGCGGACCCAGCCCTCGTCCGGCCGCCCCTTCGGCTCGCCGGCATCGCGCACGAAGAGCAGCATCGGCAGGCTGAAGAGCGCGTACCAGGCGGCGACGACGAGGTAGACCTTACCCGCGTCGGTCGCGGCTGCGGCCTCGTAGCTCTCCGGGATCCATCCCCGCACGGCCACCAGCGCGCCGAGGCCGCCGAGATAGCCGACACCCCAGGCGGCGCCCGAGAGGCGACCCACGCGCTCCGGAGGCGCGAGCTCGGGCAGGAAGGCGTTGTAGAAGACGTAGGCGCCCTCGAAGGCAAAGTTCGCCAGCACGTAGAGCGCGAAGGCGGCCCGCGCCTGCCCGGGCGCGACGAAGCCGAGCCCGGCCGTCGCCGCCACGCCCACCGCGACGTAGACGCCCAGGAAGACGCGCTTGCGCCCCGAGCGATCGGCCAGGGCTCCCAGCACCGGCGCGCTCAGGGTGACCAGCAGCATCGAGAGGCTGATGGCCGCGCCCCACGCGGCTTCGCCCCCGAGCACCCAGGGCCCGAGCGCGAGCCCCTCCTCGCCGACGAGCACGCTGGCGAAGTAGGGGGCGCCGAAGGCCGTCAGCGCGACCGTCGGGAAGGGGCTGTTGGCGAAGTCGAAGAGCGCCCAGGCGGCGCGGGCGCGGAGCGTGGAGGGGTAGGGGGTCATGCGGTGTCGCGCTCACGCGGGGCAAGAGCCTCGCGCTCCGTTTCGCTCAGGGGTCCTTCGGCTCCCAGAGCTCGACCTTGTTCCCTTCGGGGTCCATCACCCACGCGAACTTGCCATTGAACTCCTCGTCGGGCCCCTTCACGGGCTCCACCCCTTGCGCCGCGAGCTGGGCGAGGAGCTCGACGAGGTCGTCGACGCGGTAGTTGATCATCAGCTGCGCCTGGCTCGGCTCGAACCACGTTCCGTCGGCGTCGGCGAGGTGCCAGACGGTCATGCCCGCCGCGCTCTGGGCGGCGCGATCGGCGTCCCAGTCGAAGACCGCACCGCCCCATTCTTCGATCTTCACGCCGAGGTGGTCGACGTACCACTTCTTCAACGCCTCGGGATCCCGCGCCTTGAAGAACACTCCCCCGATTCCCGTCACCCTCGCCATGGCCACCTCCGGTCGTGAACGGGGAAGGCTAGCGCAGGTGTCCCCGTGTCCGGACCGCCGCCGAAGGCTCACGGTTTACGGAGACGCCACGCCAGGTCGAAGGCCGCCGGGACGACGAAGAGCGTCAGGGCCGTGGCCAGCGTCAGCCCACCGAGCACCACGGCGCCCACGCCGCGATAGAGCTCGGAGCCGCTGCCGGGAAGGAGCACCATCGGGAGCAGCCCGGCGAGGCTCGTCAGGGTCGTCATGAGGATGGGCCGTACGCGCGCCTCGACGGAACCGCGGATGGCCGCGGGACGCTCGGCGCCCTCCCGGAGCCGCGCCAGGGCGCCGTCGACCACCAGGATGGCGTTGTTCACCACGACGCCGATGAGGATCAAGAAGCCCAGGGCCGTCATCAGGTCGAGGGGCTGCGGGTGGAGGAAGGCGTCGACGAGGCGGAGGCCCGCGACGCCGCCGGCCGCGGCGAGCGGCACGGTGACCAGCACGACCAGCGGCGCGAGAAAGTCCTCGAAGAGCGCGGACATCATCAGGTAGCTGATGAGCAGCGCCAGGAGCAGGACGTTGGCGAACTGAGCCTTCGCGAGCTCCAGGTCGCCGGCGGTCCCCGAGTAGGCGACGGTCACGTCCCGCGGGAGCGCGCCGCTCTCCGCCATGGGGCCGACCACGTCGTTCTGGATGACCTCGAGGGCCGCCTCGAGGGGCACGTCCTGCGGCGGCGCGACGCGGAGCGTCAGCGCACGGCGGCGCTCGAGGCGGCGGATGCTGATGGGGCCGAGCTCCTCGCGGAGCTCGGCGAGGACTCCGAAGGGCACCGTGGCGCCGCTCGGTGTGTGCACCGGGGCGCTGAGCACGGCGTCCGTGGCTTCGAGGAGTCGCCCGTCGTCGCCGCGCGCACGAAGCACGACGTCGAGCTGCGTGTCCCCGTCCGCGCCGAGCTCTCCGATGATCGCGCCGTCCACCAGCGCGTCGAGCGTCAGCCCGAGGTCCTGGGTCGTCACGGCGAGCCCCGCCGCCTCGCCTCTCCGGGGTCGCGCCCGAAGCTCCAGCGCTCCCGGGTCGAGGGAGGGCACCGGGCGTATCTGCGCGCCAGGGAGCGCTTCCCGGAGCCGCGCGAACATCCTCCCGCCCGCCGTCGTGAGCTGCGCCAGGTCGCTTCCGCTGAGGTCGACCTCCACGTTCCGTCCGCCGCCGCGACGCCCGAAGAGCGAGGCCTGCGTGGTGAAGGAGATGTAACCGGGGATGCCGCCCTGGACCCTCCGGAAGTAGCCGAGCATGTCGCGGACCCGCTCCGGGTCCCGGGCCACGCCGCCGCTGAAGACGCGCGCCCCGCTGCCGACGAAGAAGCTCCGCTCGATGGCCGCTTCCCCGTCGACGCTGCGGCCCGTGTGCCGCGCGTTCTCTGCCTGGACCGATTCACCGACGGCTTCGATCTCGTCGATGGCCGCCCCCGGCGGGGGCACGAGGATGCCGAAGACCAGGTTCCGGTTGCCGGCGGGCAGGTATTCGAGGGGCGGCAGGAGCAGCACCGCGATCGTCGTGCAGCTGACGATGGCCGTGGACACCACGAGACCGCTCCGCAGCGGCGAGGTCGTCAGCCGCGCGACCAAGGACCCGGTGCCCTTCCGGAAGCGCGCGGCGAAGCTCGGCGCTCGGGCGTCCTCCTCGCCCGGGCGCGCGGCGCTCTTCAGGAGCAGCGCCGCGAGGCGCGGGATGACCCAGACGCTCACGAGAAGCGAGGTGAGCACGGCGAAGCTGATCGCCACCGCGACGTCTCGGAGCAGCTGCCCGACCTCGCTCTCCCAGGTGACCACGGGGATGAACACGGCCGCCGTCGTCGCCGTGCTCGCGAGCACGGCGCCCCAGACCTCGCTCACGCCGGCGAGCGCCGCATCCTTCACGCTCGCGAAGCGCTGCCGCGCGGTGTCGATGGCCTCGAGGCTCACGATGGAGTTGTCGAGGACCATGCCGATGGCGAAGGTGATCCCCGCGAGACTCACGACGTTCACGCTGCGCCCGAGCAGGTCCATGCCGAGCGCCGTGCCGAAGACGCAGATGGGAATCGCCAGGCTGATGATGGCGCTCGCCCCGCCGCTCCGGAGGAAGAGGAAGAGCATCAGCACCGCCAGCGCGGCCCCCAGGAGGAGGTTCCGCTGCACCTGGTCGAGGGAGCCCTCGATGTAGCCGACCTGGTCGCTCAGCACCTCGAGCTCGAGGCCCTCCGGCGCGAAGAGCGCGTCGTCGAGGCGCGCCACCTCGGCGCGAATGGCGCGGGTGACCTCGAGGACGTTCGAGCCCGACTCGCGCCGCACGAGCATGACCATGGAGGGCCGGTCATCGCTGAAGGCGACGCCCGAGGCCTTCCGGAGCCCGCGCCGCGCCCGGCCGAGATCCCCGAGCGCGATCGGCGTCCCGTCGGGACCGGCGCCGACCACGATGCCCTCGAGGGCCTCGCCCGTGGCCTCCACGGCGAGGGTCCGCACGAGGAGGCGCCGCCGGCCGAGGGTCACGTCGCCGCCGCTCACGTCCCGGAGCTCGCTGCGCACCCGCGCCGCCAGCTCCGGCACGGTGATGCCACGGGCGGCCAGCTCGCGCGGGTCGAAGTCCACGTAGAAGACCGAGTCCCGGCCGCCGAGGAGGTCGATGTCGCCGACGCCCTCGATGCGCTGGAGCTGGGGCAGCACGTCCTCGTCGACCCAGGTGCGGTAGGCCGCGACGGGCTCGCCGCGCAGGGAGCGCACCGCGATCACGGCGAGCGGCGGGCCCGTGTCGTCGGCCGTCTCCACGCTCGGCTCATCGGCCGCGTCGGGGTAGGAGGCCACCTGCGTGAGGCGGTTGGTCACGCGGACGAGGGCCTCTTCCACGTCCGTGCCCACGTCGAACTCGAGGCTGAGCGAGGCGCGGTCCGGGTTGGCGTTGCCGGTCATGCGCATCAGGCCCGGGACGTCCTTCAGCACCTCCTCCTGCGGCTGGAGGATGTCGGTCTCGATCTCCGTCGGGGACGCGCCGGGCCAGCGCGTTTCGATGCGTAGCGTCGGGATGGAGATGTCGGGCGTGAGCTGGATGGGCAGACCGACGAGGCCGAGGCCGCCGAAGAGCACGACGAGGATCGCCGTCACCATCACGGTGACGGGGCGGTTCACGGCGATGCGGAGGAGCCCGCCGCCCCGGCCGCTCTCGCTCATGAGCCGGCCGCGCCGCCGGCCGGTGCCGACTCCGAGCGCGCCTCGGGGCGCCCCGCCTCGCGCACACGCACGGGCTGGCCCGGGCGCAGCCGGTCGTTGCCGCGCACGATTACCTCGCGGCCCGGGCGCAGCTCCGGCGCGAGGACGCGGGCGTGCGTGGCGCTCCGGTCGAGACCGTCCACGTCGATGGGCCGCGCGGCGTCCTCCTCCGCGACGAAGACCCGCGTGGTCG
>CALCTH010000002.1 GCA_937893795.1 uncultured Myxococcales bacterium | reverse complement strand
GAGAAGGGCCAGCCCATGCGGGCGCCGGGGTACGCGCCGCCGGCGGCGCCGGCGCGCGTGGCGCCCGAGGAGCCGGCGGAGGTGCCCGCCGAGGTCCCGGCGACGCCCCCCGTCCGCCGCCAGCGCGAGCGCTAGCAGGTTCCGAGGACCCGGCTAGAACGCGCGGGCGACGGCAAGGCTGAGCACCGGGCCGCCGGTCTGTCGCCGGAGGAGCCCGAGGCCCCCTTCGAGGACGCCGCCGAGGAACCACCCGGGACGCAGCTCGTGCTCGCCCTCCGCCGCGAAGCCGAGGTAGCTCACGCCATTGCCCTGTCCACTGGGGCTCTCGATGCGCTCGGCGGTCCCCTCGACGGCGACGACCACTCCGGAGACGCGAACGCGCCCGCTCCAGCCTCCGCGGAAGGTCATGCCCGCTTCGAGGGAGAAGGCAGCCCGGTCGTCGAAGCCCCCGAGGCGCGTTTCCCAACCGACCATGCCGGCCGCGTAGCCCCGGTCTCCCCCCCAGCCCGCGTGCACCCGCAGCGGCAACGAGACCACTCCGGGCCCCCGAACGAGCTGGCCGAAGCTCGCGTGGGGGGGCTGCCGCGTCTGCACCTCCTGCACCGGCCCGCTGGGCGCGAGGGGGGCCTGGACGCCGGCCTCCACGGAGAGCGCGAAGCGCCCGGCCTTCACGGCGCCGACACGGAGGCCGAGCGTCGGGTCACCCGGCGCGACGTGCACCCGGGTGGGGCCGGCGGCGCGGTCCTCGAGCGCGAAGAGGCGGAAGAGGTCGCTCTGCCAGACCAGCGTGAGGCGGTCCGTGAGGCCAACGTGACCATAGGTCGCGAGGAAGAGCTCCCCGTAGTTGGCGTAGTCGATGCGCTCTCGGTCGCCATCGACGTAGCCGAAGCCCCAGAGGCCCTTGAGCCAGAGCTTGGCGTAGCCGTGGCCACGCTCGGGGGTCCACGGGCTGGCCTCCGCGCGCCCGGGCGCCAGCGCGGCAGCGAGCGTCAGCAGAAGGAGGGCGCGGCGCACGGCCGATGTGTACCAGGCTCTGCGCCGAACCCGTGGGTATCAGCCCGTCTGCATGCCCCAGCGCAGCGTCTCCCGGCGACGTTCGAGGCGCTCCGCCTGGCGGTGCATACCGAAGCGCAGGTAGAAGTCGTGCGCCGCGTCGTAGGCGAGGAGCGCCTCGTGGGTGCGCCCGCGGTCCGCCTGCAGGTCCGCGAGCTCCGTGTGGAGCGACGCGCGGAACGAGCCCGCGTCGCCGTCGGAGAGCGGGTCGAGCACGACGAGCGCGGCTTCGAGCTGGGCGATGGTCTCGCCCGGTCGGCCGCGGAGCATCGCGAGCTCCGCGAAGTGGCGCCGAAGCTCGGCGAGGTGGAAGGGGTCGCCCCGGTCCTCGAGCTCCCGCCACGCCTCGAGCCAGAGCGCCTCGGCTCCCTCGAGGTCTCCGTGGTCGAGCGCCAGCTGACCGAGGAGCTCGAGGGCACGCGCCCGCGTGACGCCCTCGGAGGCGTCCTTCGCTTCGTGAAAGAGCGCTGCGGCCGCCGCCTCGTCGTCCTGGCAGAGCGCCACCTCGCCCGCGAGCAGCGCAGCGCGCGCCGCCGCGTCGCCCCTCGCTGGCCGCAGACAGTCGAGGGCCCGCACCGCGTAGCGTTGGGCCGCGTCGAGGTGCGCGCCGCCGAGGGCCAGCTGCGCGAGCTCCAGGAGGCACTCGCCCCGGCCGACGCCATCGCCCGCCGCGCTGAACGCCGCGGCCGCCGCGCGCAGCGCTTCTTCCGCTGCGGCGGGGTTCACCGGTCTCAGGGCGAGGGCGCGTCGATAGAGCTCCGTCGGTCCGCTCACGC
Organism: uncultured Myxococcales bacterium; assembly: GCA_937893795.1. Classification (GTDB taxonomy): domain Bacteria; phylum Myxococcota_A; class Polyangia; order Polyangiales; family Houyiibacteriaceae; genus CALCTH01. Next base: position 6,702 of record CALCTH010000002.1, on the reverse strand, counting down.
CCCCGAGAAACGGCACGGTAGGTCGTTTTCGTAGGGATCGGTGGCGCGACGTCGGCGAAGCGGGACACCCGCGTCGGGGGACGGACTATGCTGCCCGGCGCGGCCTGACGGCGCCGACCCGAAACGAATCGCATGCCTGCACTTCGCCCCGCTCACCTCGCGCTTCTCCTCCCGCTCCTCGCCTCCTGCGGGGGCACGACGCCACCGGATGCCCCGGAGAGCAGCGGTGGCGAGCAGGACGACGGCTTCGCCGACTTCGACGACTTCGACGACTTCGACGACGAGGGTTTCGGGGACTTCGCCGAGGAGCCGGTGGTCGAGTCTCACCTCGTCCCCCTCGAGGAGCTCGACATCAGCGGGCCCGACACGCCCTGGCACGAGATGAGCTTCTCGGATCAGGAGTACTACATGGTCGGCAAGGTCCTCCCGGTGATGAAGACGCTCTTCGCGGGCTTCGACGCCGAGCGCTGGAAGCCGGCCGAGTACGGCTGCCCCACGTGTCATGGGGACGACGGGCGCGAGCGCGGCTACGCGATGCCCGGCTCGAACCAGATCGCCATCCCGCGGCCCGGGAGCCGCGCCTGGCGGGCGATGCAGCGCGAGTACGGGGCCGAGCTCGTGGGCTTCATGCAGCGCGAGGTGACCGAGACCATGGCCACGCTCCTCGGGGAGGACGAGGGCTGCTGGTTCTGCCACCCGCGCGCCGAGTAGAGCCGAGATCACCCTTCGCGGACGCTCTCCGCCCGCCAACCTTGCGCTTCCGAAGGCCCGGCGTCATGTACCAGGCCGCGGCGGGCTGCCCCCGGCGTCGTCGCGACGAATGAGAGCCCCGTGTCCTGCGGGCCGAGTGAGAGGAAGAAGAGCATGGCTTGGGTCATCACCCGTCTCTGCCGCGATTGCGTCGACCAGGCGTGCGTCGACGTCTGCCCCGTCGAGTGCATCTACGAATACACGGGGAGCGACAACGCTCAGTTCCCCAACCAGCTCTACATCAACCCCGAAGAGTGCATCGACTGCGGCGCCTGCGAGCCGGAGTGCCCGTGGGAGGCCATCTACGAGGACGTGTCGGTGCCGGCCGTCCTCCAGGACGACACGGCGCTGAACGCCAAGAGCGTGGACGAGCCCGACGAGTTCGAGGTGCCCCAGACCAGCGAGCACGACCAGCCCACGCCGGAGCAGGTCACCGCGAACAAGCAGAAGTGGGGCCTCGAGGCCTGAAGGCTCCCGTGCTCAGCGCATCAGCGGCGCCAGGCGCGCGAGGGCGTCGTCGAGTGCCGCGGGCTTCACGGTGGTGAAGCAGAGGCGCACCCAGCGCGCGTAGTCCTTTCCGCAGCTCGCGCCGGGAGTCAGCAGTACGCCCGCGTCCAGGCAGCGGCCGAGGAAGGGCAGGCAGTCGTCCTCGCCCGCTTCGAGCTGCGGCGTCGCGTCGAAGAAGACGAAGGTACCGCCCCGGGGTCGTGCGATGCCGAGCGCGTCGGCGACCTTCGCGCCGGCCCGCGCGTAGTCCCGCCGGCACTCGGCGAGGAAGGCGTCGCCCCCGAGCAGCGCCGCGCGCGCCGCGTGCTGCATCGGCCGCGCGGCGCAGTAGGTCTGGAAGGTCTGCACGCCGCGGATCGCGCGCATCACGGACGCAGGACCGTGCACCCAGCCCACGCGGATGCCGGCGAGCCCGTAGCCCTTCGAGACCGTGTGCGCGGCCACGGCTCGCTCGTGGAGCTCGGCGCGGGCCAAGAGGGGGGCAGGCGCATCGCCCTCGAAGTGGACGTCCTCGTAGCACTCGTCGCAGACGAGCCAAAGGTCGTGGCGCGTCGCCACGCGCGCGAAGACGTCGGCCACGGCGGGGGAGAGCACGGCCCCCGTCGGGTTGTGCGGGGAGTTGACGTAGAGGGCCGTCGTACGCGGCGTGACCGCGGCTTCGAGGGCCGCTTCGACGGCGGCCGCGTCGTCCAGGGCGGGCCAGAGCGGGACCTCCACCGGCACGCCGCCGCGTCCTGCGATGATGCCGCGGATCAGTGGCCAGTAGGGCGCGGGGAGGAGCACCTCGTCGCCCGGGTCGAGGAGCGCGCTCGCCACCACGCTGAGGCCGCTCGTCGCGCCGGCGGTGACCTGAATGCGCTCCACCGGAACCGCGTGGCCGCGGGCCGCGAGCCTCTCCGCGATGGTGTCCAGGAGCGCTGGCTCACCCTGCACGGGCGCGTAGCGATGAAGCCCCGGGTGCTCTTCGCTCCTCTGCGCCTCGGCGCGCGCGGCGGCGAGCGGCTCCTTGTAGGTGTCCCCGACGCTCAGCGCGTGGACGACCTCGCCACGGGCGCGCCGCTCGGCGGCGGCGGCGGCGAGCTTCCCGAAGACCCGGGACGAGAGCGAGGCGGCGGAGGCGGCGGAGCCGGGCGGGCGCGGCATCAGGCCGGCGGGACCTGGAAGAGCACCTCGGGGGCCTCGGAGCCGTTCGGGAAGCAGGCCCCGAGGAAGCTCAGCACGCGCATGGTCGGGGTCTGCCCCTCGGCCTCGATGACCACGCCGCAGGGCGTCGAGCCGCAGAGCGGTCGCATGGTCGCCGAGACCGTCGAGGGCTCCGTCGTCGCGCCGCGGAAGCGCCAGCTGAAGGACGCGTTCTCGGCCGGCGGCAGCTCGTCCTCGGCGGGCTCGACGGGCTCGGGTGCCGCGACGCCCTCGATCAACCCGCCGCCGCCTTCGCCCGTGGGCTCCGGCGGGTCGAAGCGGTTCAGGTCGATCTTGAGGCCGTTGCCGCGGGCGAAGAGCGTGATGAGCATCTTGCCGCCCTCGGCGACGTTGCTCTGCTCGTGGGTGCAGTCGACGCGGTGCTCGGACTCGTAGCAGCGCTCGTTCATCTCGGGCCAGGCCGGCGGCAGGTCGTCCCACATGCGCTGGGCGGGACGCTGGAAGGTGAAGGGCTCCTGGCTCTCGGGGCGCACGTGGTAGCGGCCGACGTCGAGGTAGCCCTCTTCGGTGCCCGTACCCCGACGGACACGGAAGAAGAGGCCGCGGATGTTGGCGGCGTGGAGCGTGGCGATGATGCGCGCCGTCGTCGCGTAGGGCGTCCCGCCCTCGGTCGCGATGATGCCTGCCGAGCGGGCCGGCGCGCTCGCCAGCGCCGCGGCGAGGTCCGGGATCGTCTCCCCCGAGAGCACGGCATCGGGGAGCCGCCCGCGGTCGAGCTCCATCAGCACGCGCTCGTCGAGGGTGAGCGCCCCCGGCGTCACCTCGATCACGTACGCGGCGCTCGGCGCCGGCACGTAGCGGAAGCTGATGGGCAGCTCGAAGACGCCGATGGTCGGTGCTTCGGGCTCCGGAGCGGCAGCCTCCTCCTCGTCGCAGCCCGAGGTCACGAGGCCGAGGAGAACGAGAGGGATGAGAGCGTGGGAGAGGACGCGCGGCATGGCCGGCGACCCTAGCGCACTCGGGGGTAGGGGCGCACCGGGGGCGAGAGGCGCCGGACGCGGTCCCGTGCGCATCCTCGTGCCGGGCGCGCCGAGCGGGCCGGCCCTCAGCCCCAGAGCGCCTGCGCCGCGCCGACGGTCACGAGGCCGACGAGCACCTGGAGCGGGAGGCCCAGCCGGAAGAAGTCGCCGAAGCGGTAGCCGCCGGGCCCGTAGACCATCAGGTTGGCGGCGTAACCCACCGGCGTGCTGAACGCCGTGGACGCCGCGAGCATCACGACGTAGGCGGCGCTCTCCACGGAGAGCCCCTGGCTCTCCGCGACCGTGGCAGCGACGGGGTACATCACCGCCGCGGCCGTGCTCGAGTATGCAACGCCGGCGAGGAAGGCCGACGCGGCGAAGATCGCGCCGAGGAGCGCCGCCGGGCCGTAGGGGGCGACGGTCACGAGCAGCGCCTCGCCCACGGCGGCCGCGGCCCCGCTCGCGTCCAGGGCCCGCCCGATGCCGAGCGCCGCCCCGACGGTGACCAGAACCTGAAGGTCGAGCGAGCGTCGCGCCTGTGTGCCCGTGAGGCAGCGCGTGACCAGCATGGCGCCTGCCGCCAGCAGCGCCGCGGTCACGAGGGGGAGGATGCCCGCGACGTTTCCGACGACCATGGCCAGGAGGAGCAGCGCAGCCACCGGCGCGCGTTCATGGCGCGGCGGCGTGCTGCCTTCCACGGGGCTCACGAGGGCGAAGGCCGGGTCCTGCGCGTGCTTGCGGACGAAGCTCGGATGCGCCTCGATGAGAAGCACGTCGCCGGGCTCGAGCGCGATGTCGCCGACCTTGGTGGAGACGCGCTCGCCCTGGCGATGGACGGCGAGGATCGCGGCGTTGAAGCGCGTACGAAAGCGCGCTTCGCGCACCGTCACGCCCGCGAGCGACGACTGGGCCGAGATCACGGCTTCGACCCAGCGGCGCTCCGGGCGCCCGGCGAGCTTCGAGATCTGGTCCGTGGCCGGCACGAGGCGCAGCCGGCGCAGGTCCACCACGGTCTCGACGCGGCCGGCGAAGCGGAGGATGTCCGCTTCGCGAAGCACCGTCGTCGGCGGGGGCGCCGGGAGGAGCTGCCCCTCCCGTTCCACGTCGTAGAGGAAGAGCCCCTCCAGGGACCGAAGGCCGGCGTCCTCGATGGTCTGACCGGCGACCGGCGAACCGCGCTCGACGCGCAGGGCCACCGTGTAGGCGCGCTGGTCGCCGAGGCTCACGGCGGCCGGTTGACGTCCCCGGAGCACCCGGGGCGAGGCCAGGAGCACGTAGAGCGTACCGACCACCAGCACCGGGAGCCCCGCGGCGGCGACGTCGAACATGCCGAGGAGCGTCTCGGGGTGCCGCTCGGCGACCATGCCGGCGACGACGAGGTTCGTGCTCGTCCCGATGAGCGTGCAGGTGCCGCCGAGGATGGCCGCGTAGCTGAGCGGCATGAGCAGCAGCGAGGCTGGGAGCCCGTGGCGTCGTGCCCAGCGCTCGACGAGCGGCACGAACATGGCCACGACGGGGGTGTTGTTGAGGAAGGCCGAGAGCGAGGAGACGGGGAGCATCACCCGCAGCTGGGCGCCCGCGAGGGCGCGCGGCCGGCCGAGGACCCACCGGCCGACGAGGTCCAGGGCTCCGGTCTCTCGGACACCCGCGGCCACCACGAAGAGCGCCGCGATGGTCACGACGGCGGGGTTGGCGAAGCCGAGGAAGGCGTCCTCGGGCGTGAGCACGCCCAGCGCCAGGAGCAGCGCGAGCCCCGCCGTGAGCACCAGATCCGGGCCGCCCAGGCCGCGCCCGAGCGCCAGTACCATCGCGACGATGGTCCCGACGGTGAGCCAGCCCTCGGTGCTCATGGGCGTGCCCTCCGTGGGGGGAGCCGGGGCGCGGGCCGCATCGCCCGCGGCCTATCACCCGCATGCCGCTCCGGCCAGCGACCTTGCGGCCGGCGCCCGCCGACCCGAGAGGCGTGTGGTGACGGCGTGGCTACGGAGGGGTCTCGGGCTGGCGCTCCTCGCCACCGTGGGCTGTTCGCCCCGCGAGCCCGCGCCACCGCCGTCGCCGTCTCCACCCCGTTCGGCGGCCACCTCTGCCCTCACGGGGCCCTGCGACGCGCCTCCGACGCTGGCGCCGGCGGTCCAACGGGGAGTGTGCCTCGCGCACAGCTACGCCGCCGGCGGGGTCCGAGGCTATGGAAGCCCCACGAGCGCGGCAGAGCTCCAGCGTCTCCGTGGCCTGGGCGCGACGTGGATCAGCCTCACGCCCTTCGGCTTCCAGGAGAGTCTCTCGGCGACGCAGGTGCGCGGGCTCTATGGAGAGCGCAGCGACGCGCGCTGGCAGAGCTCTGGTGAGACCGATGCGCGCCTCGTCGCCGAGATCCGCGCTGCCCACGCGCTGGGTTTGAAGGTCCTGCTCAAGCCGCACCTCTGGGTCGGACGCGGCGCCTGGCGGGCCGAGATCGATCCCGGGAGCGCGGCGGGCTGGGAGGCGTGGAAGGCGAGCTATGCCGCCTTCCTTCGGCACTACGCGGAGGTCGCCCGCGACGAGGGCGTCGCCCTCCTCGCCATCGGCACCGAGCTGCGCTCGAGCGCGCTGCGCTTTCCGGCGTGGTGGCGCGAGCTCGTGCGGGAGGTGCGGGTCGTGTACCGCGGAGAGCTCACCTACGCGGCAAACTGGGACGAGGCCGAGGAGGTCGCCTTCTGGGACGCGCTCGACTACGTGGGCGTGAACTTCTACCCGTCACTGGCCGAGGCGCCCGGCGACCCCGAGGCGGAGAAGCAGCGGCGCCTCGAAGAAGCGCTCGATCGCCTGGATGCGCTCGCCGTCCGGTCGGACCGACCCCTGCTGCTCACGGAGGTCGGCTACAAAAGCTCACGCGCGACGGATGTCCGCCCCTACGAATGGACCGAGCGCATCCGCGGCCGCGGGGTCCGTGACGACGTCGCGCAGGCTCGGGCCTATCGCCGCTTCTTCCACGCGGTGGCACGGCGCCCCCGCATTCGCGGCGTCTACGTCTGGAAGTGGTTCACGGACCCGGAGACGCGGGAGGAGGGGCCGCTGGGCTTCGCGCCGCGCGGCAAGCCGGCCGAGGACGAGCTTCGCGCGGCCTTCGGAGCCTGTGCGTCGCTCTAGCCCGGCAACCTGCAGCGCGTCGCCTCCGCCGTCCGCGCGCGAGGCGTCCCCACGCGCTTCCCGGGGTTCCGAGCCTCAGAGGCGGGCGAGCGCCCCGACGCGCCAGGCGGAGATGCCGCCGGCGGCCGGTGCGGAGGCGGCACCGGCGCCCGCGGAG
>CALCTH010000001.1 GCA_937893795.1 uncultured Myxococcales bacterium | reverse complement strand
GCGGCGCCTCGCCCAGCTCGACCCGCAGGCGGCGCCCACTGCGGGCACCGGCGAGTTCCTCACGTCCCTCGACGCGCTCCGGATCGTCTCCGCGGAGGCGCGCGAGCACGGTCAGCTAGCATTGGTAAGCTACCTGACTGATCCGGATCCTCTACGCGGTGAGCTCGTGGGGGTCGGGCTGGCCTTCGCCGAGGGCCGCGGTGCCTACCTCCCGCTCGGTCACCGCACCCTGGAGGCGCCGGAGATGGTGCCCCTGGAGGAGGCGCTCGGCGTGCTGCGGCCGCTTCTGGAGAACTCGCTTCTTCCGAAGCTCTCCCCCGACCTCAAGCGCGAGGACCTCGTGTGGCGGCGACGAGGCATCGAGCTCCGCGGCTACGGGTTCGACGTCGCGCTCGCGAGCTACCTGCTCGACCCGGGCCGGCACGGGCACGGCATGGTGGAGGTCGCCCGCGCAGAGCTCGACGCCGAGCTGCCGCTGCTCGAGCGCTTGGTGCACCCGAAGCGCGGGGTACGGCTCCAGCCCGACGAGGTCGACGTCCAGTCCCTGGGCGACCTGGCGGCGAAGCATGCGGACTATGTCGTACGACTGACTCATTTGCTTCGCCCTCGGATGGAGCACGGAGACTTCGTGCGCCTCTTCCGGGAGCTGGAGCTCCCCCTCGCGGCGGTCCTGGCGGACATGGAGCGCGTGGGCGTGCGCGTGGACACCGACCTCCTCGGGGAGATGAGCGCGGCGGCCAGCCGCGAGCTCGCGGAGCTGGAGGCCCGCTGTCACGCCCTGGCGGGGCACGCCTTCAACGTGGGCTCGCCGCGCCAGCTCGAGACGATTCTCTTCGACGAGCTCGGCCTTCCGGTCGTGAAGCGCACCAAGACGGGTCGCTCGACGGATGCGCAGGTGCTCGAGGAGCTCGCGGCTCAGCACGAGCTGCCGGAGGCCATCCTCGCGCATCGGACCCTCTCGAAGCTCCAGGGCACCTACCTCGAGGCGCTCCCCGCGGCCGTGCTGCCCGAGACGGGACGCGTGCACACCCGCTACAACCAGGCCGTCGCGGCGACGGGGCGCCTGAGCTCGAGCGACCCCAACCTGCAGAACATCCCGATCCGCACGGAGTATGGCCGGCGGATCCGCGACGCCTTCGTGCCGGCGCCGGGGACCCTGCTCCTGGCCGCGGACTACTCGCAGATCGAGCTCCGCGTGCTCGCCCATCTCAGCGGCGACCCGGAGCTGCTGGACGCCTACCAGAGCGGCGAGGACGTGCACCGGCGGACGGCCTCGGCGCTCTTCGACGTGGAGCCCGCCGACGTCGACTACACCCAGCGAAATCAGGCCAAGACCGTGAACTTCGCGGTGATTTACGGTCAAACGCAGTTCGCGCTGGCGCGGAATCTGAAGATCGAGCGCTCGGAGGCCAAGCGCTACATCGACGCCTTCTTCGCGCGCTATGCCGGAGTGGAGCGCTTCATGGAGGGCGTGGTCGAGGACGCGAAGCGCACCGGCTACGTGACCACGCTGCTGGGTCGACGGCGGGCGCTGAACGACATCCGAAGCCGCAACCGGAACCTGCGGGCGGGCGCCGAGCGCATCGCCCGGAACACGCCCATCCAGGGCACGGCGGCGGACATCATCAAGATCGCCATGGTCCGCGTCCACGAGCGCCTTCGGCGGGAAGGGATGGGCACGCGCATGATCCTCACGGTTCACGACGAGCTGCTCTTCGAGGTGCCCGAGGCCGAGCGTGAAGCGGCGGAGGCCCTCGTGAAGGAGACCATGGAGGGGGCGCTCACGCTCGACGTCCCCCTCGAGGTCGACGTCGGCTTCGGTGCCAGCTGGGGCGCGGCGCACTGAGCCCAGCCTCTCGCGCGCCAGGGAGCGGGCTTCGCGCACCCGAAGCATCCTTCGCAGGCGTCCGAAGCATCCTTCGGGTTTCGCGTCCGCGAGCCCGAAGAAGGGTTCAGGTCCTCCGAGCGCGACCGTTGTCGGAGGGCGTGCCCGCCCTCGCCCCTCGCCAGGCTCCCCGAACGCCACGGGGGGAGGCCACGGTGGCCGCGCTCCTCGACGCGACGGCGGCGCTCCTCGGAGAGCGTGACCTCGCCGGCCTCACGACCACGCGCATCGCGTCGGCCGCGGGCGTGGGCGTGGGGACGCTCTATGCCTACTTCCCCGGCAAGGAGGCGCTCGTCCACGCCGTCGCGGCGCGGCAGCGAGGCCACCTCGAGGCCGCGCTGGAGGGTGCGCGGAGGGCGACCCGGGTCGAGGCGCGGGTCTACCGCTGGGTCGCCCGCTGGCTCCGGCACGAGCGTGAGGCCCCCGTTCCCACGCGGCGGCTCCGGGCGGCGATGCTGGCCGTCGCGGGCCCCGGAGATGCGGCACGCACGCTGGCCCGCCTGGAGGCATCGCTGCTTCGCCTCGCCGAGCCCGAAGCGCCCTTCGACCCCCTCGGCGTACACCTCGCGGTGCGGGCCGTGGACGCGCTCGTCTCGGATGCCGTCGCCGTCGCGGGCGCGCCCGTCGCGACGACCGGGGTGCTGCGGAACGCGCTGACCGAGCTGGTGCTCGGTCAGGTACGTGGCTCAGCGGGGGTCCGGCGCCTGCTCGAGATGCGCGGGGGGTCCGCTCGGGGCCTCGAGGGGGACGAGCTCCGTGTTCTTCCCGAAGCGAAGGCGCTGGCCGCGCCAGGTGACGGTGCGTCCGAAGACCGCGCTCATCCAGAGCGGCAGGAGCAACAGGTCCTTCACGGGCGCCAGCCAGGCGTAGCGCGGCGCGATGGGAGCTCGCGTGAGCCGCACGGCGAGGTGGTCGGCCGCGGCCTTCGCTGAGGTCAACGTCAGCGCCGCGAGGGTCACCGTGAGGTCGAAGCCCGAGGCGAGCACGGCCAGCGCCGCCAGCGCGACGGGGTTCGAGAGGATGTCGGCGACGAAGGCCGGCGCGTGGAGCGTCGCGCGCATCTTCAGCCAGCGCCCGTGACGCTCGAGGAAGCGGTCGATGCCGCAGTCCCGGTTCACGTTCTCGACGGGCGTCACGCTGAGCACCAGGCGGCGTCCGGCGGCCTTGTAGCGTTCCCCGAGCACGAAGTCCTCGCAGAGGACGTTCCGCACCGCGCCGAGGCCGCCGAAGTCCTGCTCCAGCTCGCTTCGCCGAAAGAGCATGGACTTGCCGCATACGCAGGTGATCCGTGCGACGTGGAGGGCGAGGCACATCGCCGGCGCGATGAAGGCCGAGAGCTGCAGGTTCTCCATGGCCGCGCCGCGGCTCGCCTCGCCGACGCCGATGACCGGGCTCGTGAGCATGGAGGCCCGCGCAGCGAGCATTTCCCCCACGATGTCGCGGAGGTAGCGCGGCGGGATGCGTACGTTCGCGTCCGACTGGTGCACCAGGTCGTAGCGGGCGTGGGGAAGGGCGCCCGCGAGGTTGGCGACCTTCGGGTTCAGCCCGTAGCTCGCGTCGCTGACGACGAAGCGCGCGTCCACGTCCGGGTGCTCGGCGGCGAGGGCGCGCGCCCGAGCGAGCCCCGGGTCGCGGGCGTCCGTCGCCGAGAAGATCAGCTCGAAGGGTGCGGGGTAGTCCTGCGTGAAGAAGGAGCGGAGGTTCGTGTCGAGGGAATCCTCGAGCCCCTTCAGCGGCTTCAGCAGGGAGACGGGCGGGAGCGAGGCCTCGGGAGCCCGGTCCGGGCGCCGCCGAACGTGGTGCCAGGTGGCCGCGATCGCCGCGAGATAGAAGGCGAAGGCGCCACCCGCGAGCGTGAGGAGCGCCCAGGCGAGGGCCATCGTGGTCGAAGCGAGCATGGAGACCCTTCGGTCGGACCGGCGGGGCCGGACCGGCGAGACCATGCAGGGCCGCGCTGCGTGACGCAATGCTCCCGGCGGCCTGGGCGAGCGAGTACCCACAGGCGGGCCCGCCGCGTCGCCCACGGGCGTGCTCCCGGCGATCGCCGGGTCCCCGTGCGTGTCAGCCGCACCCTTCCATGCACAGGTGGTAGGCGGCGACGCAGGCGTTGCGGCAGCTCGGTCCCCGTTCCGGGCACGCGAACACGCAGCGCTCCCACTCCGGGTCGCAGATCTCCAGGCAGGGTTCCTGGGCGAGCACGGTGGGCGGCGGCGGGAGCGGCGCGGGTGGGGGGGCCGGCGGGCGAGGGCGATCCTCGTAGGGGATGGGCTCGGGTCGAAGCGGCGTTCGGAGGCGATCGTCGACGTTTCCCCGCGGCACGCTCGGGTCCTGCACCTCCGCGAGCGGGTCGACGCGCTCGTCCTCCCGCGGCTCCGGGGTCGTCGGACCAGGCGTCGGCAAGGGGCGAAGGGAGGCATCGCCCGCGGACGCCAGGGCGCTCCGTCGCGCCCGCGCGTAGGCGACCCGCTCTGGCGGCTGCGCGGCGGCGTAGTGCGTGAGCCAGGCGTCCCAGCAGCCTCGCCGCTCGTCGTCGCTGAGCTCCGCGTCGTGGTCCGCGGCGTAGCAGCGTTCGTAGTAGACGCGGCCCTCGTGCATCATACGCGGGCTCGCCCCGCAGCCAGCCAGGGCGATGAGCGCGATGGGAAGGGCGACGCGCGAGAGCGAGGGACGACGATTCATGGCGGAGGACGCGAGGGGAAGTCGAAGCCGCAGCGGGGACGCTAGCAGCGTAGCTCCACTCCGCGGACAGGCGCTCTTCACGATCGACGTGACGGGCCCGCTATGGCTGGCCTGGTCCGCCGAGGGGCTCCGCTCCCTCCGCTGGGCCGAGGGATCGGAGCCCTGGCCGAACGTGCCCGTGCGCAAGCGCGTCCCGCCCGCCATCGCGAGGCCGCTGCGGGCCTACGACCGCGGCCTCAGCGTGGACCTCGCCGTCGAGGTCCCCGTGGATCTCGGCGCCGCCGGCACGACGTTCCAGCGCAGCGTCTGGGCCGCGCTCCGCCGCATTCCGCGCGGGCGGCTACGCACCTACGCGGGCGTGGCCACGGACATCGCGCATCCCCGGGCGATGCGCGCCGTCGGCGGCGCCAACGGCGCCAACCCCATCCCCGTCGTCATCCCCTGCCATCGCGTCGTCGGCTCCGGGCTTACGCTCGGCGGCTACGCCGGCGGGCTCGGCCTCAAGCGCCGGCTCCTCGCCCTCGAGGGCGTTCGGCTACGCGGCGACCGGCTGCACCCGGGCCAGCTCGGGCTCTTCGACTAGGCAGGTCGTTCACGCGCGGCCGCGTAGGAGCACCTTGGCCAGGCGCTCGATGCCGCCCTTGAGGAAGTCCGCGAAGGCCTGCGGCTGGGTGCGCTTGAGGCGCCAGAAGACGCGCGCGTCGCGCATGGGCAAGACGTAGAGCTCACCGCGCTCGAGGCCGTCGAGCGCGGCGCGGGCAACGTCTGGCGCCTGCACCTTCGAGAGGCGCATGGCCTTCGACGCCTTGCCCTTCTCCCGCGCGCTCATGGGCCCGCGGCTCGCCTCCATGATCCCGGTCTCGAAGAAGGTCGGGCACAGCACCGACACGGCGATGTTTCGGTCGTGGAGCTCGGCATGAAGCGTCTCCGAGAGCGCGACCACGGCCGCCTTCGTCGTGTTGTAGGGCGCCATGCGGGGCGTCGACACGATGCCGGCGGCGCTCGCCACGTTGAGGATGAAGCCGCTTCGCCGGGCGAGCATGCCCGGGGCGAAGGCCTGGCACCCGTACACCACCCCCATGAGGTTGATGTCGACGACCCATCGCCAGTCCTCGTTGCTCACCTCCTCGAAGGGGCCCGCGACGGCGACGCCGGCGTTGTTGCAGACGAGGTCGACGGCCCCGAGACGCGCCTCCGCGGCCTCCGCCAGAGCGAAGACGGCGGAGCGCTCACGGACGTCGCAGAGCACCACGTGCGCCTCGCCGCCCGCCTCCCGGACGAGGCGCGCCGTCTCTTCGGCCCCCTCGCGCTCGATGTCGCTGACGACCACGCGGCCGCCGCGCCGTGCGAGCGCGAGGGCGAGCGCGCGGCCAAGTCCGCGTCCGGCGCCCGTGACCACGGCGCGGGGGTGGGGGGGAAGGCTCCTCTTCGTGGGCATGGGACTCCTCGCGGGCGGGTGACGGAGTGGGCGGCTCCCCGCCCTCCACCTGGGCGCCGCGGTCTATCACGGGCGCCGCGAGCTTGCCTCCGGCGGCCCGTCGGGCGAGCTTCCGAGCGTGGCGGGAGGGAGGACCTCGAGAGAGCGCGTGGCAGGGCTCGTCCTCGCGATGCTCGTGCTCACGCCCGTGGCTCGAGCGCACGCGCGTGGCGACTGCCCGGGAGGCTGTCCCGAGGGTCAGGTCTGTACGCCGGAAGGCGCGTGTCTGGCGAGCCCCTTCGCGGAGCCGGCGCCTGGCGCGCCCGCGGCGCCCCCGCAGCCCGCGCCCGCGGCGCCGGATCCCGTCCCCGTGCTCGTCGTCGAGGATCAGACCGGGTTCCAGGGCGACGGCCCCGAGGACCCGCCCTTCGGCGCCATCGGCCTTCGCCTGCACGCCGATGTCCTCGGCATCCTCCCGCCGCTGCGGAACGCGAGCATCACGCAGGAGGATGCGGAGGCCGTCTTTCTGCTGGGCGCCGCGGGCTTCGTCCTCGACGGACACGTGCGCCTGAGCCCCCGCGTGGGCCTCGGCGTGCAGGGTCTTCTGGGACGCCAGGTCGTGCTCGCGGAGCTCGAGACGGTGCGCGGCACCTGGGGGCAGCTTGGCATGCTCATCCGCATCTTTCGCCGCGCACGACGCCGCGCGCAGCTCTTCGGGGACATCGTGCCGACCTTCCACGGCACCGCTGGCGGCCGCGGCGGCATGAGCGCGGCGGGCTTCGGCGTCCGCGGCGCCATCGGTCTCCGCGCGCCGGGACGGAACGGGTTCGCCTTCGTGGGGGCCCTCTCGCTCTTCCTTCCCTTCTACACGCGCATGTCCTTCGACATCGTCACCGGAGGGCGGGCGAGCGCCTACACGCTCGCGCTCCCGATCCTGGGCTTCTCCGTCGGTGCCGAGCTCAGCGGCTGAAGGCGTCGACGATCCGCCGCGCCACTTGCGCCTGGAGACGAAACGTCCATGATGGAGAGTCGAGCCGTGGGTGCGCCTGCCGCTCGGGGTCCGGACCGAGGTCCGGGGGGAGCGCGGCGTTCACGTCTGCGCGCCGGCGAAGCGGTGCGGCCCCGCCTTCGCCGGAGGACGAACGAGTCATGAAGAAGAGCTACGAGGTCTTCGAGGCCCCGGAGCGCGGAAAGCCGGTCAAAGCCTGGGTGCGCGGCGTCGACGTCGACCCCAAGGCGCTGACCCAGCTCCACAACATCGCCTCGCTGCCCTTCATCCATCGCTGGGTCGCGGCCATGCCCGACGTGCACCTCGGCAAGGGGGCGACGGTGGGCTCCGTCATCGCCACGAAGGGCGCCATCATCCCGGCGGCCGTCGGCGTGGACATCGGCTGTGGCATGAGCGCGGCACGGACCTCGCTGAAGGCGTCGGACCTGCCGGACTCGCTCCGGTCGATTCGCAGCTCCATGGAGGCCGCCGTCCCGCACGGCCGGACGCGCCACGGCGGGTCCGGCGACAAGGGCGCGTGGCGCGACGTGCCCAAGGCCAACCAGAAGGCTTGGAAGGCGCTCTCCTTCGACTTCGCGGACATCGTCCGCAAGCACCCGAAGGTCGAGAAGGCCAACCACGTCACGCACCTCGGCACGCTCGGGACGGGCAACCACTTCATCGAGCTCTGCCTCGACGAGGAGGACGCCGTGTGGGTCATGCTCCACAGCGGAAGCCGCGGCGTCGGCAACCGCATCGGCACCTACTTCATCGCCAAGGCGAAGGAGGAGATGAAGCGCTGGTTCATCCGGCTGCCGGACGAGGACCTCGCCTACCTGGCGGAGGGCTCGGAGCTCTACGACGACTACGTGGAGGCCGTGGCCTGGGCCCAGGACTACGCGCGGACGAACCGGGAGCTGATGATGGCGGCGGTGCTCGAGGCGCTGGCGACGGAGCCGGGGCTGCCGCCCTTCGAGCTCACGGCCGAGGCCGTAAACTGTCACCACAACTACGTGACGCGGGAGCGCCACTACGGCGCCGACGTGCTCGTGACCCGCAAGGGCGCGGTGCGCGCGCGGGCCGGGGACCTCGGCATCATCCCGGGCTCTATGGGCACGCGCTCCTACATCGTGCGCGGCAAGGGCAACCCCGAGTCGTTCTGCAGCTGCAGCCACGGCGCGGGTCGCGTGATGAGCCGGACCAAGGCACGGCAGACCTTCACGCTCGACGATCACCGGAAGGCGACCGAGGGCGTCGAGTGCCGGAAGGACGAGGCGGTGCTCGACGAGACGCCGAAGGCCTACAAGGACATCGACGCCGTGATGGCTGCCCAGTCGGATCTCGTGGAGGTCGTGCACACGCTCCGTCAGGTCGTGTGCGTGAAGGGCTGAGCGGCCCGGAGCACGCCGTGTCGACTGAGGTCCGCATCGACGGGCGCCAGGGGGAGGGCGGGGGCCAGGTGCTCCGCACGGGCCTCGCCCGCGCGGCGCTCACCGGCCGCCCGCTCGCCATCGACCACGTCCGTGGCGGGCGGGCTATGGCCGGCCTCCTGCGTCTGCACCTCACCGCCGTGATGGCGGCCGCCGAGGGGGGGGGGGCCGGGGGGGAGGGAGCCGAGCTCCGCTCGACCACGCTCCGCTTCCGCCCGGGACCGATTCGCGCCGGGCGCTATGCCTTCGCCGTCGGCTCCGCGGGAAGCGCCTGCCTCGTCGCGCAGACCGTGCTTCCGATGCTCCTCTTCGCCGAAGGGCCGAGTGAGCTCTGCCTCGAAGGGGGCACGCACAACCCGAAGGCGCCGACCTTCGGTGATCTCGAGCATGTCTTCCTGCCGCTGCTCGAGCGCGCCGGCGTGCCGGGGCTCGCGACATGGATCGACCGCTACGGTTTCCACCCGGCGGGGGGAGGGCGCTTCCACGTGACGGCGTCGCGCTGGGAGGCCCCCCGGCCGCTCGTGATCGATGAGACCCGCGGCGAGCCCTCGCTTCGTGCCTGGGCGCTCGTCGCCGGCGAGGTGCCCAAGCACGTCGCCGCGCGGGAGCTTCGCGCGCTTCGGGAGGCGTTGCCGCTCACCAAGGCCGACTGCACGCCGCGGGCCGTGGACTCGCCGGGGCCGGGCAACGTCGTCCAGGTATTGGTCGAGGGGCCGTGCCCCGAGCTCTTCACGGGCTTCGGGCGAAAGCGGCTCCGCGCGGAAGAGGTCGCGCGGCGCCTCGCTCTCGTGGTGCGGGCGCATCTCGGCCGGCGGGTGCCCGTGGGCGAGCACCTGGCAGACCAGCTGCTCCTGCCCCTCGCGCTGGGCGCGGGAGGGCGCTTCGTGACGGGGCCGCCCTCGCTCCACTTCACGACGAACGCAGACGTCATCGAGCGCTTCCTCGGCCCCTGCATCCGTGTCCGGGGCGACGCCCGAAGCGAACGCTTCGCAGTGGAGGTGACGGGCCGCGCGGCGGCTGCCGTGGCGTAGCGCAGGGAAGCCCGGACACGGCGCCCACGCCGGCCCGAATGGTCGTGAAGGGGAGGCCCTGACCGACCTGCCCGTTGTCGTCGAGGCCCCAGCAATGGAGGCTCCCGTCGTCGAGCGATGCGCAGCCGTGCTGCGGGGACGCACCCACGTGCGTCACGCCCGTCAGGGTGCCCACGCGCCTGGGCACGAGCACGTCCGGCTCGGGCAGCCCGCGCGCCCCGAACTCCTCCGTGTCGCCCCAGCACCAGACCTCCTCGAGGCCCGGGCCCGCGCCCGGCCGCCGCACGCACCCGACCGTGCGGATGCCGGTGAGGGAGACGCCGAAGTCCGCCTCGAGCACGCTCGTGACGGAGACGCGCTGCGGCGTGGACGACCCCGCGGTGCCGCCGTCGCCGAGGATGCCTTGTCCCCAGCACCAGAGCTCGAGGGACGCCGTGCGCACGCAGGAGCGTGGTCCCCAGCCATCCACCAGCTCGAGGATGCCCGTGGGGAGTGCGATCACGTCGGCGACGCCCAGCGTGGGCATGCCGGTGGCGCCGCGGCCGAGCTCGCCGCCGCCGTTGTCGCCCCAGCACGACACGCGGACGCCGTCCACGGGGTCATCGCGCAGGACGCAGGTGCCGCGGGACTGCGCGTGGACGGCTCGCGCGTCGGTGATCCCCGGAACGCGCGCCGGCGGAAGAATCACGTCGGCCAGGGTGCCGTGCCCGAGCTGGCCGAAGTTGTTGCGCCCCCAGCAGTAGACGCTGTGGATGGCCGCGCCGCCCGCGTCGGTCTCGGCGACGACGGCGCAGGCGTGCTCGAAGCCGATGGAGACGTCGTCGACGCCGAGTGATGGCAGTCCGGCGACCGGCCGTCCATTGCGGATGAAGGGCCCGGCGGTGGTCCCGTGGAGCCCCTGGCCCGGCCAGCCCCACACCCAGGCCTGCCCGCCGGTGGTGAGACCCACGGAGGTGAACGCTCCACCGTCGACCTGGCTCAAGGGGGGCAGGAGCGGCTGCGCCACGGGGACGTTCGAGTCCGCGCGGCTCCCGTTCGCCAGCTCGCCGCTGTCGTTGCGTCCGAAGGAGAGCGTCCCGCCGGTCCCTCGAAGCCCGATGGTGTGCGCGAGGCCGAGGGAAAGCTGGACGACGGGCGACTCGTCACAGGTGCTCGCGACGACGCGCCCGCAGGTGTCGCCGATGGCGCACGGCGCGAAGCACGCGCCGCAGTGCTGCGCATCCGCGGTCGTGTCGACCTCGCAGCCCGACGGGAAGGCACCGTCGCAGTCCGCCCGGCCCGTCGCGCAGCCCGCGATCTCGCAGAGCCCCTCGCCCCCGCACGTGCCCGTGCCCGTCGTGAAGGCACAGAACGCATCGGCCCCTTCGTCGACGGTCCCGTCGCAGTCGTTGTCGACGCGGTCGCAGCGCTCCTCCGCCATGGGAAAGACCGAGTCGTCCCCGTCCCGGCAGTCTCCGGCGATCGGCGCGAAGCCCGGGCCCGGGTCGCAGCTCATGACCTCCGTGCCCGCGATACCAAAGCCGTCGCCGTCCGCGTCCACGAACCAGACGCCGTCCGCGCTCTCGTCGACGCTCCCGTCGCAGTCCGTGTCGGTGCCCGAGCAGACCTCGGTCGCGCCGGGGTTGGCGGCCGGGTCGAGGTCGTCGCAGTCCGCGGGGCGGTCCACGAGGCCCGCGGGCGGCGCGCACGCGAGCGTGGCGACCCCGTCTCCCCAGCCGTCTCCGTCGCCGTCGGCGTAGTAGGCGAGGCGCGGGGCGGCCTCGTCGATGGCGCCGTCGCAGTCCTGGTCGACCCCGTCGCAGGCGTCGACGGCGTCCGGGCGAATGGCCGCGTCGCCGTCGTTGCAGTCCCCGCCGCGGGGCACGCGGGCCTCCACCGGCTCACAGGCCGTGACGGGCATCGCGGCCTCGTCGCCGAAGCCGTCCCCGTCGAGGTCGAGGAACCAGCTCACGCTCGCGTCCGCCCCATCGCTCACGCCGTCGCAGTCGTTGTCGAGGCCGTCGCAGAGCTCGGGCACACCGGGGCCGACGCTCGCGTTCGCGTCGTCGCAGTCGGGCCCGCCGCAGGCCGCATCGGCGAAGCCGTCGGCGTCGTCGTCCTCGAGGTCGTCGCCCGCGACGACGGCGTTCGCCAAGCCGTCGCAGTCGTCGTCGCGACCGTTGCAGCGCTCCGCCGCCGCCGGGCTCACGGCGCGGTCGCCGTCGTCGCAGTCGCTCGAGCGCAGCGAGTGCCCCGCCGGCGGAACGCAACTGATGGTGGTACCCGAGGCCGCGCTCCCGAAGCCGTCGCCGTCGTCGTCGCGGTACCACGTCACGGCCGTGGGCGACTCGTCGGCGACGCCGTCGCAGTCGTTGTCGATCCCGTCGCAGACCTCGACCTGCGCACGGTGCCGGGCCGGGTCCGCGTCGTCGCAGTCGTCGTCCAGCGGCGAGAAGCCGGGCGTGCCGGGGCATGCCCGGAGCGGCGCGCCGGGATCGCCGTGCAGATCGAAGTCGCGGTCCGCGAACCCGTCGACGGCGCGGTCCTCGTCGACGAGGCCGTCGCAGTCATTGTCGAGCGTGTCGCAGATCTCGAAGAGCCCGGCGCGCACGTCGCGACGACGGTCGTTGCAGTCGCTCCCGCAACGGCGTGCGCCGTCGCGCCCCGTGTTGCAGCAGGCGGCGTCGTCTTCCCCGTCCCCATCGCGGTCCATCGCGCCGAAGGTGCTCGGGTCGCAGTCCTCGTCGCGCCCCTCGGGATCGCAGACCTCGGGGTTGCCTGGGAAACGATTCGGGTCCGCGTCGTCGCAGTCGTTGCCCCCGCAACCGATGGCCAGGGCCCCGTCCCCATCCGCATCGGGGACGGCGCCGCAGGGCGAGGTGCAGGCCGCGTCCTCCTCCGAGCAGAGGAGATCCTCGGCGCAGGGTCTCACCCCGAGGACGCACCCCATCGGGTCCGCCCCCGGGGCTCCCGGGTCGCAGGTCTCGGGGCCGTTGCAAAAGACTCCGTCGTCGCAGTCGGCGTGCGCCACGCAAAGGCCGAGCGCGGCGTCCCGCATCGGCTCGGAGGACGCGTCGGCGCAGCCCAACCCGACGCCCAGCAGCACGGCGAAGACAGGGCGGAGAGGACGCATGCGGGCAGCATAGGCGAAAGTCGGGCCCGACCTCGCGCGCTGCAGACGAATCTCGTCAGCGTACGAGCTTGATGGAGAAGTGGGGCGTTTGGAGCGCGCCATAGAGGCGCGTCCAGAGCAGCAGATAGGCCTCGAGCCCGCGCGCGGCCCGCATGTCGCCGACGTCCACGACGTCCGTCCAGCCGAACGACGAGCGGAGCAGCTCGGTGACCTCGGCCTTCGCCGCCTCGTCGTCGCCGCAGATCAGCATGGTGTGGTCACCCCCGGCGAGCGCGGCTGGATTCACCATCAGGGACGCCGCCACGGTGTTCAGCGCCTTCACGACGCGTAGCGAGGGGTGAGCGCTCTGGATGGCCTCCCCGAGCGACGTGGTGTTGCAGACGGTGAGCGAGGGCGGGAAGCCCTGCGAGAAGTCGAGCGGGTTCGAGACGTCGAGGAGGACCCGGTCGTCGCCGGGCGACAGCTCGGCCATCGCGAGCACGTCGAGCGAAACGGCTCCGCCCGTGGCGTTGATGAGAAGAGCCGCGCCGTCGGCCGCGTCCGCGAAACGGGCCACCCGGACCGTGGGGTGAGCGTCGTGCCAGTCGGCGAAGGTCGGGGTGCCGGGCTCCGGGGCGCCGCGGGCGAGGGTGGCGTCCGGGTTCCTCGTGCCCAGCGCCAGCTGGTGGCCGCCGCGGGCGAGCGCCGCCGCGAGCTCTCGAGCCACCCCCCCCCGTACCGAAAATCGCGATGTTCATGATGCGTCCTTTCCTTTCATCTCTCCCTATGACCTCAACCCTTGCGATACAATGGACGCATGAGTCGCCTCAAGAGTGAGCAAGAGTTGACGATCCCCCGGCTCGTAGGCGTTCCCGCCTTCGTCCGGGTGGCCGAGCTCGGCAGCTTTCGCGCGGCGGCGCGCTCCCTCGAGGTCACCCCCGCGGCAGTGAGCAAGGCGGTGGCGCGGCTCGAGGAGCATCTCGGGACCCAGCTCTTTTTTCGTTCCTCGCGTCGCGTCGCGCTGACGACGGAAGGCGCGCTCTACCTCGACCACTGCCGGGCGGCGCTCGATCGGATGACCGCGGCCGAAGAGGCGCTCGTCGCGTCGCGCCGTCTCGCCAAGGGAGTCGTGCGGGCGTCGCTTTCGCGCGTGCTGGCCGAGCCTGTGCTGCGCGGGCTCGCCAAGGCGCGAACGCGGCATCCCCAGCTCATGGTTCGCCTGTCCTTCACGGACCGCGAGGCCCGCCTGGCCGAAGGCTTCGACGTTGCGGTGCGCATCGGCGCGCTGAAGGACTCCCCGCTCGTCGCGCGGCACCTCCACACGCCGCGGTGGGTGACCGTCGCGAGCCCGCGCTACCTGGCGACGGCCCCACCGCTCCGTACGCCGGAGGACCTGAAGGTCCACCGCTGCCTTCACTTCTCCACGCCCCGCGGCCGTGTGATCGACCTGGCCTTCCCCGAGCGCGTCAGCAGTCCCCACGTGCTCGTCGTCGACGATGGAGCTGCGCTCGTCTCCGCGGCGCGACATGGCCTCGGTGTCGCACAGGCCTTCGACTTCATGGTGCGCGACGCACTCCGCGCGGGGGACCTGGTGGAGGTGCTCGGCGATCGAGATGTCCCCGGACCACCCATCCACGCGCTCACGCCGAGAGGCCGACTCCGCGTGGCGCGGGTGCGCGTGTTCGTCGACCTCGTCCACGACGCGCTTCGCGCCGGCGACCTCGCCGCCGGGAGGGCCAGGTGAGCTCAGCTACCCATCCACAGGCAGTCCTGGGCGTCGACCACCACGTGGAGCAGCAGACCCGTGGCGGCGACGCGTGCTCGCGGCAGCAGGAGCAGCCCGAGATACCCCGCGATCGCCCAGGCCGAGTGAAGCGGATGAAAGCCGACGCTGCATCGGTTCGGGTCGAAGACGGGCTCGGCCAGTAGATGGTCGAGGTCGATCAGCCAGGTCGCGAGCATGACGGCCCACGCGCGCTTCCATCGCGGGCGGTGGAGCGCGTAGGCCACGAGCCCCGGGACCACGAGGTGTCCTCCGTAATGCAGCGTGAAACGCAGCAGCTCCATGGCGAGACCCTACGCGATGCGGCGAGACACGCCGAAAGGGCGATCGCCGCGCGCATCGCGCGAGGATCTCCCCCGCCTCCGTAACTGCACGGGGTGAGCGCCCGTCGAAGGGCAAGCGCCGCGGAGTCCGAGGGGCCCCACCATGACGTTGCGGGAACGGAAGCATCAGGTCGTCGACCGCTCGGACGGTCGCGCAACGCATCTTCGCCACACGCTCCTCGCTTCGTCGCGCGAGACGTTGCGCCGGCTCGGACACTTCGAGCGCTACGAGGCCTTGCTCGGCGGCGACGCGCGGTCCTCTCTCCGCGAGATCGCCATGACCCCTGGCTGGGCGAGCATCGACCATGGGGTTGCCCACTACGCCGCATGTGATGCGCTCGGGCTCACCCAGGAGCAGCTGCTCGAGGTCGGCCGGGCCGTGGGAGCACGCATCCGCGGGACGGCGCTCGGGACCCTGGCGCGCCTCGCGGCGCGGGGCGGCGTCGGGCCGTGGACGCCGCGCGGGCAGCTCGACAAGCTCGTCGCCCGGATGTGCCGCGGCGGCAGCGTGCGCGTGTTTCGCGAGGGCCCGAAGAACGCGCTCGTCGAGCTCGGCGACAACCCCATCTGGGGCTTCGACTTCTGCGCGTACGGCATGGGCGGCATTCTCGAGGCGGTCTCGATCACCTTCACCCGCCGCGTCGACTGGGAGGTCAGCCCACCGACGCTGCGAGGAGACGGCCGGCGCTACGCGCTGGCCTGGGTCTGACCGAGACGTCGCGGGCAGCCGATGCGATGCGGGTCGCGACCCGTGGCCACCGGTCCCGCGCGCAGACGTTTCAGGCTTCGTGAGAGGAGCCCCGGCGACGGAATCGAAAGACGGAGGCATGCTTGCTCGCGTCCTGGACCGCTCCCGGTCCCACCGGAGCACACGCCCTCGATCGAGGTGGGTCGCCCTATGTATCTGATTCACGTGACCAAGACCTTCGACGCGGACGTCGAGCGGGTGTTCGAAGCGCTCTCGGACCACGAGACGCTGCTGACCGTGGGAAACGCGGTGTGCCGGCTGATCGACGAGGGGAGCGAGGAGCGCGACGGCGTCGGCGCCGTGCGCGAGATCCGCGTGGGCTCGGCGGTTCGCTTCGAGGAGGCGATCCCGGCCTTCGACCGGCCACGGTCCTACGACTACCGCATCCGGACGCTGAAGGTGCTCGGCGTGCCGTTCCCCGCGAAGCACGAGCGCGGCTGGCTCGAGTTTCACGACGAAGGGGGCTCGACCCGGGTCGAGTGGCGCTCGCGCTTTCGCATCACGCTCCCCATCATCGGCCCCCGGCTCGACCCGTTTCTCGGGCGCGTCTTCGAACGGGAGTTTGGGCGCATCATGAAGGCGGCGGCACGGCGCCTCGCGTCTTCGTCTCCGTCGCGAGGCGACGTCGCCGGAGCGCGAGCGGCGGTGGTCGACGGGTCCTGAGCCGCCGGTCGAACGCTCAGTTTCATGGCCCCAGGGACGGAGCGCCGTTGACCCGGTGGCCGTGGACTGTACCTTCTAGGGTCATGCGGAGCCGTTCGGCATGGCTGGCAGTCCTGCTCGCCGGTGGGCTCGGCTGCTATCGGAGCATCGTCACTGGCGACGGTGATGCGGGCGTCGACGTGCGTCGTGACGGACCGTCGACGGGAGATCTCCCGCCGAGCGGCGCAGACGCGGGGGCCGATGGCACAGGCGCTCGCGAGGATGGCGGGGAGACCCTCGAGGATGCCGGTATCGGAACCGGCGACGAGCCCACCATCGTCGACCGCACGGGTGAGTCCGACCCGGCCGGGCCGCTGCCCGTAGGTGGGTGCGGGGCGAGCGCCCCTCTCGACCTCGACGGGGACGGGGTTCCCTTCATGGCGGAGCCCGTCGTCGACCTTCCGCTGGACGTCGCGCCGCGCCTGCTGCGCGTCGGGCCCGGGATGACCATGGTGGTCCCTCGCGAGTGTCCGGGCTGTGTCGTGACCGTCGACGCTGCGGGGGTCCATCGGTTCATCGGCGTGAACCGCCTGGAGGGGGGCGTCGGCCCGACGGCGGTCTCCGATGATGGCACCGCCTGGGAGGTCGAAGGGGAGGTAGAAGGAGAGAGCCCGCGACGGCTTTGGTGGTTCCGCTGCGGCGAGTCGGGGAGCTTCGAGCTGCCCGGGATGAGCGGTGCGGAAATCCCGAAGCTCCAAGTGTTCACCGGAGGCGATGAGGTTCTCGTCTACGCGTCGCGCCGGGCCGCGGTGTTCAATCATCGCCGGCAAGTGCTCGAGGTCGACGGCGGGTTGCTCTTCAACCTTCCCGTGGTCGGTTCCGCGGCCTGCGACCCGACCGGGGAGTGCCGCGCCGGACTGCGCGCCGCGCCCGCGTTCGCGCTCCTCGTCGACGAGCCGGAGGGCCTCGCGCTCCTCGCGCACGGCGCGTTTGGAACCCGGCGCATCCGAGAGCGGCAGAGTCAGCTCCAGCTCGTGGGCCGGCTTTTCGGCGAGCCCTCCGACGAGGATCCGAGCCTCGACGCCTGGTACTGCGCGCAGGGGGCCGCCGGCGACCCCGTCGAGCTGGTTCGTCCGCGCACCGACGGCACCTTCGAGCGACGCCTGCTCGATGACGCGGGCGCGGCGCGTTGCGAGGAGATCCTCTCCGTGGCTACCCCCGGTGGTGGCGAGGTGACCTGGGTGACGTCCGCGGGGGCGATGGGCTTGACCGTGCGTCGCGCCGAGCGCGACGGTGTTCAGAGCTGGTTGCTCCCTCGCGCCGTCGGCGATTCCGCATGGATTTCCCCGATGGTCGATGGCGCCGCGGTGATGACCCGGGACGCCGAAGCTCGAGCGCTGGGCTCCCGGGTGCGTTTGCTGGCTCTCGACGGCTCGATCCGGCCCGAGGTCTTCGACGACGTCCGGGGGGCGTGGAGCTTCGACGGCGCAGCGCTTCACGTGGTTCACGAAGATCCCGCGACCCCATCAGGGGCGCGGTGGAGCTATCTGACCTCGGTCACCGAGGGGGTCCGCGACGCGCTGTCGGTGCGCGGCCCCGTCTTTGCGGTGAGCCTCGAAGGTGGCGAGGTCATGGCCTTCCAGGAGGGGCCCCTCGGATCGGAGCGACCGGTGCAGCTGCTCACCGCAGGCGACACGCTGAGGGTCTCTGCCGCCGAAGCGTTGGGTGACGTGAGCTCACTACGCCGCATCGAGGCGACCGGCTCGCCACCCCGGCTCGCGGCATGTGCGAGCGGGGAGTGCAGTCTTTGGGAGCGGGAGCCTGGCGGTGGCCTTCGCCGTTTCGCCGGTGGGCTCGCCGCGTCCATACGAAGCCTCGTCACCCGTACGTTGGATGGCGGATTCGAAGTGCCGAGCCCCACGCCGTGGATCATGTCCGGGCTCGAGGGCGACCAGGCGGTGCATCGCGTCGAGGCCACCGGGCTCACCCTGGTCGACGACGGTCTCGTCCGCGCGATACCACGCTTCGACGGCGCCGGCAGACTCTGGCTTCACACGCTCCGGGGCCGGGCCGAGGTCGCGCTCTATCGCGCGGTCGGCCGAACGCTCGAGCGCCGGGCATCGGGCTTGCGCACGGGAGAAGACCCAAGGAACTACTTCATCGTGGCCGGTCCGTCGGGGGAGGACGCCACCCTCTGCATCCTGAGTCCCGGCGCGGGACGCTGCGAGAGCTATCCGGAAGAGCTCACTTTCGGGCCGGCGCTGTTTCTTCCGAAGCTCTCGAGCGACGGGCGCCTCAGCAACGCGGTCGGACCGCAGCGGCGCGGTGCGGGCGACGTACGGCTTTGGCGGAGCCGGCTTCCCCCCGCACCTTGAAGCGGCGCGTCCTCGCAGGGCCGAGAGCGCGTCGCCTCGGGCGGGCGCCGGGCAGCGTCGAAGTCAGCGGGCGCGGGTTACCCGGACGAGGGCCGGGAGCAGGGTCGCGTCGGCCAGCCAGGCGAGGCCGACCCCGAGGGGAACGAGAATCGCGAGGCGCTGATGCAGGACGAAGCTGCCGAGAGCGAGCACGGCGAAGCTCCCGGCGAGCAGCGCCGTCGTGAGCATCACGGGAGCGCCGGCCCGACGGGCACCGTCGGCGAGGGCCGTCGACAAGGGCACGCGCGGATCACGGGCGGCCCAGAGCAGGTGAACCGTGTCGTCGACGCCGAGGGCGAGCACCAGTGTGGCGACCCCCGCCACGCCCACCGTGAAGGGGAGGGCCAGGGCCCCGGCCGCGAGGCCCACCAGCACCACCAGCGGCGCGACGTTCACGACGGCGACGACGACGAGAAGCCGGCGAGAGCGCCGGCGGAGCACCATCGCGAAGCAGGCCAGCGCGACCAGCAGCGTCGCGAGAAGGGCGGCCAGCGTTCCCGTCGCGGCGTCCTCGGTGGCGGCGATGAGGCGCGCCGGTACCCCCTCGACGCGGGCCTCGAACCCCGGAAAGCGCTCGGCGAGCAACGCCTCGAGGTCCCGGAGGAAGCGGCGGCGCTGGGCGTAGCTCATGGGCCTGAGCAGCACGGTCAGGCGGAGTTTCGCGCTCTCGGCGTCCCACCAGGGGGCGAGCTCGCCGAGGGGTTTGCCGCCGGAGACGGTGCGTACGCCCTCCCGGCGCGCGACGTCCCGGAGCGCGAGGCCCGCCCCGAGCCCGACGGCGACCCGGGCGTCGCCATCGAGCCACTCTTGGAGAACCGTGGCCACGCCCGCGAGGACCCGGGGGGACCGTTCCTCCGCCGGACGCGCCTCCAGCGCGACGTGGATGGGCGCCGGGTCGATGCCGAGCGTCGTTCGGGCCGTCTCGAGGGCTCTCGCGGGCCGCGTCTCCGCGTCGTAGACGTACGGATAGAGGACGTCGGTCTCGAGCTGGCCGGCCGCCGCGCCCGTCAGGCCGAGCGCGATCGCCCAGACCGCGAGCACGGCGCCTGCGCGCCGTTGAGAGAACGCGAGCAGACGGCGGAAGCAGGTCTCGACACGCGCGTGGCCCCGGCGGATGGGGGCGCCCACGGCGAGCAGCGCGGGCCCCGGCACGAAGGTGAGCAGGAAGGCGAGTGCGGTGCCCAAGGCCCCCCAGCGACCGAGCGCCGAAACGGCGTCGACGAAGTCCCCGAAGGCGAGGGCCAGCAGGCCGACGATCGTCGTGCCCGAGGTGACGAGGCAGGGCCGCCACAGCTCTCGGGCGGCCTGCCGGGCGTCGCCGGTGCGTGACGCCCGCCCGTAGAGATGCACCGCGTCCAGCGTGGCGATGGCCCAGACCGTCGGCACGATGGCGACGGCGATGGGGTCCACCGCGCCCTTCACGACGACCATCGTGACCAGCGTCGACGCGCAGCTCGCGCCGGCCACGGCCAGGGGGAAGAGCGCCGCGCGAAGCGACCCGAAGAAGGCGGCGGGGAGCAGGAGCGACACGATCGCGAGGAGCGGCACCAGGAGACGAAGGTCGGCCCGCGTCCGCGCAACCGTCGCGAGGCGGAGGGTCGGCACGCCCACGGCGGCCACGGTGCTTCCCGGGACGGCCCCGGCCATCCGCTGGAGCGCCTCCTCGTCGCTCTCGCTCCACCTGCCGTCCTGCGAGAGGCCGACGAGCATCGCGCGCGCGCCCTCATGGGGGCGCAGGAATCGGTCGAGGGGATCCGGGGGCGAGGATGGGCGCGGACCACGCCGCACCTCGATGGCCGGCGCGTTCGTGCCCTCGAAGGTGAGCCAGGGGCGGGTGCTCTCGGAAAGCACCCAAGCGACGCTCCTCCGCCCCTGGAGCCACTTCTCGATCCGCGCGGCCAAGGCGTCGGGCGCGGTCGCCTCCGCAACGATCAACACCGGCGACGGGGCCGTCACGCCCCCAAAGCCATCGATGGCCGGTACCCGGAGCACCAGGGTCATCGTCGTGGCGATGGCGAGGATCGC
Organism: uncultured Myxococcales bacterium; assembly: GCA_937893795.1. Lineage (GTDB taxonomy): Bacteria > Myxococcota_A > Polyangia > Polyangiales > Houyiibacteriaceae > CALCTH01. The sequence goes on along the minus strand of CALCTH010000001.1, from coordinate 11,628 downwards.
GAGGGTGGCGGCCGCGGCGCGTCCCCTCACCGGGAGACGACCGGCGCCGTCACGACGCGGGGCGGCAGGTTCCGCCCGCGAGCGACGGGACGCACGCGAAGCCTTCCGGGCACGAGGCGCTGCCGCCGAACTCGCATACCGTCGCGCAGAAGCGCTTCCCGCCGCCCTGCGAGCTTCCCAGCACGCAGGCAACGTCGAAGCCCGGCGCGGGCGGACAGTCTGCGTCGCCCTCGCAGAGGGGCGAGCACACGCCCGCGGGCTCACCGGAGAAGGCGAGGCAGGCGTTTCCGGCGACGCAATCCGGTGCCGTGCAGAGCGCATAGCTCGGCGTCTCGCCCACGGGGAGCGGTACACAGGCGCCGAAGGGGAGGTCCGGGTTGATGGACACCGCCGAGGGGTTCGCCCGGCAGAGCTCTTCGGCGCCGCACCGCTCCTCGCAGCGGCCTGGGCTGCACACCTGGCGGCAGGTGCCTTCGATGCACTCCCCGGCCGGCGGAGCGCAGCTCGCGTCGCAGGCGCCGCCGGCGCCGCTCGTATCGCCCACGGGCCTGCAGTCGATGCGGGGACCTCGGACGGTCGGAGCGCCGTCGAGGGACCCGCGCTCGAAGCGCGCCGAGCCGGTCCCGACCATGCTCCCGCCCTGGGTTCGCCGCACGTAAGTCACGAAGATCGCGTCGTTGCCGAGGTTGCCAAACACCTGGTTGGTGAGCCCGTCGGTCCGCGTCGTGCCGTTGAACTCCCCGTCGACCTGTAGGTTGAGGGTCACGTCGCCGTGGAACGCGCTCTGCACGAGCGCGCTCAGCACGCGGTCGAGCATGTCGCTGCCTTCGTTCGCGACGACGGTCGTGAGCGTTTCCTCGCCCGGATCCGGTCCACCGGGGTTCACCGCCGACTGGTCGTAGGTCACGGAGACGTCCCCGCTCGCCGCATCGACCGAAAGCTCGAAGGTGGATTCACCCGTCGCGCCCGCGCTGTTGGTGAAGGTGCCGCGCCACGTTCCGGCCAATCCGGACAGCGTCGTCACCGGCGCGATGCACCGTCCCGCGGGCGGCGCGTTCGGGGCGCAGAAGAGCCCGTCCCCGCACGCGTCCCCGCAGGGACAGCCCGCCGTACCGAAGGGGCAGGCGACGCAGACGTCGGCTTCGCAGACCAGGTCGTCGTTGCAGCTGCCGAAGAGGCAGCCGCAGTCGACGCTGCCGAGCTGGCAGAAGCCGCCGCCGTCTCCGTCGCCGCCTCCATCGCCATCACCGCTTTCGCCGCAGCCGGTGGCCACGGCGAGCATGGCGCCCACTGCGATGAGCTTGATTGCGCGCCGAGCGCTCATGTCCCCTGTCTCCCGTCTTGGTGCGACCTTCGGACGCTACGGCAGCGAAGCAACGGTGTAAACGGAGGCTCAGGACCCGTGGGAGATGAGTCCACCCCCCGGGCGTGACGCTGGCGCACGAGGCCCGCTCAGAAGCGGTGGAGTCCGGCGCACTGGGTGATGTACGTCGGCGCCAGGCCTTCGAGCACGCCGCGGATGTACGGCGTCGCGTTGTTCGAGACGATGGCCTTGCAGCTGCTCACGAGCTCGAAGAAGCGCGCGGCGAAGTTCTCCGCGAAACCGCGAACGTGGGCGTCCCCTCGCTCCGCGTCCGCATAGCGCTCGAGGATGTGCCACGTCCTTCCGTCCCCAGTGGCGTACCACTCGTAGACGAGCGTTCCCTCCTCCTTCGAGGCCACGGCGACCAGCTCGTTCATGAGCGCCTCGAAACCCGCCGCGGTCTCCGCGGGGACGTCGACGATGAGATGGATGTGAATGGTCTCGTTCTCCATGGTCCTCTCCTCTCGAAATGGCGCGCGTAGGCGATGCTCCAGGTGCCTTTGGAAGCGCCGGCGAAGCTCCGCCTGTGCGATCTCTTCGCCGGCGCATTGGGACTCGAACGAGGCCATCGCGACGTGCGCCTCCCGAAAGAGAGGGGTTGCGTCCCCCAAGTGACACCGAAGCGTACGCACGGCGTCGAGCGCGTCGCCGAGCTTCGGCTCCGCCAGCACCACCATGTGGAGGAGAGCGTGCGTTCGACTCCGGCGCTGGGCCGTTCCTGCGAGCTTACGGTCCGCGACTACGACGTTGTACTCGCCGTCGCAAAAGGACCCCGGCACCCGACCGAGGCGGCTGGCGATCCCGCGCTCGGCAAGCCACCCGCGAAGCGGTTCACACAACCACCGGAAGTCGGACCGTACGGATTGGCGGCGGGCCGCGATGGGGACCACGACGGAGACGTTGAGAATCCCGGGACCTTGGGGGACGATTCCGCCGCCGGTCCCTCGCAGGACCACCGGCAAGCCGCGCCGGGCCATTGCCGCGCGTGCGGCGTCGTAGGCCGGATGCCGCGCGACGGAGCGCGGGACCACGACACAGCGAGACGTGGCCCAGACGCCACAGGCTCCCTCGGGGCCGGCGCAGGCCAGCATCCGCGACTCCCGTCGCAAGGCCTCTCGCGGGTCGGCGATGAAGCCATCGAGGCTCGTGCTCATGGCGGGTAGGTCTCGAGGGTCTCGCAGAGGTCCCCGAGAAACGCGGCGGCTGGGGCCCCGTCCACGGCGCGATGGTCGAAGGTGAGCGAGAGCCCCATGCGCGGCTGCCACGTGACGCCGCCGTCGTCGCCGGGAACCGCCACGTGCTCCGTGCGTCCGACGCCGAGGATCGCAATTTGCGGGGCGTTCAGGATGGGGGTGAACGCGCGGACGCGGGAGCGACCGAGGTTGCTGACGGTGAAGGTCCCGCCGCTCATCTCCGGGACGCGAAGGGCGTTCGTCGCTGCGCGCGAGGTGAGGTCACGGCGCCGCTCCCGGAGCGCCTCGGCGTCCAGCTCCTGCGCGTCGAAGATCGTGGGCGCGACCAGCCCGTTGTCCGGCAGAGCGATCGCCACCGAGAGATGGACCCGTTCCTCCAGGTGAACCTGGTTGCCCTCGACCCAGCCGTTCAGCCAGCGATGCCTGCCGAGGCTGCGGACTACGGCCTCGAGCACGAGGTCTTCGATGGACACCTTGCGTCCCCGCTCCGACAGGGTCCGTTTACGGGCCAGTAGCGCCGACGCGTCGGCGTCGGCGTGATGCGTCACCGGTGCCGTACTGGTGGCGCTTGCGAGCATCTTGGAGGCCACCATCCCCCGAACGCCACGGAGCGGGACCACCGTCGTGGTCGCGTTCTCAGCCGGCATCGACGCTGCCGATGACGTCGCCGCGCTTCACGACCGCATCGAGCTCGGCCCGGATGCGGAGAATGCCGTCGTTCGGTGCCACGAGCTCGTATTGCACCTTGTCGGTCATGACCTCGGCGACGATGGCGCCCTCGGAGACCTTCGCGCCCGCGTCGAAGAGCCACGCGGTCAACACTCCCTCCGCGTCCCCTTCCCACAGGTCGCCCGGAATGATGATGTCCACGGTCAGTGTCCCATCGCGTCGTAGGCAGCCACGATCTTGTCGGCGTTCGGCAAGCAGAACTGCTCGAGGGGCCGGGAGAAGGGGATTGGCACGTCGGGGTACGCGACCCGCTGGGGGCTGCTCTCGAGGAGCCGAACGTCGTGCTCCACCACGGTGGCGATGATCTCTCCGGTCACGCCGTACGACTGGTAGTCCTCGTCCACGACGATGAGGCGGCCCGTCTTGGCGACGGACGCGATGATGGCCTCGCGGTCGAGCGGGACGAGCGAGCGCAGGTCGAGCACCTCCGCGGAAACGCCGCGCTCCGCCAGCTGCTCCGCGGCGCGGAGTCCGTGGTGGACTCCCATGGCGAGCCCGACGATGGTCACGTCACTTCCCTCGCGGACCACGGCAGCCTTCCCGATGGGCGTGGTGAAGGTCTCTTCCGGTACCGGCACGATCGCGGCGGGTTCCGTGCCGAGCCAGCCCATGCCCTGGAGACCCTTGTGGTACATGAACACCACCGGGTTGTCGTCGCGAATCGCCGCCGTCATCAGGCCCTTGGCGTCCCGCGCGTTCGAAGGGGAAACGACCTTCATGCCGGGGAGATGCGCGAAGGACCCGTAGAGGCACTGGGAGTGCTGACCTGCGTCCGAGTATCCCCCACCGGTGGACGTCATCAGCACGACGGGCACCTTGAAGGAGCCACCGGAAAAGTACACGTTCTTCGCCATGCAGTTGTAGATGGCGTCGAAGCAGACGCCCATGAAGTCGACGAACATGAGCTCGACCACCGGTCGCATGCCATCCATGGCTGCCCCGGTTGCAGCTCCCATGAAGGCCGTCTCGGAAATGGGTGTATCCCGGATGCGCTTGTCGCCGAACTCATCGAGCAGGCCACGCGTGTTTCCAAAGACGCCGCCAAGCGCAGCGATGTCTTCTCCCATGACGAAGACGCGCTCGTCGACTCGCATTTCTTGAGCAATGGCCTCAGCCATGGCCCGCGCAATGGTCAGCTTTCGCGTTGAAGCCTCTTCCGGCATCGGGTTCTCCAGGGCTCAGGTCACGGGGTGGAAGGCATGCTCGAGCGCATCGGAGGGCTCGGGGTAGGGGCTCTCACGGGCGAATGCGACGGCCTCGTCGATGCGGCGCGCGACCGCGGCGTCGATGGAGGCAACGTCCTCGGCGCTCAGCTCGCCGGCGGCGAGCATCTGGTCGCGAAGCCGCGGGATCGGGTCACGTGCGAAGAGCGCGTCCTTCTCGCCTTCCGGTCGGTACTGCTCTGCGTCGCCCATGAAGTGGCCCGCGAGGCGATCCGTCTCGATCTCGATGAGCGTGGGTCCCTCGCCGCGCCGCGCTCGGGCGATGGCCTCGCCGGCGACGTCGTAGATGGCGATGGGATCGTTGTCCGGCACGAAGTGGCCGGGAATGCCGTAGGCCGCGGCGCGCACGTGATTGCGCTCGACGGCCGTCGAGTCCTTCTTCGAGACGGAGATGCCCCAGGCGTTGTCTTCGACGACGACGATGAGAGGCAGGTTCCAGAGAGCTGCCAGGTTCATCGTCTCGTGAAAGGCGCCCTGATTGACGGCACCCTCTCCGATGAACGCCACCGCCACTCCAGGTTTCCCCTGCATCGTGCGGGAGAGGGCAGCGCCGAGAGCCGGACCCAATCCCTGCGCAATGATCCCCGAACACACGAAGTTCACGCGCGGATCGAGAAGATGCATGTGACCACCACGACCACCGGAGAGCCCTGCCTTCTTTCCGAATATCTCGGCCGTCATCTCCTTTAGATCCACACCCTTGGCGATGGCCTGATGGTGCGGTCGGTGGGTCGCGGTCACCGTATCGTGGGCCTCGAGATGCGCGATGACGCCGACGGCGCAGGGCTCCTGGCCGTTCGAGAGGTGCATCTCCCCCGGGATGGGGCCAGCTGCCATGTCGAAGCGCGGCTGCTTTCCTTCGAGATAGATCTTCTCGATCGCCTCTTCGTAGCGACGACTCAGCAGCATCGTCTCGTACATCCACCTCTTTTCCGCTCGCCCGGGTTGCATGCGGCACCTCCGTTCCGGACTCACGCCGTTTCAAACGACGTGCCATGCAGGTTTCCCGGCTGTTTCGTATGGGACGAGCTGAGGTGTGCCGAAACCGAGCCAATGGTGGCAGGCGGCTGGCTCGGCTTCGAGACACCGGACGGGGAGGGCGGGACGTCAGCTCTTCGGCCGGCGAATGCCCAGCTCGCGCATCTTCCGATGCATCGTCGAGCGACCGAGGCCGAGCGTCCGAGCGGCCTTCGAGACGTTCCAGCCGGCCGCCCTGAGCGTGCGAAGCAGAAGCTCGCGCTCGTTCGAACGTCGCTCGCTACGGAAGGCGCTTGGCGCCGCGCCATCGCTCGCACGAACCTCCGGGGGGAGGTCGCTCGTGGTGACGTGCGAGCCATCGCTGCAGGCCACGGCAAAGGTGAGCACTTGCTTCAGCTGCCGGATGTTGCCTGGCCAGCGATAGGCGAGAAGGCGGGCCAGCGCGTCCGGTGCGAACGTCGTCGCCGGCGGCGCGAGCTCGTGCACGAGCTCCTCGAGGTCGGTGCGTTCCCGGAGCGGCGGCAAGCGTAGGGATGCACCGCGGAGCCGGTAGAGCAGGTCCTCGCGGAAGCGCCCCTCGGCGACGAGGCCTACGAGGTCGCGGTGCGTCGCGGTGATCAGCTGGAAGTCGACCGGTACGGCGTCGATGGCACCCAGTCGCGTCACCTCGCGCTCTGCGAGCACGCGAAGCAGCCGCCCCTGCAGTGCGAGCGGCATGTCTCCGATTTCGTCGAGAAAGAGCGTGCCGCGGTGTGCGGCCTCCATCTTCCCGATCTTCCCACCCTTGAGGCCGCCGGTGAAGGTGCCGGGCGCGTAGCCGAAGAGCTCCGAGTCGAGAATCGACTCGGGAACGGACGCACAGTTCACGGCGACGAAGGGGTGCCGTGCGCGACGACTGCCCCGATGAATGGCCTTGGCCAGCGCGTCCTTTCCCGTACCGGTCTCGCCACCGATCATGATGGGGAGCTGCGTGTCGAGGAGACGGCCGAGGGCGCGGCGATGACGCTGCATGGTCACGTCCCGGCCGGCGAGCGCATCCAGGTCGAGAGGCGCGGGTCGCTCCAAGGCGGAAGGGCGCCGCGTCGGCTCGCCCGCGCGCGCCACGCGCAGGTGCCACTCGCCGGCAGTCGAGCTCGTGCCTGTCCTCTCGTCCCGGAGCTGCCTGAGCTGCGCGCTCAGCCGGTCGCTCAGGAGCGATCCGAGTGGCGTGGTCGCCTTGGCGGCGGCGCGTGATGCCAAGAGGCGCGATGCGGGCAAGGTCAGACCCGCGATGGTGCCGTCGGAGCGCACGGCGACGAGCGCGCGCGAGCGTTCCGTGGGGCCGAGCGAGGTCGGCCCAAGCTCCACGAGACACTCATCCGGAAAGGCCGCGGCGAAGAGCGCCGCGTGCACCGCGAGGGCCTCGCGTTCCAGCGCGTTGCGCAAGAAGGGTGTACTAGCGTGCCGCGAGGCGACGGTGGTCAGGTCGAGGATCCCGACCAGCCGTTGGTGTCCATCCCAGAGCGGTACGGCTGTGCAGCTGTAGGGATGGAGAATCTCGAGGTGATGCTGCGCGCCGTGAAGGCTCACGGGCCGCTCTTCGACGAGCGCCGTGCCGACGGCGTTGTTCCCGGCGAACGCCTCGTCCCACAGGGAGCCTTCGTCGAGCGCCGTCCCGAGCACGTCCGGGTTTCCGCCACGCGTCAGCCGGCGCACCACGACCCCATCCGATGTGGCCAGAAGCAACACGCACCCGGACCGCTGCGCGATGTCGGTCAGCGACGAGACCGCGCGCATCGCGGTACCGAGCACGTCCTCGATGCGGTCACGGCGCTCGCTCAGCTCCCGTTGCGTGAGCCGGAGGGGCAAGGTGCGCGTGCCGGGCTGCAGCCCATGCTCGACGGAGCGACGAACGGATCGGCGTACCAGAGCCGTCCCCGTGTCGTCCCCGCCTGGGTAACCCGTCCCCATGTTCGGGAGGGTACCGCATCCGGTCACGGCGCCTTGGATCAATACTTCGTATAACGTGCATTATGTAAAGTAAGAGTCCGTAGAACGTCCGGCCCACGGTTGACCTGTCCTCCGGCGTCGGGTTCCGTGGACCCATGCGGATTCTACTTTCGGCTCTCCTCGCCCTCGGGCTCCTTGGCTGCGGTGACGACGACGGCGGCACGAGCGGGACCACGCGCGACATGGCCATCGACGTCGACGGCGGTGGCTCCGACGGTGGCGGCGGCGGCGGTGGCGAGCTCGAGCGTGCCTGCCGTGGCCTCTTCGACGCGGCCTCGGCCTGCGCCGGGATTCCCGGCCTGGCCGACATGGTGTGCCCCGGCTTCGCGCAGGCCTTCGAGGTCTCCGGCGAGGACGAGGCGTGCCGCCAGGCCCTCGTCGACGTCTTCGAGTGCGCGACGCTCGACGACTGCGACGCGGAGCCCGACTGCACGGCCGAGGAGATGGCCGTCGAGAACCTCTGCGACGTCGTCGAGCCGCCTAGCACCTGACCCTTCGCCCGGGCTCAGGGACGCTTCGCGGCGGACGCGCGCGCGAAGTCGCGCTCGGCCGTCGCGCGGTCCACCACGCAATGGAGGCCCGCGACCACGGCCGGGTCCACGCGCGTCGTGCTCGGCGGGCACACGTCGAGGGTCCCGTCCCGGCGGAGGATCGAGAGCGGGATGGCTCCGGCGTGGGCGAAGGACGCGCGGAGCGCGCCGAAGGTCGTGGCCGGTGCGTCCCGAAGCGTGAGAGGCACGTAGGCAAGCTCCCCGCCGGGCTCCCGGAGGAGCGCATCATAGATGCCCGTCACGCCCGGCACGAAGGCCGCGTGCACGAGAAAGTAGGCGCGGATCTGCTCCGTGCTGAGCAGCGGCAGCGCGGGCACGTGCTCACCGAGCGCTGCCAGATCGCGCGCCAGATGCTCGCCGCGCTCCTCCGCGTCCAGCTCCACGAGGAGCCGCATCCCGGCCACGGCCCCGAGCGCGCGGCAGAAGCGCAGCACGCGAAGGACCACGCGCGCGTCCATGTCCTCGCCCGGGTCCCCGCCGGGATCGGCCAGGAAGACCGCCGCGTCGGGTCGCCGCTCCCGCGCCGTAGCCACGGCCTGGGCGACCCAGCTTCCGGGGCCGGGCTCGAAGACCTCGAGGCGCCCTCCCCCCGCGAGCCCCCGTGACGCCTCGCCCTCCGCGAGGCCGAGGCGCCGCCGGCGCCGAGCGCGCACCCGGGTGTCGTCTTCGTCGCTCATCACGACCCGGACCTGCACGCCCGGCACGTAGGCGGCGAGGCCGGCCACCAACGCCGGAACGGCGCGGGACGTCCCGAGCACCAGCACGTCGCGCGGCGGCTGAAAGGTCACGGCGTCGAGCGCGAGCCAGCGCGCATCGGCCGGCGTCTCGTCCGCGTCCGCCGGCTCGCTGCGCAGCAGGCCCTGCGCGAGGTCGCGCAGGGCCGCGGCCCGGGGCGCCACGCCGGCCAGCCCCGCGATCGATTCCCAGGGCACCTCGTCCGGGTGGAGCCCGTCTTCGCCGACGGTCGGGTTGAGCCACAGCCTCGGCCGCTGGCCGGGCGCGCCGTGGAAGAGCGCCACGAGCGTGACCCCGCGCGCCATGGCTTCACGCGCCAGGGCTTCGAAGCGCACGCGGCCGCCGCGTCGCGCCAGGGCGTGGCGCGCCTCGTCGCCGTAGCGATGCGTGTAGAGCTCGTGCCCCTCGGCCGAGAGGAGCTCGGCGAGCAGCGCCTCGAGGCCCGGCACGAGCAGGTGGTGGCAGAGGAAGAGCCCGAGCACCCGGGCCATGGCGAGCACGTCGGCCTCCTCGCCGCCGACGGCGCCCGCGACCTCTTCGTGCGCGTCGTCGAGGAGCTCGACGAAGCACGAAGCGTCCGGATTGAGCGCGCGAAAGGCCGAGAGCCGTGCCAGCGTGCGTGCGTCCGCGTCGCGGCCGGGCTCCGCGAGGAAGAGCGCGCGGGTGGCCAGATCGGCGGCCACGCGCTCCAGCCCTTCGCCATCCGCCGCGTCGCCCTGCCGGTAGACCACCGTGCGAAACCCGGGCTCGTAGAGATAGGCCGGCGGCTCCTCGGACGCGCCGAGGAGCGCGATGCGCGGCGCCGGCACCAGCCGCCCGCGGTTCTTCGCGTACATCCGGACGAACTCGCGCACGAGGAGCTCGGCTTCGTGGATGGGGCCCGCCACCACCGTGTGTCCCCGGAACCCCACGCGCCGCCGTCGCTCCGCGCGGACCACCTGCTCCACCACGTTCGCCCCGATACCGACGAGGTAGCTGAAGACGAAGATGCCCGTGATCGTCAACCCGAGGCTGACGAGCACCAGCAGCGGGCTCCCCGCCAAATTCTGCACGAGGTTGTCCGGGCTCTCGACCTGGCGGAACGCCCACCAGAGCCGATCCCAGAAGTCGTCGACGCTCCCCGCCCCGCCGCGACCGTCGTAGTCGTGGTCGATGCCGAGGTTGCTGAGCAGCACGGCGGCGACGAAGGAGAGCGCCACCACGAAGCTGGTCACCAGGCCGAGCTGCTGCAGCTGCTCGCGGCGACTGAGCACCGACCACACGTCCGCGAGGCGCTCCCGCACGAAGCGCACGAGCACCAGCAGACGCACGAGCCGTAGCCCGCGAAGGAGCTGGCGCCCCATCAGATGCTCGAGGGGCAGGAAGCTCACCCATGCGAGCAGGTCGATGAGCACGAAGGCCCAGGCCGGGCCCCTCGCCTGGCCGCCCCGCCCCGGGGGCAGCCGTGTCAGCACGACGACGCGCAGCACGAGCTCGACGCCGAAGATGACCAGGAAGATCGGCCGAAGCCGCCGCTCGAGCCCCGGAAAGGGGAGCACGCTGACCACGATGAGGAGCGCGATGACGCCCCGAACGGCCCGCGCGTCGAGCGCGTCCCGAAGCACCTCGAGGCGCCGACGCTTCAGCGCTCCTGCTCCTCGCTGGCGCGGCGGCTCGCCCCGAGGAGCACGCGGAGCAACGGGCTCGCGTCCACTCGGGCGTTCCGGATGAGCACGTCGAGGAGCTCGCGGCCGAGGCGCGCCAGATCGAGGAGCTGCTCCACGCGCTCCGCGGCCTGCGTGGCGCGCGCGCGCACCGCGGCATCGTCGCTCTCGGCCCGCAGCCGCAGGTCGTCGAGGGCGTCCTCGAGGGCGTCGAGCGCCTCGAGGATTTGCGCGCGCTCCCGCTCTTCGAAGACCCGGGAGATCATCTTCCAGAAGTTCCCCTCGGCGACGAAGAAGTCCCGGCGCTCACCCTGAACCCAGACCTTCTTCACCACGCCCCAACGCTGGAGCTCGGTGGTGGTCATGGAGACGGCGCCGCTGCTCAAACCGAGGCGCTCCTGAAGGGCCTTGGCCGAGAGCGGCTCCGCGGCGAGGTAGAGCACGGTCCAGAGCCGGCCCATGTTCCGCTTGAAGCCCCAGAACTCGATGAGGCGCCCGATGGCGTCACTCGCGAGGGCCTCTCCGGCGAAGAGCCCGCCGGGCGTCTCCTCCTCGGTCACGTACCGAGACTCCTACGGCAGCCGCGCCACGTCCACGGTGGCGCTCACCGGGAGCGTGCGCCCGGCTCCCTCGGGGCGGTCGAAGGCGAAGTTGTTGCCGCTCCAGCCCGACACACGCTCCCCGTCCGGACGCAGCGACACGAGGCGGAGCCGGTTCAGCCCGAGCGCGAGCGGGACGTCGAGGGTGAAGCGCCCGCCCTCGTCCACCGCGCCCCGGGCGAGCGCGGTCCCCTCGAGGTCCTCGACGACCACCGTGTCCTCTGGCGTCGCGCGACCCGTGAGAGCCAGCCGCTCCGTGCGGGTGATGGGGTCGAAGGCGCTCAGGTCGACGCTCGGGCCCGCGTAGGCGGCGCCGAGGGTAGCGCCCGCGCCCGGCGCATCGACGCGAACGCGCCCCTCGCCGCCATCGGCGCCCCGAGCGCCCGCGCCCCCGGCGACGTCGACGGCGCTCGGGCTGCGGAGAGATCGGGAGGCCCCGAGGAGGAGCGCGCCGCCGGCGCCGCCACCGCCCTCGGTCGCCGCCGCCCCGGGAGCTTCGAAGCGTGCACCGCTCACGTCGACCGCGCGGAGCCCGACGAGGAGCGCACTGCCGGCGCCGGCTCCGCCGGGTCCGCCGCCGCCGCCGCCGCCGCCGCCGCCACACGAGGCCTCGAAGAAGTCGGCC